>CAYRWE010000010.1:0-48251 GCA_964427655.1 uncultured Solibacteraceae bacterium | reverse complement strand
GGATGCCGCCACCGCAATCGGGATGGGATTACACGATGTTCGGCAAGGCGGCATCAGGACCGGCGCCAGCGGAGCGGCTGGAGATGATTTTCGAGAAGGTGCCGCGCGGGGCCGGGAAGTTCAACCTGTTCACGGTGAATGGTACGCCTTATCCGCACGACCGGGAGTTCGTGTTGAAGCAGGGCGCGCGCTACCGGCTGACGTTCCGCAACCGGACGGACGATTCGCATCCGCTGCACCTGCATCGGCATCAGCTCGAGATCGCGGAGATCTACGGCAGGGCAACGGCGGGCATCATCAAGGATACGGTGGTGGCTCCCTCGTATGGCCGGGTGAGCGTGGACTTCACCGCCGACCAACCAGGGCCGACGCTGTTTCATTGCCATATCCAGCACCATATGGACTACGGGTTCAAGGCGCTGCTGAAGTACGCCTGAGGCGGAACGGGTCGGTATTCGAGGAGCGGTTCGGACACGCGGCTGGACCGACGGTTTCGATTTAGGTTTCCAAAGAGGCGTTCCGCGAACGGTTCGCGCGGGAGGCTCGGGCTGTAGCGGCGCTTTATCAAGGGTGGTCCGCTTAGCTGCAATGAGCTTCCGTTTTGCCTGCGTTGGCGCGTATCGATCGAGACTCTTGGCTCGACGCCGTGTATTTTGCCTCGTAGGAGGAATCTGTGGGTCAGTGAGATGCTCAGGCAAACGCACCGGCGTTACTAGGGGGTGATCGGGATCGCTGCCCACCTTCCGCCGGCCTGCGTCACCGGCCCAACCTCTGGATCGCTGACCGTGGCTCTCGGACGAAAGCCAGGACGGATCCACCAATCCTTTGGCGGGCTGCTTGCCGGCGGCATAGGCGACTACGAAACGCGCCAAAGGCCCGAGCTCCATGACGTCGTTCTCATAGCGCGGAGCTTTCAGCCAGGAATACTTCTGGTCGACGTTGAGGAATTCGTAGGGCGGCGCGGGGCCCGTAGGATTTGTTCGGCAGCGGAGCATACACGAGGAATCAGGCAGGTAGCGGCATCCGATCAGCAGCGACCATCTCCGAATTCTTTGGCGGCCATGCTCGGCGTCGGCGACCGGATAATGTTCGTCGCAGCGGACTTTCCGTCGAGGAGCAATTTACAGAACTCAGCACTTTCGGTGTTTCTTGCCTAATCGACAGCAAAAGCTGCACCTAACACTTGCGGACTGTCGGCATTCTACCTCGTGTTCGCATACATTCGGCGTTGGTCCTCAATCTGCATTGCATGAACCCTGAAGAGGTGCGAAATGACGACCATATTGATTGTTCTTCTAGTGGTGTTTCTACTCGGTGGCGGAGGGTGGGGATATTCTCGTTGGCGCGGATAAGCGGTCGTTGGCAATTTGACCAGGCCCTCGACCTGCAATGATGCAGGATAATGCGGCAGTGCGCGAGGTGTGATCGGACACTACGTTGCATTCATTCAAGCGGCTGGGCTAGGCCGAAGAGCAGAAGAGCGACTCACCGAATACCAGAAACAGCTTTTAGTGGAAAGTTCTCGAAAGAGAAAGAGGAGAAACCAAATGAAACCGAGCACGAAAGATCAGATCAAAGGCGATCTTCATGAACTGAAAGGCAACGTCAAAGAAACAGCCGGACAGGTCACGGACAACGCCAACCTGGAAACCAAAGGCCAAAACGAAAAACTAGCCGGCAAAGTCCAAAAGAAAGTCGGCCAAATTGAAAAGGTACTCGAGAAGTAACTGAGCCGATTCTCGCCGCCGTGCACATGCTCGGCTTGAAGATAGTGGTTTAGTTTTGCTCCGTCACTGCTTCTAGCCACCGCCGCCAAAGGAGGGCCGCCGTGAACAAAGTGCTTGGGATGATCCTGGTTGCACTTGGTCTATTCGGTCTTGCGTGGGGCGGCTTTACGTACACAACCAGGGAAAAGATCGTCGACATCGGACCGATTCACGCTACGCGCGAAAAGACACACGACGTTCCGCTGCCTCCCATCTTTGGCGCGGTGGCGCTCATTGGCGGCGTTGTACTCCTTATAGCAGACAGAAAGGCATAACATCTGCCCAACCGAGCCGCTGGGGCGCCCGCGGAGGCGTGGGAATGGGACTGAGGACGATTCTGTTGATTCTCCTCAGCGCCTAAGTGCTGGGCATATTCCGCTGAGGAGACGATCTGCGCTCACCACTTCTCCAGTTTTCTGCAAGGGAGCTGCTGACTGCCAGTCGTTGGAGGTAACGTCCCGTCAAACTGCGCGATCACGCGGCCGCGTTCGGTGGGCCCGCCTGGCGCGTCGGGGTAGGGGCGGCGGCCGGCAGGGCGATTCGCCGGCGAAATATCATCCAGAAGCACTTGGCCGCTGCCGTGCTGCTATCGGGGCCGCTAAGAAATGAAAGGAAGAAATTACAACATGCCAGCACCGAAAACTGCAACAACCACGTTTTCGACTCACATTGACCTACCTGAAAGCGATCGGGAGCCTCTCATCGAATTGCTCAACGAATGCCTCGCCGACACGGCGGACCTATATTCGCAAATCAAACAGGCACACTGGAACGTGAAGGGACCGACCTTCTTCCAGCTTCATCTGTTGTTTGATCAACTGGCAGCAGAGGTGTTCCCCTATATCGACCTCATCGCCGAGAGGGCGACCGCACTGGGCGGGGTGGCGATGGGAACCGCGCGAATGGCGGCGGCCAGTTCGCGCTTGCCCGAGTATCCCGTTGAAGCCACAGAGGGACAAATGCACCTGAAAGCCCTGATCGACCGCTATGCCAAATTCACTACCGATATCCGAAAGGCGATCGACGTTGCGGACGAGCACCGCGACAAATCCACCGCGGACATCTTCACCGAGATTTCGCGAACAGCGGACAAGCAGTTGTGGTTCCTGGAAGCGCACATTCAGCACTAGCGTGAGAAACCCAGGGGGATCTAAGGGTCCTCGACATCAACGCGCGCACCAATACGAAAAGGACAATTTCAATGCCATACATCGCGGTCGGGAAGGAAAACTCCGGCAACATTGATCTCTACTACGAGGACCATGGCTCGGGTCAGCCGGTTGTCCTTATCCACGGATATCCGCTGAGCGGCGCTTCCTGGGAAAAGCAAAGCACGGCGCTTCTGGCTGCGGGTCATCGTGTCGTTACTTATGATCGCAGAGGATTCGGCAAGTCCAGCCAGCCCACGACCGGCTACAACTACGACACCTTTGCCGAGGACCTGCACAGAGTCGTGACGCAGCTCGAACTACGAGATTTCGCGCTGGCTGGATTCTCCATGGGCGGCGGCGAAGTGGCGCGCTACCTGGGGAAGTACGGAACGAAGGGCGTGAGCAAGGCGGTATTCATTTCAGCGGTTCCCCCCTTCCTGTTGAAGACGCCGGACAACCCGGAGGGCGTGGAGGGCAGTGTCTTCGAGGGGATCGAGAAGGCCATCGTCGCAGATCGGTACGCGTTCTTCAGCGAGTTTTTCAAGAATTTCTACAACACGGATCTCCTGCTGGGGAAGCGGGTCAGCGAGCAGGTCGTGCAGGCTGGCTGGAACGTCGCGGCTGGCGCCTCTGCTACGGCCGTCTCGCTTGTGTGGCGACGTGGCATGAGGACTTCCGCAAGGACTTGGCTCGCGTCGACGTGCCCACGTTGGTCATTCAAGGGGACGCGGACCGAATCCTCCCTATCAGTGCCTCGGGGCTCCGGACCGCCAAACTGATCAAGGGAGCCCGGCTTTTGGTGGTGAAGGACGGGCCGCACTGCATCACATGGACCCACGCGAACGAAGTAAACCACGAGCTGGTGAGCTTCCTTCGGGAAGGTTCGGGGAAGGGTGCAGGTTCGGCGCCCCTGAACGAAGCAGCCGCCTAAAAACGAAACATTCGTCGCATCTGTGCGCACAATCGGAGACCCCGGCAGAACGTACGGCGGGCAGGGGACTCGCTCCGTTGTCGCTGCACACTGAGGAGGGTCAACATGCCGACGATCACGGGGAAACCCGCCGTAGGGGCAAGGTCCCCGACATCGCCGCCATGGCGGCTCCCGACACGCTTGCGGCGCTCCACGTCAACCCCGACACCGGCCTCACGCACGCAGAGGTCGAAGTGTGCCGGGAGGAGTACGGCTATAACGAAGTGGCACAAAAGGGCACCCGGTCCTCAAATTCCTTCGGAAATTCTGGGGAATCTCGGCGTGGATGCTCGAATTGATCATGGTCCTGTCGGCCGTGCTCAGAAAATATTCGGACCTTGCTGTGGTCGGCGCGCTGCTGGTGATCAACGCCGTGTTGAGCTTTATGCAGGAGCGCCGGGCTGCCGGTGTGGTTGAAGCACTGCGGAAGCGATTGCAGGTCAGTGCGCGGGTCCGGCGCGATTCGAGCTGGCAGGTCATTCCCGCCCGGGAGCTGGTCCCCGGCGACATCGTTCGCGTGCGGCCCGGCGACCTCATCCCGGCGGACGTGAAACTCCTCAGCGGAGCGTTGAGCGTGGACCAGTCGGCGCTCACCAGCGAATCGAAGGACGCGGACAAGGAACCGGGAGAGGTGCTCTCGTCGGGTTCCGTCGTCCGCCGCGGCGAAGACAACGCGTGGCCGCTGGCACGCCGTAGAACGTTGAATACTGGAAATTGCTAGAAATATGGAACCTGAAGCGGAGTGATAGCCCATGAAAGCTGAGAGCACTGCAAGAGATTTTCCTGTTGTTTGCGTGGGAGGTTCGGCCGGTGGCCTCGACGCCTATACCCGTTTGCTACGGCATCTGCCGGCCGATATGGGGGTTGCTATTGTCATCGTTAATCACCTGAGGACCGTGGCCACACTGCTCCACGAAATTCTCCCGCGCTACACCAAGATGCCGGTTGAACTGATCACGGAAAAACTACTTATCCAGCCCAACCGTGTGTTCGTCATCCCAGAACAGCGTGATCTGCACGTTCTTAATGGAAAGTTCAGTCTAAAACCGATGTCAACGCCCAGGGGATGGCCCGACGTGATTACGGTATTTCTGCGTTCCCTAACACAGCACTGGGGTGGCAAACTCATCGCTGTCATTGTCTCTGGCTATGATGGCGATGGGGCCGCGGCGCTGTGCGGAATAAAAGAGGTGGGGGGTATCACCATCGCGCAGAAGCTCGACACAGCAGGGCAACCAGATATGCCTGCGAGCGCAATAGCGAGCGGGTGTATAGATTTTGTTCTTTCACCTGAGGATATCGCTCAAGAAATTGTACGAATTGCCCACGCGGCTTCACCAGTTCAGTGAGTTCCGTATGGCGTGCGATAGAGGTTTTTGGGAGACCTCCGCAGCCGCGCCGTTCCAGTCTACGGCAGGAAGTAATTTCGACGCCCCGGAAACGTGTTGCGATTCGGGCGCTCAAACGGCGGACAGTTCATCGGCAAAGGCCTTAGATGGCTACGCTTCCAGAGATCACATTTGTGCACAGCCAAAGAGAATCCACGCGGCGGTCGCAGGTGGAACGCCACGCACGCCGCGGAAAATCACGCCGGAGCACCCAGGCTGTTCTCATGGATGGTTTAACATCCCCTTGTGCTCCGCAAAGCAGGGGAGACGGCAAGAACCCCGCACCGCATTGTGAGTCGGCAGACTGATCCACGCATATCCTGGCTCTGATTGGTCATGCTTGGCGCTCGAACCTTTGCCTTCCTGACGCCGTCCTCCTTCGGTCGGCAATGCCGGGGGTGAAACAACAAATAGCCCCCGTAGGTCCGTCAGCGCGATTTTCGTTCCCGCCTCCGATTGCTGACCAGCACGTTCTTGGCCACCCTTGGGAAAAAAAGGACGATTGAAACCCTACCCGAGGCCATCTGATCTGACGTTGGCCGAAGCCTGAAAGCCGGGTTGTATTGCGGCCACAATGCTGACGTCGGCCTTCCACCTCGAGTTCGTGCTTAGCCCGCCACGAACATAGCCACTGCCGCCGCGCTCATAACCCCCGCCGTGATCCAGCCGAGCCATTTCAAGAGTGGCGGGCTCACGTGGTCACCCATCACGCTCCGGTCCGAGGTGAGCAAAACAACCAACACGATGAGCGGAGGTGCCAACACACCATTGACTACCGCCGACCAGAACAGCATCTGCACCGCATTCAGCCCGGCGTAATTGAGCCCCACCCCGAGCGCCATCGCGACCGCCAGCACTGCATAAAACTTCGGTGTCACGCTCGGCTTGCGGTCTAACGTGGCGCCCCATGCCATTGCTTCGGAGATCGCGAATGCACTCGATCCCGCCAGTACGGGGACGCCCAGCATTCCCGTCCCGATCAGCCCGATCGTAAACAGCAGGTATGCCGCGTCTCCCGCCAGGGGTCGCAACGCCTCGGCCGCCTGACGCGCCGTCGCGATCTTCGTGACTCCATGGGCGTGCAGGGTCGCCGCCGTGGTCAGGATGATGAAGTACATCGCAAAGTTAGAGAAGAACATCCCCGTGATCACGTCCCGCCGGGCGCGGCGCAACTCCCCAACCGTTGCGCCCTGGCGTTGAAACAGCGTCTTCTTTCCTTCCGCTCTCTCCTCCTCCACCTCCTGAGAGGATTGCCAAAAGAACAGGTACGGTGAAATGCTGGTACCCAAGACACCAACAAACACGGAGAGGTATTCGGACGACCATCGCATTCCCGGCACAAAGGTCGCTCGCAGGACCTGTGTCCAGTCGGGTTTCGCCAGAAAGGCCGTAATCACGTAGGCGAACAACACCACCGTGAGCCACTTGAAAGTCCGCGCGATCACCCGATAGGACGTCCATAGGAGCATGGCCACCAGGAATCCGGCAAAAGCCGGCGTCCACCACAGGGCACTGATTCCGGTCATCATGTGCATGGCGTCCGCCATACCGCCCAAGTCCGCGCCGATATTGATCACATTGGCGACCGTGAGCAGCAAGCAGGCGCCCCACAACACCCAACGGGAATACCGCTGGCGAACGACAGCGGCCAGGCCCCGGCCGGTGATCATTCCGAGCCGAGAGCACATCAACTGCACGGCGGCCATCAGGGGAAAGGCGAACAACGCCGTCCATAGCAGGCTGTAGCCGAACGCCGCTCCGGTCACGGAGTAGGTGGCGATGCCGGATGGGTCGTCATCGGCCGCACCCGTAATCAACCCCGGCCCCAGATCGGCAAAGAAGTCGAGCACAGGTCCCTGCGACTGGCGCTGTTGTGGGGGTTGGCTAGCCGGAGCCGGCATCTCGGGTTCAACGTATCACACTGAAGCGCTCGCAAATCATATTGCTGAGACCGCGGACCGTTCGTGGGTACCCCACAAGATCGGAGCGTACGGCGCAGTACCGCCTCTCCACCGCATAATGCCGCGGTGCCGGAGGTCGTCTATCATGAGGAGATGCAAGCAGGCCTCGCATTGCGAGCGGTCGAGTTTTCTTTATTCACTTCCGCCATCCTGCTCCTGGCTCACCCGCTGATGGCCGATCAAGTGGCGGTGCGTCATCTCGAGGGACGTATTCACGGCTTTCTCGTGCTTCGAGACCTGGACGACAATGTTCTCGCCTCTGGCGGCTTGACCCAACTCGCAAATGGAAACCGCGTTACCACCGAACTCATCTTTCACTTCAAAGATGGCTCCAGCCATGAAGAGACAGCCGTCTTTTCGCAGCGGCGCACCTTCCAGCTACTCACCTATCATTTGGTGCAGAAGGGCCGGGCATTTAAGCGCCCCACGGACGTGTCCCTGAACGTCTCCACAGGACAGGTCACCGTTCATTACACCGACAATGATGGCAAGGAAAAGACCATCGCCGACCGCCTCAAGCTCCCCGCGGACCTAGCAAACGGTCTCGTTACTACGTTGCTGAGCGACATTGACCTCAAGGCGCCGAGAACGACCCTATCGATGTTGGTCTCCACACCCAAGCCACGGCTCGTGAAACTCGAAATCTCGCCAATAGGTGAGGATTCGTTCTCAATCGGTGGTTCCCCTGCTGTAGCCATGCGCTATGCCATCAAAGTCGATATCGGCGGCCTCAGTGGTGTAATCGCGCCGATAATCGGGAAACAACCCCCTGATATCCACGTTTGGATGATTGGTGGGAGAGCCCCTGGCTTTCTCAAATCGGAAGGCCCACTGTACGAGGGCGGCCCCATTTGGCGAATCGAATTGGCAAGTCCCGTTTGGCCGAAAGGCGACTCTGGTCGATGACGATGTCGCTAGAAGCCATATGGCCTGGTCGGGCGGGTGGTGCTCACGAAGTCGGCGCGCTGCCCGCGCACTGCGCCGCGCGGCGACGGCAGCGTCCGCGGGCCGTCACGCAGCGACGTGCGAGCGCCGAACCGCCGACATGTCGCGATCTTTGCGCGCCACGTATGGCGTTTGGCGTAAGCGCGTAGAAGAGCTCTTTCGCGCGCCGCCGGCCGGAAAGCCGCGGCGCTGCCGGCGGCGACTGAACAAGATGCCCTGAACGCTTCGCCGATCGTCTCGGACTGCTGAGCGCGCGATGCAGGCCGCGCCGGAAGGAGGTTGGCCTCCCGCCGCCGCTTCGGTGGCACGTACGGCGCGTACGAGGCGCCGTATCGCCCACGAGCGCAAGTGAGCGCTTCCACGAGCTGCCGGCTGAACGCCGCGACGCTGCCCGCGGCAACCGTGGTCGCTGCGCCATTGGCGGTCGGGACGGTCTCCGTTGTCGCCCGAGGCCCGGCGCGGTTCGATCGGCCCTGGGCGGTTCATCGCTCGTGATCGGCCGCGGCCGCTCGGGGGCGTGATAGGCGGCCGACCGCGGAAGCCGGCGCGCAGGAGCGCTCTCGGTTCCCAAGCCTTCAGAATCGCCTGGTGGACGAGTACATCGACTCTTAACTTACTAAAGTTAGCATAGAGTAATGTGCAATAACATACATACTGGTTGAAGGAACGAATATGCAGTCCGGGTAGCGGATCGTAGTGCGGATCCTCTCTTGTTCACCCCCCGCGGCTATGTCGTCTTCGCTGCTTTCCTCCGCTGGGCTGCAAGCGATTCCTGATTACATAATGTACAATAACCGAAGTAGACCTGTCGTCCGCGACGGTGTTGCGGTCGGCCGAAATGGTTGTTACCCCAGTCGGGATTTTCCGAAATCTAACGATTCCTTTTCCCCCAACGTCCCCAAGAAGAGGACCGGTGTTGACCGACTCCTCAGACGAATGACTTGGCTCTGCTACCTGCTTCCGATACTATGCCACGGCCAGACCAACGCTGTCTCGGTCAGCGGCTATGCCGTCATCGCGCATTACACTCCGGTCGCCAACCGGGCAGCCTTGCAGACCGAGCTCAACACCTACAAGACAATCCGGCTCGATCCCGGTGCTGATTATACGGCGGGCGGTGTGGCTAGCCTGGTGATTCAATCCGGTCAGAAGATCTATGGTCTGCCGGGCACGATCGTGCCGCCGATCGTAATCACGCCGGGGACGCACGCAGCCGTCCTCAGCCGCCTGCAAACCGCTACGGTCACGTTTCCGGCATCGGCGACCAGCACGCACGACAACCTGTTCCTTAGCGTCCAAGCCAAGGGGGTTGCCACCGGTGCAACGCTGGAAAACAATCTCTTTATCGACTGGGTAGGCGCCTATGCATTCGACGACAGTTCCAGCGGATATTTCCGGACCAACCGATTCATCCGCACGCATGAAAACGGTGTCGACAACCCTTACCTACGCCTCAAGGGAAACAGCTCCACTCCTTCCCACGGGAATGTATTCCTCTTTTACAACTTCCTGACACCACATGGCGATTCGACCGACCTTTCGGGGCTGACCGACCTCACCTTCGTCGGAGTCGACGCGGAGTCGTGGAGTTACGATGACCTTGGAAGCCATGCGGTCATTACCACGGCCAGCGACGTCAACACGCTGCGGTTTTTTGTAGCGAACGGCGGAGACGGCGTTCATACTTCAACCGACCCGGCAGCCACAGGATACTTCGATATCGGAGGAGGCACCTTTCTCCTCTACAACGACATCGCCGATTCCGCCCATCAGCCGAAACTGCTCTTGGAATCGACCGTGGGGTCCGCCTCGCTGTTCGGCGTATACCCACAGGATTTCGGGACTGGGTTCCAGCAGGATAACCCGGCTACGGCGCTGTTCGCCGCCAATCAGGATGTATCGTCGGTGACGCCGGTTGTAAGCTCGTCCGCCAACGCGATCGCACTGAGGAATGCCGTTCTCGGAACGGCAACCGTGGCCACCGGCGCCGTGCCCTGGGAGGCTCCGGTCTATGATGCGGTGCCGGATCCGGGCGGCAGCAAGTGGAACGCAAATCTGGCCTCTAAGAAGGACTCCACTGCTTACATCCAAGGGTTGATCGAGAGCCAGGGAATCGCATTTCTGCCGGCAGGCACTTATTACATCTCGGCGCCATTACGGTTAAAGTCCACCCAGGGACTGATCGGTGCCGGAATGGGAAGCACACTCATCATCGCCAAGGACCCCTCCATCGACATGATCATCGGGGATGACCACTCTACCGCGTTCTGCTCGCGGGGAATGCTCACGCTGAGCGATCTAACTCTCGAGGGCGGCGCCAACGGAATTCACCATGACCCCGCCGGGTCTGGGCCGGGCGCCCAGTACAGTTCGATCTACTTGTCTCATGTGACGTTCCGCAACATGTCCAACGCCGGCATCTTCGTCGATTCGATTGTCGGCTGGGACAACAACATGATCGATCACGTGAATTTCATCGACAACGCAACGGGCATCTTGCAACGGGTCAGCCCGACCTATCCGGGTGGGGAAGCGAACGGTGAGTCTTACCTGGATAAGAATCTGTTCTACCAGTGCCAGTTCATCGCCAACGGGATCGCCGTGAATCTGCCGGCAGTGCGTCCGGACAACCTCGATATCTGGGCTGACAGCCTGTTCTCCGGCAATACGAACGGCGCGATGCAGTTGGCCGGGAATATGTCCCCGGTTATCGCAAATTCGGATTTCGTGAACAACGGCGGCGCTGCGGTGCTATCCGACGATGGTAACAATCTGAACGTGGTGGGCAGCCGGTTTACTGCGGGGGCTCTTGGGCAGGCGATATTCGGCGGTAGTGTGTCGGTGGAGGGATCGACATTCCTCGAGGGGGCGCAGGGAGCAGCGTCGATGCTTTCTAAGACCGCTCCGGGCGTGACTTCCTTCTATAACTGCATTTCGCAAGACATCCCAATCGGGCAGATCTTCAGCGGTTATTTCTTTAACAACAGCCTCTTCGGAAGCGCCGATTTGAGCGTGGAAGGCCTGGCGATTTTCAAAGGTGTGAGGACATACGTTCTGCCAGATTCGAGCGCGACCCCGCCGGCACCCCAGTTGCTCTTGGGGCAGCCCTTACAGATCCGGTACTGATTTTGCCCTTTGGGCACGCTGCCGCCGCGATGAGACCGCCGGCCGCGTGCCTGCGGAACTATGCAGACTCTTCGCCCACCGGCGAAGGAGGGAAGGCGACGGCGGCGATGTGCGAGGGCGGCGAGGCCGTCGGTTCGAAGTATTTCTTCAGCTTGAGAAACGGCGATTCGTAAAATCGGAAGCTGAGCCAAGCCAGCACAAGAGTGGCGCCAATAGCCGGAACGGCTCCGCCCACAACACCGACAGCCTTGGAATGGAAACGCTCAGCCAGGTAATGCCGGGGGGCGGTCCCAATTGCTCCCATGACTATGTAGTGAATGACATACAAACCGTAACTATATCGTCCGAACCAGCGCAGCAGAGGGATCTGAAAGGCCGTATTGGTCCAGGATCGGGGATCCAGCGCGCTTGCGACCAATCCGGCGAACGCGAGGGCGATAAGCGAATAACCTACAGAGTTGAAAAACCAGCTACGCGAAGGGTCAAAGCTCTCCGAATGGAGAAAGAAGCTCGTGAACAGCGTTACAGCAAGAACCGCCGCGAAGACGCCGAAACCGATCCTGCGGGCCGCTGGAGCGGCTGGAGTATACATGAGGAGAGCCAGGCAGGCCCCGATGAGCAGACTGTCCATGCGGCAGAGCGTAAAGCGGTAGGTAAAGTCGTAGTCGAATCCACGGCTCACGGCGAAGATGCGCAGGGCCAGCGCAGCGGCGGCTAGAAGAAGCGCGGCCATCATCAGTCTGCGAACATTCCGAACAGAATAGACAATCAGAGGCCATACCAAGTAGAACTGTTCTTCCACTGCGAGAGACCAGAAGTGGCCCGCATAGCTATCGACCGTGGGATGAAAGCGCCCGATCCAATGGGGCGCAGTTTGGAGGTACGCGAGCAACGCGAATTGCCCTCCGTCCCAATGAATGCCGAGCGGGGCGGTGAATACCAGCAGAATCAGCAGGGCGCCGTAATAGAGCGGAAAAATGCGCAGAAAACGGCGCGCATAGAAGTTTCGGAAATACCCTGGTTTGTCGACGGTTTCGTGTAGAATCTGGGTGATCAAAAAGCCGGAGAGGACAAAGAAGAGATCGACGCCTATCCAGCCGGCGGTGCGCGCAACCATAACCGCATTCACCAGGCGCGAGTTGGTAAGAGCCTCATTCGACCACAGGAAATGATAGAAGAGCACCAGCAGGACGGCGAGTCCGCGGATCCCATCGAGTGCTGGCAGATGCAGGTGAGACCGGGGCGGGGGCGCGTTCGCCGCGGTGAGTTTTGAGAACTCCGAGGGCGCAAGGGCCTCAGGCATTCTTTTCCTCCAGCAATCGGCAGTTTCCAGCATTCCCCAGCATTTCGGTGTCGGGCTTGGCGAAGGCGATCTGGGCGTATGTTCGGGCGTGCACCGGGGAAGTGTGCCCGCCGTACCAATCGCAGGCCGATCGGGCGGCGGACGCGATCTCCCGGTCGTTCACGCTGCTCAGACCCTCGGCGCGGAGATAGTGGACTCCCGGCTCCAGGCCGTCTTCCGGCTGCCCGCGGCCGGCGACGATAACCGCCATGCGGTGGGCGCAGAAGGCCGCAAATACGCTCGACTTGGCGAGCAGATCGGCATTCGGCGCCATGTACCCGAACAGAGATTCCCGCAACACCGCGCTGATTTCAGCCGCATCGAGGACCCCCAATGGCTCGGTGGCTATGGGGCCGACGTTCCGATGTTTCCGGCCCGGTCCAATCTCTAGAATCCGCTCGACGGCGAGCGTCCGGCAGGCAGCAGCCAGTAGGCTACCGTTGTCCGCAAAGACGATGTCGCGCGAGTGACTCTGTCCGAAGACGATCATTTGCCTCTTCCGGGTCGCCGTTTGCGGGAGAGCGCCCGTCTCGGGCTCGCCGATGGTTGAGATCATCGGCAGGCGGTGAATCGGGCGGCTGTCGAGGCCGGCGATCCGGGCCAGGGTTCGGGAGTACCGGGTGTTGCTGACGAAGTGCGCGGCCGATTCGCCAGCCAGGCGCTTGAGTATTCGGCATTGGCTGGCGTGGAGCCAAAAGGCGCTCCTCCATACCGGACCTGAAGCCGCCAACTCATGAAACATGGTCATCAGCAGGGGAGCGGGCACGCGCTGTTTCCATTGCCGGAGCGCATCCACTAACCAGAATGCCCGTGCGCGGCTCGCGAACCCGTAGAGGGAACAATGGAGCAATAGGGGGGTGTCGGGAGGCGCCCCAGATACCATCAGAATTCTCCGCAATGCTTCGCACAGGCCTGCCGGATCCCGCTGTTCGACGGCCACAACCGGAAAGCCCTCAACTGTTTGGAATCCATACGCGGACGAACCCGGGTTCGCCACGACAAAAAGACTGTCCACCTGCTGGTGCTGGTGCAGGGCGTGGGCCACGGCAATAGCGTAATCTCCCACTCCGTCGACATCGGGACGGAGGCCCGGAACGATATGAATGAGTTTGCGCATATAACAGATCAATCGGAGGGAAAGCTATCATCGAGGCCGACGAAGATTTCGATCATTCTCCGGATGGAGCGGAATTGCATGCAGAGTAGCGCTACCATGGCGCCGAGCGCATCGAGCTGGATGTCCGTCCATTCCAGGGCATTGTCGGTTACCATACGTTGCGCGACTTCGATACCCGCCCCGAGGGCCAGCGCCATCACGGCAAGGCCAAGCTCCTGGAGTCTGGTCCTGGCCCAAAGCATCAGGAGGACCGCGGCGCCCCCGAAAGCGGCGACATGGACGGCATCGTGTGCCATCCCCACTGTGCCGAGCGCGATCTTGGCCCGCGCCGGCAGCATGGATCCGATCAGCAGGGTAAGCACCCACCAGACCGAAAGGCGGCGCAAACGGCGGGAGGAATGGGCGCGACTCACTCGACCGCCGGAAATACCGAAGCTCGGCACCCGTTCAGTCGCTGGCGGCCTGAGCGTGTTCCACCTCCATGAAGTAGTAGCCGATCATATGGCAGACACTCATATGGGCATCTTCGATGCGGCCCATGTGCGCCACGGGTATCTGGATATTCAACTGCGCAAGGCTGCCGAGTTTGCCGCCGTCGCGCCCGGTCAGGGCGATGGTACGGCATCCGCTCTCGTTGGCGTATTCGAATGCGCGCAGCATATTAGGTGAATTGCCCGAGCCGCTGATGCCCAAAAGAATGTCACCCGATTCCGCGAGATTCTTCAACTGTTCGACAAACACGCAATCGTAGTGGATGTCATTGGAATACGCGGTCAGGGTCGCCAGGTTGTCCGTGAGCGCTGCAATCCGGAAGCGCTTCTCGCGATTGAAACTCGCTCCCTTAATCACATCACAGACGAAGTGAGATGCGGTCGCAGCACTGCCTCCGTTGCCGCAGGTGAAGATGCGGCGTTCGCGATCGCGCGCATCCTTGAGCCATTCGATAGCGCGGTTCACCTCGTCCAGGGGAATCGCGCAGACCGTTGCGATCAAGTGATTCCGATAACTTGTTAGGAAGTTCTTGGCGCCCCGCATCCTGAGGAGACCGGCCCGCCGCCCCTCGGCCGTTGAGCCCGATCGAACTGCGGTTGCCGGGATCACGATGCCACCCCAGCCACAATCGTCTTTCCGGTTTGCATTTCGCGGACCTTTCCGGCGATCCACCAATAGGTCTTTTCGATGCCTTGCTGTAAGGGAGCCGAAGGCGCCCAATGAAGTTGCTCGCGGATAAGCCGGTTGTCCGAACTTCGTCCGCGGACGCCGGTGGGCCCGGCGATATTGCGGATGCGTAGTTGCTTCCCGGCGATCCCCATGATGGTTTCGGCGAGGTGGTTGATAGTGATCATCTCTTCAGAACCGACATTCAAGGGCCCCGTCACGCTGGAGTCCATGAGCCGCCTGACGCCCTCCAGGCACTCGTCGATATAGAGGAATGTGCGGGTCTGCAAACCGTCACCCCAGATCTCGATCTCACCGCCGTCGGGAGCTTCCGCCACCTTGCGGCACAGAGCGGCCGGCGCTTTTTCTCTGCCCCCCATCCAGGTGCCCTCCGGCCCGAAGATGTTATGGAACCGCGCGATACGCACAGCGACGCCATAATTGCGCATGTAAGAAAGATAGAGGCGCTCGCTGAACAGCTTTTCCCAACCATATTCGCTATCGGGCGCCGCCGGATAAGCGGACGCCTCGGAGCAGTCGGGATGGTCAGGGTGCATCTGATTGCGCTCCGGGTAAATGCAGGCCGATGAGGAATAGAAAAACCGCTGCACCCCTGTTCGCGTGCCCCATTCCAGGACATTCAGATTGATGGTGGCGGAATTGTGCATCACTGCGGCGTCGTGCTCGCCGGTGAAAATGTAACCGGCGCCACCCATATCCGCCGCGAGTTGGTAAACCCGATCGATTCCCCGCACAACCGCCCGAACGACCTTCGGGTCGCGGAGGTCCCCCACCACAAACTCACTCGCGGCGGATGCGGAGAACTCGGGCTTCTTCAGGTCCACGCCGCGGACCCAGAAGCCTTCGTCCGCCAGGCGTCTTACTAAGTGGCTGCCGATGAAACCGCCGGCTCCACACACGAGTATTCTGTCCATAAGTGTCTCCATTCCATGAACTCTTGTTTCTAATGCGAACCGGCTATCCGCCGGTACCCAGTGAAGGTCTCACCTGTCCCCAAGTTCCCCGGGGGCCCGGGTCAGGACGAGATCGTCGATGATCTGGCCCTCTGCTACCGGCACAAAACGCAGGCCGCAGGAAATCGCCAGGGCCCGATCGGATGCCGAGTCGCCGATCATCAGGGAATCCGATATCGAGATATTCCACTTCCGGGCAGCGTCCAGCACCAGGCCCGGTTTTGGTTTGCGGCACTCGCAAGTATCCTTCTCGTGTGGGCAGGTGAAAATATCGTCGATCCTGGCGCCGGCCTCCCCCAAGTGCGCACGCATGCGGTCGTGGATCCGCTGTAGTTCCGCGTGGGCGACCCGGCCGAGCGCCACGCCGCGCTGGTTGGTAACGACAATCACGAGTAAATCCAAGGCGTTGAAGAGCCGGATCCAGTCCACCGCGGCTGGGATGAAGGTAAACTCCTTCCAGGTTCGGATATATTCTCCGGGCGGCGGCTTCCGGTTAATGACGCCGTCGCGATCCATAAACACGCAGCGCCGCAGTTGAGGCATAGCCACCCCCCCGCGTCACGCTGCCGGTTCGGCCGTTGCGCTCGAGCGGGCGATCGCGATCTTGGATATCAGCTCTTGCGGATCGGGTTCCACGTGCATCTTTTTGAGTCTTCCGAAGAGAGCCACGGTCATCGTGCGAAGGAGAATCTGCAGATCGAGCAGGATGTTCCAGTTCCGGATGTAATACAAGGTCGAGCGCAATTCATAATCGACCGAGGTGTCGTCCGTAAGCGCCCACAACCCGGTCATCCCAGGCTTGACGGAGAGTATCCTGGTCAGCAGCGTGTCTTCCGGGATGGGGTCGCTTGCCTTGGAGGCCCGTGCCCCAACCAGGCTCATTTCGCCGCGTAGGACATTCCATAATTGCGGCGCTTTGTCGAACCCCGTCAAGTAAAGCACCCGGCCGACGACCCCGGAAAAGGAATGCGAGCCGGGGCATAGCGAGCTCCGCGCCAGCGTGCGGCGGGTGTCGGCGTCCGCCCCGGTGTGAAATCGAAACTGCGTGAACGGAGCGCCGTTCAGACCCAGCATTCGCCGGCGGTGGATCACCGGGGTCGAGTTGCTCAACCCGAGATAGACTGCCGCGAGCAGCATGCCCGGAATGCTGATGGCCAGCAGAACTGCGGCCAAACCGTAATCGAGCGCAGCTTTGCAGACCGCGTCGGTCCCCGTGAAGCGAATGTCGTGAATGGTCAGCAGTGGCATAGAGGCTTTGTGATAGATCTGCACCCCGGTGGTCAGGCTCTCGTAGACGCCCGGCGAAAGGCGAACACGAACGCCGTTCGACGACAAGGCGGCAGCGCGCCGCACGATCTCCTGAAGGCTCTCCCAAGCCAGGCCATCCGGCACAACAATGACTTCGTCAGCCTTACTCTGAGCGACCAGATATTCGAGATCGCGCGGCGGACCGAGCACCTCGACATCTTCCATGACCACGGCGCCGACCGCTAGATCGTCATCCAGGAACCCGACGACTCTGGCACCCAGGCGCGGTGCTTCTTGCAGTTGCCGGGCCATGGCGATACCGCGCTCGCTAGCTCCGACCAGCAGGACGGATGTGGCCATCCGGCCGCGTGCACGCTGGCGGTAGATCCAGCGGCGAAACCAGAACCTTCCTCCCACCACGAACGCAATACAGGAGAACCATGTGATCAGAACCCAGCCCCGCGATAGTAGGGTCCGCCGCTCCCAGAAGCTTGCGACCGCCAGGGCCACGAAACAGAAGCTGCTGGCCCGAATCACGCGCATGTATTCCTCAAGGCCGTCGAACAGCAAGTCCAGGCAGTAGAGCTGGTTCAGCGCATGGACAGCAAGCCACACCGGCAGGATGAAGAAGGCGATGCCGAGATAGCCGGGCACATCTCGCGGGCCGTAATACGGAATTACGTTGCCTGCCACGCGGAGATAGTAAGAAAGGACCATTGCCAAGGCGATTCCCGCCGCGTCCAGGAGAACAAGATATCCGATCACTAGTTTGGAGCTTCTCATGCGTATGTCTCCTCGCGTTTATACGGCTCGGGCAAGCGTGCGCGTCAGCCGGCCTGCGCCGTTGACGAGGACGCGCGCCCCGTTTTGCTCGAAGTTAAACTCCATACGCTTCAGGCCACGGGCTTCCAGGGCCTCGGTCACACCGGAATGGCGCTGCGGCTCGCAGAACAACATGAGGAAGCCGCCGCCGCCCGCGCCCGTCAGTTTGCCGCCGATCGCTCCGCGACTTCTGGCGATTTCGTAGCTCTCGTCGACAAACGGCCGGGTGATTCCCGAAGCGAACTTCTTCTTCTGTTGCCAGGAGTCGTGCAGCAGCTCGCCGATGTCGCGCACACGGTCGCGTTCAAGCAGCCGTTTGGCTTCGAACGCAACCGTCTTGACGGCCTGGAGCGCCGCCACAACGGCGGCGTCCTTGCTGGCGCTCCTGCGGGTCTGCTCGCCGAGGATCGTGCTCGAATTCCGCGATGCGCCGGTGTAAAAGAGCAGGATACTCTGGTGGAACCGCTCCAGTGTCTTTGCGGCTACCCGTATCGGCTCGACCTGCACGCCCGAGGCGGTGAATGTGAAGAAGTTGAAGCCGCCGAACGCCGCTGCATATTGATCCTGCTTGCCAATGGGCATTCCCATTTTGCCGATCTCCATGTCGCAGGCGAACTCGGCGAGTTCCTGGCGGGACATGTCGATGCCGCACGCCGTGCCGACCCCTTTGATGATCGCCACGGCCACGGCGCTTGACGAGCCGAGACCCGTTCCCGGCGGCACCTCGGACGCGAGGAACATCCGGATTCCACGCTGGATACCGAACTGGTGAAGGATGGCCTTGGGAAGGCTCAGATCGCCGTCCCATCGCAACGGCAGTTGACTGTTGTGACGGTAGAACGTGCCATAGTCCGATGAGGTAATCTGCAGTTCTGTTCCTCGTGTGACATTGAGCAGAACATAGACATACCGGTCGATCGTGGTGCTCAGGACCGCTCCGCCATAGTCTTCATAGAATGCCGGCAGGTCCGTGCCGCCGCCGCCAAAGCTAATTCGTACCGGTGCTCGCGCTATTAGCATAGAGAACCTCCTTCCGCCCGCGCCGATGGATTCCGGAGCGCCCACTCCCGGCACGCCCGGGAATAGCGTTCCGGCGTTCCGATATCGATGACGTATTCCGATTTCCCGATAGGCAGACCGTAGACGGGCAGTCCGCTTCCGATGGCGCGCGGTAACAGGTGGTACCCGAAATCGTAGACTGTATCCGCCGGAATCATCTCGATGACTGACCGGTGAAGCAGCATCACGCCGGAGAATGCCAGGGCGCTGAACAAGCGATCGGCTGCAGGCTTCTCCTCGATGCGAACCACGGCCCCGGTTTTATCCAGCTCCACGATGCCGCAATCCTGGGGATTCTGCGGCTCGTAAAGCGACAGCGTGATGGCCGGCGTATTTCGGGCGTGAAACGCCCACAACCGCTCCAAGTCGATATTCGTCAGCAGGTCCCCATATACGACCAGGGCCGGGCCGTCGAAATACGGGAGGAGCTTGCGCACCGCGCCGGCCGTGCCGAGGATCTTCTCCTCGGGAGAATACTGGAGCCGCACGCCGACGCCGGAACCGTCGCCAAAATACGACGTCACGACGTCACCCCGGTAGTGCAGGTTGATAACAACCTCTTCAACTCCATAGGACCGAAGCCAGCGCAGCGTGTGCTCGAGCAGAGGCCGGCCGCCGATCGGCAGCATTGGCTTCGGCCTTGAGAGCGTGAGGGGGCGAAGCCGGCTCCCCTCGCCGGCGGCCAGAACCAGCGCCTTCAGGCCGGGGACGCTCCTGGAAAGCTTCGTTTGACTGAGATTCGGAGCAATCATAAAGATCTCAACTGTGGGATAGACGGTCGTTTTGGCGCCTGCCAGAGCTTTGTGGTTAACGGTTCTTCGCGCCGAGAATGTATCCGATGCTCTTGAGGAAAATCGCCAGGTCCAGGCGGAGGCTCCATGTTTCGATATAGCGTAGGTCGAGCTCGATCCAGTCATCAAACGCCGGCGGCTGGCCGGATACATGCCAGAGCGAGATCGCGCCTGGCTTGATGTTGTTGCGTCGCTTCTGATAAACCGTGCACTGCTGCCATTCGTGCACCTGCAGCGGGCGCGGACCAATGAAGCTCATGTCGCCCTTCAGGATACTGACCAGTTGCGGCAGTTCATCGATGCTGAAGCGGCGCAGGAACTTGCCCACGGGGGTGATGCGCGGGTCATTTCGCATCTTAAATGCCGGGCCGCGCCGTTCGTTGTACCGATTCAACTGTGGGCGCAGGGCGTCCGCGTTCGCCACCATAGTGCGCACTTTGTACCCGAGGAACGGCCTGCCTCCCTCGCCGACCACCCTCCATCTGTAGAAGACTGGTCCCGCGGAGGTCAGCTTAATGGCCGCTGCGATGAACGGACAGAGCGGCGCCGCGAGAAGCAGCCCGATGACGGAACCTGTGATATCGATGCCGCGCTTGATGACGCGATAACGGAATAAATCGCGGCAGGCGGGCGCCTGTTCGACACAAGCAATGGACGTCATATGGTTTCGGATCCGGTAGCGAACTGACGGCGAGTCAACATGTCGTTCATCCGCTCGAGTACGATATTCTTCTCATAGGTGGACAGTACCGTCCGCAGCCCCTTGCGCCCGAGCTGAGCGGCCCGGTCCGGGTTCTCGGCCAGTGTCGTGAGCGCAGCCGCCAGGGCGGCTGGGTCCTCGGGCGGAACCACGATTCCGACATCGTGCCGGCGAACGAAGCGCGCCGTCTCGCTATTGTCCGCGGCCGCTACTACGACGGGGCGACCGCAAGCCATGTACGCGAGCAGCTTGCTCGGGAAGACGGCGTCGGTGATCGTTCGTTTTTGTGTGAGCACCAGGACATCGGCGGCGGAGAGCTGTTGTCCGAGCGTTGCCTTGGGCTGCAGCGGAAGCATCGTCACGTTGGCTAATCCTGCCGTCTGCACTTTCTTTTCCAGGTCGGACTTGGTGGGACCTTCCCCGATGATGAAGAATCGCAGGCGCGGCGCGTGCCCGGCCGCCTCCACCAACGTCTCGAGCCCTTGTTTCTGCGCGATGCCTCCGGAATACATCACGACGAACTCGCTTTCGCCCAGTTTGTGCCGGTTGCGGAACGGACCCACGCGCGGGCCGGGCTGAAGGAGGCTGGTGTCGATGTAGTCCGGAAAGAAGACGATCTTTCGCGCCGGAACGCCCGAGCCGCGTAAGTATTGCTCGAAGGCGTCGCAGATCACTCCAATCGCGTCCGCACAGTGGTGCGTCAGATCCTCCACCCCGCGGGCCATTCGGCTGATCATCGAAGATGACCGCACCATGCCGGTTCCGACCACCGCTAGGGAAACAATATCTTTGATATGGAAGAACAGAGGCGCCCGGTGCCTCTGTGCAAGCAGCCAGCCCGTCAGCCCCAACTGCACGGGAGGCGAGACGACGAATACGGTGTCGAAACGCCGCATAAAAAGCGCGCGCAGCAGAACGGAAATGCTGAAAACGCTATCGTACAGAATGCGGTTCCATACCTTGCGCGGTTTGCGGGGTACATATGCATAGGTCCGATGGATCCAGACGCCATCGACCCGTTCCGTGCGCCGCCGCCGGCCCCGATAGTCGTCCCAGATTTTCCATTGTGGAAAGTGAGGCTTTGCGGTGATGACATGCACTTCATGCCCGGCTTTGGCCAGATATTCGGCAAACTCTGTCGTGTAGGGAGCAATGCCGGTAGATTCAGGCGCGTAATTCATGCCAAGAATGAGAACTCTCATAAGGGATCCGGGATTCGAATCGGCTTGCGCTTTTACGGCTGCGCCGATGGGGCCGCCGAGATGTAGCTTGGGGTATCAGGAACAGCGGATGTCGCGAGGCGCGGCTTTACCGCGCGGGCCGGCGAGCCGAAGCAGATCATGCCGCCCGGTAAGTCGTGAAGCACGGTGCTTCGCGCTCCGACCACGGCGCCCCGGCCTACGGTGACTCCGGGCGCGAGAAAGACGTCGTTGGTCAGCCACACCTCGTCCTCGATCGTGATGGGCCGCGCTAGTATGGGAAACTCGACGCGTGTATAATCGTGTAGCCCGGTGCACAGATAGACGCCGTGCGCCAGGGCCACATCGGAACCGATGGTAATTTGACCAAGGTTGTAGAGCACGCAGTCGTCACCAATCCATACGTCATCGCCGATTTTCAGCTTCCACGGATATGTCACTCGCACGGTGGAACGGAACTTCACGTTCTTCCCGAGTTGCGCTCCAAACAGCCGGAGCAGAAACGATCGCCAGGCAAAGCAGACCTGCGGGGACCAGCGGAACAGCGTGTCCTCGACCACCCACCAAAGCTGCACGAACCAGGCCGGTCGGCCCCGGAACGTCGGTGGCACGCGAAACCGGCTGAGGTCTTGAAATTTCCGTTCCCGATTTGAGATCACAGTCGCTCCACTAGTTCGTCCGGCGCATCCATGCAGCCGTACGCGCGATGCCTTCTTCCATGCTGTATGGAACCGCGCCTACCACCTCTCTGGTAGCCGACATGTCGTAAACCATCTGGCAGCGGAGGTTGGTCAGGCGGAACGAGGTGAGCGGCGGATTCTTCCAGCCTGCCTTCTGGCACAGATCGCCGAGCCGGGCAACACCCCGTAGCACCGGCAGAGGCACATCGCGAACGGCGGGCGCCGAAAACTCGGAGCGGATCCGCTCCGCCATCCACCGGACCTCAACCGGCTCATAGTCCGCCACATAGAGAGTGCGCTTGCCGAACGGTTCGATGGGTAACATGCCCATTGCGCATATCTGGTGTACGACATTGCCGACGAAACCGAAGGACTTATAGAGTCGCTCGCCGAGCGGATGGACGTAGACGCCCTTGCGAACCGCGTCGAAGAAAGTGCGATACGGGACATCGAACCAAGGGCCCCAGATGGACGTCGGCCGTATGATCAACCAGGGCACATCGAGGTTGCTGGCGCGAACGATCTTCTCGCCTTCTGCTTTGCTTGCGCCATACATGGTGAATGGGCTGTATTCATCGTCACGGCGTGGCTGAACATCGTTGCGGTGCACGTATCGCGACGAAGCGAAAATGACGCGCGAGACCGATGAAGTCGTCCGAACCGCGCGGATTACATTCTCGACGCCAACCGTATTGGCCCGATAATCTTCGAGTGTCGCGCCGCGGAGGTCGCAACGCGCCGCAAGGTGAATCACGGCATCGGGCTGGAAACGTTTCATAGCGGCGGCGAGACCCTCGCAGTCGAGAATGTCGCCGGCCACGTGCATCCGCGCCATGGTGGGGTCCCGTGGCGCGTTCCAGTCGAAGTTGACGGCTTCAATCCCGAGATCCGCTAAACGCCCCATCAGATTCGTCCCGATGAAGCCTGAGCCTCCGGTTACAAAGACCCGTTGCATAATACCCTTTCAGGCTCCCGCCAGCGTCGCCTGGTTGCGCGTATCGCGGAGAACGCGCCGGTCACTTCCGGTCGAGGCCAGCAGTTCCAGCAGCGAATGGGAGATCTTGCCGATTTCAAACCGCTGGAGAAAGCACCCATGCGCCCGCTCGCGCATCCGGGTTCGCTGCTCTAGCGTAAGGCCGGCCCATTCGCGCAACATAGCGCAGGTTCCCTCCAGATCGTCCGCGGCAACGATCCCGGCGCCATCCTGCTGCACTTCGCGCCAGATGTTGACTTTGCTGGAAATTAGCGCCGGCACGCCGCACGCCAGGGCCTCGGCAACCGCAAGGCCGAAGTTCTCCTGATGCGATGGAAGTAGAAAGATCTCCGCTGCCCGCATGGCTCCCCACTTCTCATCGCCTGTGAGCATTCCCGGCCAGGCGATCCGCCCGCGACCGCCGAGATCCGCCGATTGTCCCATCAATTCTCTCTGCCACCCGCCGTCGTCGGGGCCGGCGATTACGAGGTGCCATGCCGGGTCGCTGCCCAAAATCCGGGCGAAAGCATCGAGAATCAGGTCGCACCCTTTCTTCGGGTGAATGCGCCCCATAAAGAGCGCGATCCGTTTGCCGCGGGCTGCCGGCGACCGCAGGAAGAACGCCTCGATCTGGGCCTCCGCTTCGCCGGTCGGCGCGGACGTTCCGTTGCCTACCGTCACCTCATTGGCGCTGTAGAGCCAGAATGACTTTCGCGCGAGGATTTTCTCCTCCTCGCAGGTAAACAGAACCGCGCTGGCATCGCGGAGAACGCGATACTCGGCCCACGGCCAATAGAGCCACTTCTTCAGGTGCTTCAGCGGATATCGGCGCTTGAACCAGGGGTCGAGCATTCCGTGCGTGAACACGAAATACGGGGTACGCGAGTTCCGCAGCGCACGCCAGGCTCCGAAGCTGTGATACGCCCAGATGCCGTTGACGACTACTGCGTCATAGCGGCTTGCGTTCCGCCGCATCCACGGCACAAAATGCGGGGTGTAACCATAGGGCAAGCCCTTGGCCGGTCCGCATGCATGGACCGCTAGTGGAAAGGCACGGACGCAGGGCGCGTCCGGCGCGTCGAGCGACGCCATCTCCACGTTGTGGCCCTCGCGCAAGGCGGCAGTTGCGAACTGCCTGGTCCATTCGATGGGACCTCCAGAGGCCGCATCCACGGAAGGGATCACCTCAAGAATATTCATGGGCCACCTTTCGATACAGCTCGAGATACGCCCGCAGCATCTCTGCCGTGCTGAACCGAAGCGCATTCTGGACACTTGGTTTTCGTCTCTGGTCGGCGCAGCGCAACGCGTCCGCGACAACGGCGGCCGCGCCTTCAGTGTCTTCCGGGTCCACGTAAACCGCGGCGGCGCCACCCACCTCATTCATCGGGGAGCGGTTACTGGTAATAACCGCGCAGCCGCACGCCTGCGCTTCCAAAATGGGCCAGCCGAATCCTTCCTCAAGCGACGGGAACAGCATGATCCGCGCCGTCGAATAGAGCGCCCGCAGGTCTTCGTTCGTTACCCCGCCCAGTTCCATCGCGGCGCCTTCCAGCCGCGCCTCAGACACGAACGCCTTCATGGCGGGCGTCCATGGCTTGCCGGCCATCACCAGCTTGGCGCCGCCTTCCCCCGTGCGTTGGCGAAGGGCGGCGAAGATGCGCAACACGCCCTCGCGGTTCTTGTACCAGGAATTCCCTCCGATGTGGAGCACGAAGGGATGCTCCGGTTCCACGCCCAGGGCGCGCACTCGAGAGGCCGCCTCATGCTGCGGCATCGGTGAGTATGGATAATTCAGGCCGTTATAGATTCGCGACACGCGGCTTGCCGGAAGCGACGTCAGCCGCAACAACTCGGCCCGGGTCGCCTCGGAAACGCAGGCGACGTGTTGGGCCCGCGCCAGTCCGTCCAGAATCATTCGCTGGAGTTGCCTGCCTGTCCAGCGAGTCCGATGCAGCAGGGCATCGCGAATCCCTAACACATCGTGGCAGGTCACCACGTGTGGGCGCCTGCCGAGATGCCGGACGTACATGGCACTCGAATGGTCGCAGATGTGAATGACATGCGCCCAGCGAGCCGCTAGCCGGAGCACGGCCGGAAAAGCCGCAAACTTATCCACATAACCCAGCCATTTACCGACTCCGTATTCGGAGACGCGCAGGCGCCCGACGAGCGCCGGCGGACGGCAGACGCGAACCTCGTGGCCCGCTTCCACCAAGCCGCGCTCCATGAGAGCCGAAAACCGCAGCATGCTCTCCTGGCGATCGTGGAGATAGTTCCCGATGAGGAGAATCTTCATAGCTTGATCGCCTGCCCCGACAGAGCGGCGAATACACCGGCGCGCAGTGTCTTGCGGTATCTCTCCCAACTGAACAGCTCCGCTTTACGGCGCGCCGCAGCGCCAATTTCCGGAAGGATGCCGCGGTTCTCCAGCAGAGACTCGATGCGCGCCTGCAATCCTTCCGAATCGCCCGCGGCGGTTATCCATCCATCTATCCGGTCGTCGATTAAATCGGGCGCCGCGCTTCGCTCTGTCGCAATCACCGGGATGCCGCTGGCCATCGCCTCGGAAATCACCAGCGCGAAACCTTCGGCCAGCGACGGCAGGACCAGCACATGGGCTTTTCGATATTCCGCGTTCACCCCTCTTTCATCGAGCGATCCCACCCAGTCATATGGCACGGGATAGCGGCTCGCCAGCCATTCCCGGAATCCCGGCTGCCATCTTCCGGCTAACGTCAGATGAATGGCTCGGGAACCCATTCGGGCCAGGACCTCGAACAAAAGGTGGAGGCCCTTTCTTGGCCCTAGAATTCCCACAAAGAGCAGACGGAGCGGTCCCTCCGCATCCGCCGTTGTCCATCGTTTCTGTTCCGCCGAAACATCCGCGCCATACGGGACCACTACGAACTGCGCCCGAACGCTCAGAAAGCGTTCGACCGAGTCGCGCACGAAGGTGGCGGGCACTACAATCACTTCGGCCGCCGCGAGTTCCTCATCCTTCTGATCGAGCTTCCACTGCGGTTCGTGGAAGGTCTGGAAATGCTGCGCCAGTTCGGGATGCTGATCGACCTCCGATTGAAACACCCGGCGCATTTCGCGATAGTGCATAATCGGCAGTTCGTAAATGCGCCGTGCCCCCAGATGTCTGGCCCGCGCGAACGTCATAGAGGCGGAATCCTCGTAGCAGTACACCGCTCCATCCGTTTCTCTGACCGCCCTGGCGGTAGCGGCATCGAACTTACGGGCGACCAGATCCACGAATGCTTGCCGGTGCCCGTTCCACCGTTTGAAGGGCATACGGGTCACAGCCAGCCGCATCGCTTCCCATGCCGGGTGCGTCGTGACGCGATCTTTCGGTAAGTCGCGGTGGAAACGCCGGCGCATTCCGGCCGGAGCATACAAGGACGTGTGGAAACGGATCAGATCGCCCGCATCGAGGAAGCTGATTGCGGCGTTGTAGCTGTTCGGGTTGCCGTGAAAATGGCATACGCGCACGCCTTTCCTGCTTCCTGGGGCAAACGGGCTCGCATCGGCGCAGGCGGCCATTCGGCTGATTGTGTAGGGTTCCGGCACGGCGATATTCCCAACTCCCTATGGAGCGCGCCCGTTCTTTATTGCTCGCGAACGCGCCCTGGCGCCTGTTGATGGCCCATGTTACAGGCCGCCATGGTAAATCCGACAAACAGCCACACAAATCCGTTCTGCGCGCCTTGGCCGGTAATCTGGCCGTTGAACAACAGCATGCCCGCGAACGCGAAGAGCAGCAGCGGATGAACGTTGCCGGTGCGCCAGACCGCCCGTATGCATAGCCCGCAGAGCCAGACGACGAACGTCACGCGATAAAGAATGAACATTACGCCCAGCACCCCCAAGTCGACGATATGCCGGCCCCATTCGGATTCGAGAGCGATGCCCTGCTCGAAGGACGCATGCGACAGGAACTCCTGCTGCGCGCCCATCAGATTCGCTGCGTTTCCCCCAAAACCGACCTGGTATCCCTGGAGATGGTCCGAATTCATCAGTGCCCGGAAATTGAACAAGTCTGCGAACGCGCGGGAGTACACGCCGCCGCTTCCGTATATCGCTGTCTCGACATGGTCTCCCTCTCTCCAGCGCTCGGCAAAAGCATCCGTTGCTTCGGGGAATGCGACCGGCAATATGACCAACGCGCACGCCACCAGAGCCGCGGGCGGCAGCAGCGCCGCGGGCGAGCGCCAGCGGACCGTCAAGAGAGCCGCCGCCACCGCCGCACCGACTACCAAGCCGGACCACATCACAGCCGTCCGGCTGCCGCTGAGCGCCAGGCAACTTAGGGGACCGGCGCTGACCGCCGCCAATCCTATCCAGGTCATGCGTGCGCGCATCGGTGGCGTCATCCAGGCAATCAAGAGCATCGCCAGCGTCGCTACCACAAACGGGCTCTGACCCTGGTTCGATGTGAACGTGCCGAGCGGGCGGATCTTCCCGCTGACCAGAGCCAGGCCCGAGAACCTGTGATCGCTATCCAGCCCAAATCCCTGGTTTAGCGGCGACGTCGGCGCGGACCTGAACTGGAAATACACCAGGATCGCGATGGGGATCGTGAGCCACAGCGTTTGGCGCATGAGCCGCTCCAGGTCGGCCACTTTGAAACAGGAGGCCGCAATGAAGCACAGCGGGAGATACATGAAATAGTTCCGCCAGCCGTAGAGCGCCAGCACCCAGTAGAATCTTGTCGGATCGATGAGGTACTGCACAGCCATCAAAGGCAGTGAGAGCGCCGCAAACAAGATCCCGAGCCAAAGAAACAGGGATTGCTTCGGTCCCCAGCCGTCTTTTAGGGCCACCGCGTAAACCAGAAGCACTAATGGGTCCCGTGCGAAGAACAGAATTCGCTCATATTCAGGGAAGACCCATTTGCGAAGGCAGCCCTCGAAAATCAACAGCCAATAAATAGACGAAATGAGGAACACCAGGCGCCGGCGCGTCCGCTCGGCCGCTGCGCCGCTCAGCCCGCTCGCATCCTGCGTGCTCGCCATGGCTAGCGCTCCCGCGGGCGCATCGTATGCTCTTCGATCACACACTTTGCGTCTCCACCAGTGCATCCGCGCTCTCCGTTTCGATGGCCCGAATCTTACGCATCGTCAGCCAGACTGGAAAGATTGCCGAGGGAGCCAGCGACAGGATAGAGAACCATAAGATGCCGCGGACCGTACTCACATCCATAGTGAGGAATAGAGCAGCCTGAAGGGCCGTCGTGACGACGATGTAAGGCGCTGGAGAGACAATCCACGCGCGGCTGTAGTTCAATTCCCAGAGGACCTGAATGAGCGCGGTAATAGCGGCAAAAGCCATGGCCAGAAGCAGTTCAGCGCCGAGTTGGGAATACTGGGGTCCGAGGATGCGCAACGCCTGCTGCCGGAAGACCAAGACTACCAGCACGGCCGACGATAGGATGCCGATGTATCCGCCCGAGATCTGGAAATACCGTTTTCGAACCATTTCTGGGGACTGGGTCTTAGCAAACGCAGGCAGGACGACCTCTCGTATGGTGCATATTCCTACCGTGAACAACGCGCCTAAACGTCCCAGCGCCCCGATATCCGACACTTCATGGACAGTTCCGAACACGCTCGCGAGCCACACCCCAATCTGCCCTTGCAGACAGTAGTAGATGTTGAGAGGAAGCTGCCTTTTCACGACATCCTTGGTTTCCCTCTCGGCTTCCGGATCCCGTATGGCCGTTAACTCCGCATGTTCGCCGATTCGCCGGCGAAGCAGGACCCATTGCACTACCGTATTCACCGTCGACGCCAGAAATGCCGGCTCGGCGAACAGACGGCCCAGAGAAAAGACGCTCAACCATAGCAACCGGCCGATCGCTCCAATCAGCGCGATCCGCTGCGTGAATCGAAACTGGCTTCGCAGGCGGAAGATCACCATGTAAGTATGGGTGGTCAGTTCGCCGATAATCGTGAAACCGACAATACCGCCCAGGAAGAGCGCTCGGCTCCACGGAGCGCCGTTCCGGATCAGCAGACCGATCAGCACCGGAATGACAGCGCCGGCCATGGCCAGCGCCAGATGACGGCGCGCCACCAGGGCGCTTCGTAGCAGTTGTCCCAGACGCCCTGAATCCTGCCATGCCTTGCCCCCGGACGCCCATAACGACGCTGTGACGCCGCTGTCGGCAAGAAGAAGCAGCGAAAAGTAAAGCGAATTCGCAATCGTGTAGTACCCATACTCGGTCTTTGACGTGAGCCGGATGATCCAGATGCCAGTGCCGATCTGAACTGCCTGAACAATCGCCTGGACCGTCCCCACCTTCACCAGCAAGGCGCTCCACCGTCGCAGGGAACCAGGGGCCGGTGCGCCGTTAAACCGCCGTAGCGCGACGATGTTCCACATAGGCGTCAGGATAGGCGGTCGATGTATCGGGGCTCACGCGGTTGAGCGCGATACCGAGCACGTTGGCGCGCACCCGTGTCAGGGTGGAAATCACGCGGGAGAGCGCGTCGCGCCGGGTCACGCCGGCTTCAGCGACGATCAGGACCCCATCGGCGGCTTTGGCCATCTCGAGCGGGTCTGACAGTCCGAGCAGGCTGGGAGCATCGATGATGATCAGGTCGAACTCTCGCGCAACCTCATCCAGCAGATCGCCGATCCGCGGCCCGATCAGGTCCGCCGCACGATGCGAGGGCGGTCCCGCCGGAATCGCGTAGAGTTCCCGGATCCGCTCCACCTGCCGTACGGTCTCACCGTACGGAACTCCGGCGGTCAGCACATCGGAAAGCCCGGGGTCTTGTGGGATACCGAGCCGCCGGTGCACGCTCGGGCGGCGCAGGTCGGCATCGATGATAAGCGTCCTGTGGCCCTGGCCCGCATGTGCAATGGCTAGGTTGACGGCGGTGGTCGTTTTGCCTTCTCCCGACCCTGCGCTGGTGATAAGAATGGATCTCAGCCGATCGTCTCTATCGCTCAGAATAATGGTGCTGCGAAGTGTCCGGATCGCTTCCCCATAGTAGGGCAGCGTGCAATAGCGCCGCGATTTGCGCGTGCGGAACTTCATGCCGCGGCCGCTTGCCGGCGCCAGTTGGCCGCCGGGCGGGGCGGCCAGCATGGTGTTCTCTGTGACCTCTCTGACGGCGGGCAGTGCCCCGATCACGTCCGTTCCCAGATATTTCACCTGTCCGGGATCCCGGACCGTGGAATCCAGCGCATCTCTGGCAAAAGCAGCCCCAAGCGAGAATACACCCGAGAACAGAAATGCCAGCGCCACGTTCATGCGGGTGGCGGGCGATAGCGGTATAGCCGCGGGACGGGCATAATCCGCAATCCGGATTGTATGACCGTTAAAGCCATCGTTGATGGCCGTCTCCTTGATCTTCTTGCTCAGCTCCTCGTATAGGTTGCGGTCGGCTTCGGCATCTCGCTTCAGTTCCTGATATTGAAAGGACCGAGCATTCAGGTTGTCATAGTCGGCTTTGATCCGCGCGACGGCGGCCTGTAACATCTGCTCGCGACGCTCGGACTGCTCATACGCCACACGAACGCGCTCGGCGATGTCCCGCTGCATCTCCTCAACTTGACGCTTCAATTCGACTACTTCGGAGGTCGCTTTTTTGTACTCGGGATGTGTCGGGCCGTACGTCGTCCGAATTAGTGCGAAATGCTGCTCGCTCCCATTGAGTTGCTGGTTCAATTGGGCCAGAGAGGCGGCCTCGCCAGACACTTCGACCGACGCGATCGAGCCGCTTCGGACGGAGTTCCAAATAGCCTCCTTGCGGACCCGGTCCGCCTGGGCGCTTGTGTATTCGGTATTCAGTTGAAGCAATCGTGTCGACACGATATTGGTCTTCTCCTCGGGATTGATGACATTGAGTTCCCGTTCAAACTGTGCCAGGTCCCGGCCAGACCGTTCCATTTTGCCCTTTAGCCCATCCAGTTGTTCTTCCATAAAAGTGGAAAGCTCAGTCGAGGACCGCACCCGCAATGTGAGGGCGGTCTGCAGATAGGACTGTGCGATTGCGTTCGCCACGTCGGCCGCTTCCTGCGGATCGCGGGACCTGTAACTAATCATCAATAAGAACGTGTCCAGGGGACGACTGACCCTGAGGTTCGTTAGGGTGACGGGCGCTTTGGTTAAGCGCCGCGCGGCCGCGGGACTAGTTGAGTTGATCTGCCCCTCCTGCAGGAGCAGGTGGTACTTCTCGGCCACTGGCCTGAGGACGCTATCCGACTCGATAATCTTGATCTGAGTGGAGAGGAATTGGTCGATACCCGTAAATCCGCCGCCATGGTCTGCATCCTGTCCCACCACGGCCGAGGGAGCCTGTCGGTCCACGTCGATGAGCACAGCAGATTCGTACACCGGTTTGGCCCGCTCCGACAAAATGTAGGAGGCGGTAACACAAACGACCATGAAAAGCGCGATCTTCCAGCCGTGCTGGCGCAATATCCAGAGGTAGTGCGCGATAGGAGTGGGCGCCGGGCCCGCGTCCGGGCTTTGAAGCGAGCAGGCGGATCCCGCAAATGGAGTCAACCTGGGTTCAGACATAATTATCACTAGCGCGTAAGAGTGTAAACGGCTGCCGACCCAAGTCCAGCTCCGCCGACTATCAGCAGCGTGTTGAGGGCAACACTCCACCCGTGACTGCGGCTGTTCTCCGGGATGTAGAGTACGTCGTCAGGCTCGAGTGGAACATCTGGAGCCTTGCGCTGAAGAATTCTGCTGATCTCTACAGGTATCTCTTTCTTGCCACGCGATCCGGCGTCTCCACGGTAGATGTAAGCCGTCTTCTGCGCATAGCGGGTTACCCCCTCGGAGAGGGCTAGCATTTTCAGTACCGAGGGCCGTGTGCCGTCTTGTACCACGAACGCGCCGGGTCTCCGCACGTTGCCCACGACGTAGATTTTGGCGGCCTCGGGGATGCGGATCTCTTCTCCGCCCCGCAGCACGAGGTTGGCGTCGGGATTGGTTCCATCTAGCAGCCTCTTCAGCGCGATCCTACGCATCGGCAAGGCGGTGCCGGGGTTGTCGCCATCCGCGACCGATTCAGAGACGACGATATAGTCGCCGGCAGTTTCCGTTACCCCCCCGGCGCGGGTCAAGGCATCGAGCAACGTCACCCGGCCGTAAGCTTGAAAGGTCAAGGGAGTCCGCACAGCACCGATAACATTGATGGGGTGGCTCCGATATTCGATAACGGAGACGGCCACTACCGGGTCCACCAGAACCCCGCCCTTCTTCAGCGCCGCGGCGATGGCGTGTTCCACCTCGCGCGGCAACAAGCCCGAGACCTCGATAGGCGCCGGCAACATCGGCAGCCGGATCGTTCCGTCGTCGCCCACTCGAACCGGTCCGGTAAGTTCGGGCGCGTCATAGACCGAAACGTGCAGCAGGTCCTCGGGAGCGAGTTTCTGGGCCGGCAGCCCGGCGTTTTGCAGCTCTTCCGCGGCCGGGTGTGATGGTTGCGCGCAGGCAATGGCCGCGGCTGTCGCGACGGCGATCGCGGTTGCGACATAATTCACAGGGATCCCTCCACCTTTCGGCCGGCGTGACGCCGGTCTCCGATCGCGCCAGAAGCCGCGTCAACATGCGAATCGGCGACGACCGGACGAGCCCACTCCCGGTCGATCTCGACGGCAATCGAGCGCTGAAGGAGGCTGACTGAGATAACCAATTTGCAGGCAACGTCCCCGCGCACAATTACTCCCTCCAGCCCCGCCAAGGGGCCCCTCGCAATGTAGACTCTTGAGCCGGCGCTCAGGAGGGGGCACGCCTGTGCCGCGAGTCCGGATTGGAGCACTTTTCGGACGGCCGCGATCTCCTCTTCGCCAACGGGCACCGGCGTCCTACCGGCGCCGACAATATTCATGACGCCCGGCGTCGTGAGGATCGGGAGCAACCGGTCCCGCACGTCCAAACGACAGAAGAGATACCCCGGAAACAGAGGCATGTCGCGACGCTTAATGCGGTCGGACCAGCGACGCTGCGCCGCATAAAGGGGCAGAAACTCTTCAAACCCTTTGGAGCGCAAAGCCTGGGAGACGACCTGTTCGAATTTTGATTGAACGCGGATGGCATACCACGGAAGGCCATCCATTTTCATTGGCGAGTCGTCCGCTCGCCCTCCGGAAGTTACAAAAGTATTGTTGATAGATAATTGCACGACATGCTCTCCAGTGCCTGCGACGGTAACGCCGGCCCTTGCGGGCGCGCTGCCGCCACTAAAGTCCCATGGGAGTTTACTGCCGATATACCTAAGCTCTGCCCCCTACTCGGCGCTCCCTGCGATCAGGCTGCCCCTACTAGTTAGCAGCCAATGTGGGCGATCCGCCGCAACTGAAATCCCGTACAGGGGGAGTTACTACTGAAAGCTGTAGCCTACTACTTGGCAGTTATTTCGGTGAACTGCCGCGCATTACCGAGGATACTGGAGCCTCAACATGGGAGAAACGGTCGTTGGTATTGTAAGTCTGGTGTATTCTAAGTCAACAGTATCTGGTACGCAGTCTCCTGAAGTCAACCGCCAAGAGTCCTGCACCACACACATCGCTTAAATCCCAGCGCCTGAGATGTGCAGCGGACTTGGCCGACGTTGCAAGCAGGCGCACGGAGCATCGGATAAATCGCATGTCGTTCCGGCGAACCGGATCGCCGCCCTTTGTAGACGGGGATTCACATTCCCGATAACGCTGTAATGCTTGCGGTACGCGAGAGAAAAATCCCGTAGCGCTCGAAACTCATGCGGCAAGGCATTGAATTCGTCAAACACTACAATGGCGCCGTCAATGATCGAGGCAAGTTGTGTGAGGACGAACAATGTCGAAGAGTATAGGTCGGCATCACAGTGGACTACTAACTGCCGCCCGTCTATGCGGGCGCCCCTAAGATACTGCGGCAGCGTCTCCTGGAATAGGCCTGGGTGGAACGAAACCCGGTCGTCATCGATTCGCGGCGTCCTCCCTGAAAGATCGAAAGTGCCGGCCTTGAGCCCGCCCCAGTCGTCTGGAAGCCCGGTGAAGGTGTCGAAGCCGATGAACCGTGAATCCGGGTTAGACAGGTGTCTCGCAAAAAAAGTAATCGAATAACCGTCGAATACCCCAAACTCGAGGTACAACACCGGTTGGGATCTGATGTGCTTAGCAATGATGTCGTTCCATAACTCTTCCCGCTTCTCAAAGGAGGCAAGCGAAGAAGACCGGTACTTCTTTGTCCACGCCTTGAACGACGGGCTTAGTGCAAAGGCCTGGAGGGCGTCCACGACCCGGTCGTTGTTCGGGAGGATCTCCGCGAATGCTCTTATACACGCTTTGATAACACTCATGACCGAAGCGCCATCCTTTGGGAGTGAACTATAGCATAAGGGCTTAGCAGTCAATCGGCCGTTGTTCAAGAGATTACATAAAACGGTTAACTTAAGCACGCCATGATCTTTGGGATACTTACTCTATATGCACTTGGTATTCCGTGGCAGTTTTGTAACTTCATTTTGACGCGGTGCGCCCGTATAATAACTTCATCGGTCGATCGGTAGTCTATGAAAGTCACCGTAGCGTCTTTACTCAAACTCTCCTCACGCAGCGTTTGTTCCACGCCGAGATCGCGGTCCGTGCGGCGAGAATTGGCGAGGGCCTTTCGCGACCATCGGCTTTCGCTCGCGGCGGCTCTTTTTGATGGAGTACGCGATGCTGAGCCGGCGAGCTTCGATTGTGAGAGCGATCTGGCGCAATTGGATGAGTGGGCACGGGCGCACTTTCTGGCCGCGGTCGACATAGCGGGTAAGTGGCTTGCCTCGGGAAGTGAACAGTGGGAAGACCTATTGTTAGGGTGGGTTCACTCCCGGCTTATGGCGCCGTGGTCCGAACGGGGCAGCGAGAAGCGGTGCGGCCCGTCGAAAGTGTTGGAGTGCGCAAGAGCGCGATGGCTATCGTTCCTTGAATCGAGGATCGACGAAGCGGCGGCGCAAACTCTGACCGAAGGCATGGATCGGGTAATCGGCGGGCTTTCGCGGCCGACGCGCAAGGGTTTGAGAGTCCTGTTCATTGGCGATTGCCTCCAATATGAGGTCATCGCGGCGCTCGCGGGGCCGTGTGCGCGAGCGCAGATCGCTTTCGCACCCGTCATGATCCACGAAAAGGTGCAGGCGGTGTTGAGAAACCGTATCCGTGAAATGGAGGCGAACGAATTCGACCTGGTGTTCTTTAGCCCATTCACGCACACATTCCTTGCTGAGTACTCGGAATTGCTCAGGCCCGAGTCCGCAGTGTGGAGGCGGTCCCGTTTCTGCGGGTTTCTGGATGAGCTGCTGGAGGACGTCCTTTCCACTATTCGAGCGCTGGCTGGGCGTCTGGACTGTCCGATTTATGTTCACAACACAGCCGGGACGATCCAGACTTTCGGGGTCTCTGTCGGCTGGGCTAAGAATATGATTTCGTGGCGGAATCGGCGCCAGGCTCGCGAGATCATTCACCAGAGGATGTGTCGGTACATCGGTGACCCTGAGCTGGAGGGCCGGGTCCGACTGCTGGACGAGAATTCCGTGCGGGATGGGCGGAGCGACTGGACGCTGGCAAAGGTCCTTTTCCGGGGCGACCTGTTTCACCCCACTCGGCTGGGGCTCGAACTGGGGCGGCGCACCTGCTTTGCGGCCATTTACTCGGAGGCGTTCCTGGCCGGCAAGAAAGTGGTCGTCTGCGATCTGGATAATACCCTTTGGGACGGCGTGATCGGCGAGGGCGCGGTCACGCATTTCATCGAGCGCCAAAAGGTTCTCAAGGATCTGAGGAACCGAGGCGTGCTCCTTTCGATTAACTCGAAAAACGATCCGAAGAACGTGCACTTTTCCGGAGGCGCGCTGCAGCCGGATGACTTCGTCGCGCCGCGAATCAACTGGTTGCCAAAAGTAGAGAACATGGCCGCGATCGTGACGGAGCTGAACCTGAAAGTGAAGGAGTGCGTTTTCATCGACGATCGCCCTGACGAACTGGAGAGGATGGAGGGAGCATTCCCGCAAATCGCCACCTTGAACGCACAGAATCCGGAAACCTGGAGCTTTCTGGCGCATTGGGCGGCGCAATTGCCATTGGACCAGGAGGAGGATCGGACCGGGCTCTATAGACAGCGTATGGCGCGGGAGGAGTTTCTGGCCAGCCAATCGCAGCCGGTCGAGGCGCGCGAGGACGAAACGGCCGCCTTGCGCCGGCTGGGGATATCGGTAAAGGTGGAAGAGGCCGGCCGGTCCGGCCTCAAACGCGTCGTCGAACTGATCAATCGGACGAACCAGTTCAACCTCTGCGGAAGCCGCACGACACCTCGGGATTTGCAGGGGGGGGTGGGCTCGCGGCATTTGATCGTAACCGCAACGGCGCAGGATAAGTTTGGGAGCATGGGCGTGGTCGGGGTTATGAAAGTCGATCGACAGCCCGGGTGCGTGGAGATTCCGATCTTTGTGCTGAGCTGCCGGGCTTTTGGATTCGGGATCGAATACGCGCTCCTGAACGCCGTGAAGCATCTGGCATCGGCCGACGATTCAATCATTGGGCACTACCGGCAGACGCAATACAATCAGCCTTGTCGCGAACTCTACCCGAAGAGCGGGTTATCGTGGGATGGGTCCCGCTGGATCGGCAGAATCGGTGACATTCCCACCGATCCGGCATGGCTGACCATTGAGCGTCGTCTGACCGCTCCTCCGCCGGCCACCCGCAATGCCCAAGCGACCGGTTCTTAGTGGGAGCGGTAGCCGGTATGAGCGTACGGTCGCTATTCGACAGACTGTTCTTCAGGCTTCGACACTGGGCGATTGCGGCTCCGGTGCTTGCGCTTCGCAAAGCGTACTGGCGTAGCCAGGGAATGCGGATCGGAAAAGGCGCCGTGTTCGGTTCTCTCTGGATAACGTGGCCGCACCAGGTGCGACTCGGGTCCCGATGTCGCCTGGAACAGAACGTCTATCTCAAGTTCGACGGCCTTTGGCAGGAAGGGCCGAGCATCATCATCGGGGATGATTGCTTTATCGGATCGAATTGTGAATTCAATATCAGAATGCGAATTATGATCGGCAACGAATGCCTGATCGCGTCCGGCGTCAGGTTTATCGACGGCGATCATGGAGCCGCCCTTGGCACGCCAATGAGGCGTCAGTCTGGCACGGTAGCGGAGATCGGGATCGAAGACGACGTCTGGATCGGTGCGAACGCCGTGATCTTGAAGGGAGTCACGATTGGCAAAGGAGCCATCGTCGGCGCTGGCGCTGTGGTCACACGTTCAGTCCCTCCGCTGGCGATCGTCGTCGGCATTCCCGCCCGGGAAATCGGGCGTCGGGGCGCTGGCCGGAGAGTGTTCTCGGAAGCAGATCGTCAGTTGCATCGGAAGCAAATCCCATCATCGCCAGCGTGATGTTGTCGTCGTTGGAGTTCGGCCCCTTCGGCTGCCGATTCGGTTCTGGCGCACTGACACTAAGCCTGAATTCCGAAGTTGGGGTCGAGAATTCTCCTTTCCACGAGATCAGGTTTGGACAACAGCGGCCAATTTCGGCGAAGTTGGAATTTGCCATTCCAAGATGCTGGTCAGCAAGGGGATTCTGGCTTTCAAGCCGCCCCGGCTCTGAGATAGATGAATGAGCGCGCGGCGGCCGGCCCACCCGAGAATCGCGTCACCTGAGATACTGATTGATTGAACGTCTGGAATCGCAGATTCCCAGGGAGGGCAGCTTGAAACGTCGCACCTTCATTCAGAGCGTTTATGCACTGGGAGCGTGGGCGGGGGCGAAATTCGAGCTCCTTGCCGGGGCCGGCCCGGGTAGTCCCTCCGAACCAGGCCGGATCCAGAACGACGGGAGTGGCGGGAAGGAGACCGCCGTAAGGTACACCCTGGAGACTCTGGGAGAGGTACTGCAATTTGATGCCAGCAACGGCCAGTTGGTCTCCTACCGTTCCCGTGCGGCGACGGACCAGGAGTTCATGGCAACGGCGAAAGAGGACCCGGTTTTCACGATTGATTACCTGGACGAAAAACGGGAGTTCAGGCAACTCACATCGGCCCAGGCGCGCGAGGTCAAAGTGACCTGCGACGGCGATGGGGCTGGCAAGACGCTGACGGCGGCATTTGGACGCATCGCGGACCTTGACCTGCGAGTCGCCTTTCAAGTCAAGGCACGGCCCACTGAGAAGTTCAGCCGGTGGTCACTTACACTAACCAACGACGCAGGGATTCAGGTGGTGAGTGTGCAGTTTCCGTTTGTCGTATGCGCCTTCGAGCTGGGGGGCTTGGGCGAGAGCGTATCACTGGTATTGCCGAGCATGTACGATAGCGGGCGGTTGATTCGCCACGCACCCCCCAAAACGGGTGCGGCGGTGATCGATCGCGAGCGCGGTTCACTGCCAAATGATTCCGCCGACGCGTGGCACATGACGTCCGGCACGGATCACTATCCGGGTGAACAGCTCGCTCAGTTTCTGGCGTACTACAACGATCGCGCGGGAATCTATCTCGCCTGCGAGGACACGGATGGCCACGTTAAGCAGTTAAAGGTGCTTAATCGGCCCCCAGGACTTCGTCTTGGGGTTGCCCATTTTGGCGACTGGCCCAATCACGGAAGTCGGCGCCTTAATTACGATATTGTTCTCGGCAGTTTCCGCGGCGACTGGTACGACGGGGCCGAAATCTACCGCGCGTGGTCGCTTCGGCAGAAATGGGCCACCCCTCTTCACAAGCGAACTGATGTTCCAACGTGGCTACTCGATTCGCCCGTACACGTCTCGGTTCATCCCGAATGGGACGCGGATTTGAGCAAGCCAACGGTGATTCCTAAGGAATTCCTGCCTTTCGAAAAGTGTATTCCGCTGTTGGAAAAAATAGCGGACCAGGTCCAGGCGCCGCTCGCGGTCATGATGATGGGTTGGGAGCGGACGGGAGCATGGTCATATCCCGATAGTATGCCTTGGATTGGTGGCGAGGACTCCCTGAAGAACACCGTGAAATTGGCGCGCGATCGCGGATGGCGCGTTGGGACGTATTGCAACGGCAGCCGCTGGGTCTTCCGTCATAAGTTTAGCGGATATGACGGTGGCGCCTCTTTCAAGGAACATGGGGGTGCAGACTGCGTGTGTCGCACCCCCAAAGGAGATCCTGTCCTTGAGGATTGGGATCGGATGTTTCGTTCCAGCTACGAGTGTTGTCTGGGGGCGGCCCTGACACGGCGGATCGCGGTCGATCAAGTAACGCGCATGATCGGCTGGGGTTTCGAGCCCATCCAGTTCTTCGATCAGAACGTTGGCGCAGCTACATTTCCCTGTTACGCTTTGAATCACGAACATCCGCCTGGACCCGGCAAGTGGATGACCGGGAAGATGGAAGAAACCATGGCGGAATTCCGGCTAGCGTCGGACGGGGCTGGGGCGCGTGGAGTGACTCAATCCGCCGAGCAGGGGGTCAACGAGTATTGTCTGCCGTTGTTCCAGGAGACGGATTCCCGGCTGGCGTCGCCCGGATACCTTAACGGTGAAAGCATTCCCTTGTATCAATTCCTGTTTCACGAATGCATTGTCATCACCTGCATGTTCGGCTCCGCGGCCGCCCCCTACCATATGCAGATCAAGTCCGCCGCCAGTTGCGTCTGGGGGGCGATACCGGGAGGAGTGTTGACGGGCGATGGCACATTCCTGAATAAGGACACGCCGCACTTTTCCGCGTGGGAACCCAAGGGTGGAAGCGACGAGGACGCTTTTGAAATGGTCCGCACGGTAACGGCATTGCGGCGCGGGCCGGGGAAAGATTTCCTGTTGTTTGGGAGAATGCTCAAGCCTGCGGCAGTGGACGGCATTCAGATGATGGAGTGGACATATGAGAAGCAGCAGCATCGCGTGCCGTCGGTGTTCCATGCGGCCTGGGAAGCGCCGGGCGGGCGGTTTGGCATCGTGCTGGCAAACTGGACGACACAGAAGCAGACGTTGAACGTCAGGCATGCCCGCCTGCCTGGGACAAAGGCCGGCGACACCATAGTTCTTCAAACATCGGACCGTTCTTTGAGGGTGGCACCGCTGCCCGGGGCAGAAGGGTATCGAACGGTGACGTTGGCTCCTTTGTCCTGCGCCATCATCGCTGTGGCGGCCGTGTAATGCGTGAGGAAGTACGTGCGGTTGTGTCGGTGGGGCCCGCGTTCCCCTGGTTCCGCTATTCCCGATGATCTCGATCGTCCTGCCTGATTCTGATGGCGGGCCTATCGCTGCCGACATGGCTGCGTTTCTTCACGCGGCTGATCATCTGCTTGGCCATCTACTTCCCGTACGGAAGAAAGCGCAGCACGCTCGCGGGGCAGTAGAGCGGGCCTGCGTCGGCTGCGTCTCTCACTTCAAAGCTCCGCCGGCCCAGCGCATGCGGCTCGAAAGGCCGTCTTCCCAATTACTCCATCCCGAGTTCATGCCATAAGGGCAGGCATCCAGCACGGCTTCGATCCGGCGGATCTTGCCGCCCTCGATCCTGAACAGCTCGGCAATCTCCCACGTGGAGGGCAGAAGCGGTCCCGCCGGCATCACCGAGCCGTTCGGCATCGTCACCGGTTGCGCGTTTCCGGCGTGATCGAAAAAAACGAAGGCCAGCGCCAACTGCCGCTCCTCATCGAGCGCCACGAAGCGGCGGTCGCGCACGCGCGTGACGAAGTGGAAGAAGCCGGTTTCGAGCTGCGCCTTGCATCCGAGCGCCGTTAGATCGAACCCGCCCTTCTGCGAAGAGCTGTATTGGCCGGGCTTGTTGGTGGTTAGGCGGCCGTTTTCCAGGCGGTTGCAATCGTCCGTGAACGGGTAGATGCCCTTGCCGTCATCCTTCTCAATACCCGAAAAGTAGTAGTTCGCGGTCTTGAGCAGCTCATCCCGGGAAGCCCGTTTGGCCTCCGGCACTGCTTCAAGAAAAACAGGATGCGGGCTGCCGATCCCGTCCAGAATGCGCGCTCCTTCTTCACCGCGGGCGCCGCCCCCGGTGCCGCGTGCCACGATGCTCTCGATCTCGGAGATGCGCCGGTTCTCGATTTTGAGCCGCAGCGCCATCAGGGCGGGCGTGCCGTTTTCGAGCACCGAGCCGAAGAACACCACTTCCCCGGCCCGCGGGTCCGAAACATACAGCCTGTACTTGCCCCTGGCGCCCATGGTGTTCCAGAGGCCATCGCCCAGCGGGAGCCGCTGGCCGTTTTCGGTGAACCGGGCGCCCGGCGCTATCGGCACGGACGCGAGGTTGTGCGCCACCACGGCATCCAGGTACTGATTGACGAAACCTTCCAGGCAGGCGCGGCCGCACGGGCCCGTGGTATTGCCGCTCTGCGCGAAGGCCGCGGCGGCCAGCAGAAATCCTGAGAATAAAGCTGCTCGCATATCGCTCCTCACTTACTTCGCCCATCCCGAGGGCATGCCATAAGGCACCGACACCAGCACCGCTTCGATGCGGGTGATGCGGCCATCCTGAATCTTAAAGAGCTCGCCGATCTGCCAGGTGTAGGGCGTATCGTAGGGCGGCGGCACTTTGAGCGTTTCGCCGTTGGTCAGTTGCACCGTGGTCACCATGCCGGCATGGTCGAAGAAGACCTGCGCGTAGACCAGGCCGCGCTCCTCATCCACCACGGTGAAACGCCGCTCGCGCACCCGGGTGATGAACCTGGAAAATCCCGTGGCGAACTGTTCGGCACAGGTCATCTTCTGCATGCCCGAACCGCCCGGATTGTTGGCCGTCATGTTGCCGTTTTCGACGCGCGTGCACTGCGGGTCGAAGGGCGTGAGCCTGGCGGTGGATTGCTCGAGACCCTCGAAATATGAATTGGCGATCCGCACCAGTTCTTCGCGCGAGCGCCGCTCCCCGGGGAGCAGCGGCTGGCGGAAGATGGGATGATCGACCAGATCGTCGGGTTTGGGCCAGGATTGCGGCCCTTCCTTACGCGCCACGATGACCTCGATCCCGGCGATTGCGTGATCGTCGATTTTCAGCCGTAGCGCGGTGATCTGGGGGTGGCCGTTCTCTTCAATCACGCCGAAGAAGCCCACTTGGCCGGCTGCCGGGTCGGCGAAATACAGCTTGTAATCGCGCACGCGGTTGGCCACGCCCCACATGCCATCGCCCAGTTTCAGAACTTGGCCGTTCTCCGTGTAGCGCGCGCCCTTGACGAGCGGCAGGCGCGAGGGGTCGTGGGCGACCAGCGCGCCCAGGTACCGGCCCACGAAACCGTTCAGGCAGGCGCGATCGCAATCCGGGGCCGCGGCGCGGACCTCGGCCCAACGGCCCGCCATGCTCAGCAGCAGACAGACTGTCATACCAAACCGCTTGGTTTTCATCGGATGTTCCCACCCGATTATAACGGCCTGATAAACTTCGGGGCGGCTTTAAAGGCCTGTCCGTAGACAGAATTCCGTCGGGTCGTGGAATCGAAGAAGCTGAACTGCTGCAACGCATCAAGCGATCTCCCAAGCTGCTCCGCTGGCCGCTGGTTCGCGCCGCCAATCGACTCAGCGCCGGCCATGATGAGACCGGCTGGAAAGCAGTGCTGGAACTGTTGAGCTCATGGATTCAATACACTTGGCCTATTTGCCCCGTTCATTGGGGGCACCCGCCTCCGATTGATCACAGACCAGCCGAAAGGTCACCATTGTGGAGCGCACGAACCCGGCACGGGAATAGAAGCGCATCGCGCGATCGTTGGTGCCGTCGGTCAGCAGCGTAAGCCGCTGGCAGCCCGCCATTCCCGCTTCCGTCACGGCGTGATTCAAGAGCTGCCGGCCAATGGTACGCCCGCGCCACTCCGGATGCACCACCATATCCTCCAACCACGCGGCCCGGCTTCCCTCCGCGGTGCTGATGGTGAACAGGATCGTGACCATGCCAATGACGGTGCCGGATTCGGTCGCACAGTAAATGCGGCCGGACTCCGGATTGTCGAGGATCAGCCGCAGCCCCCGCTGTTGCCGCCCGGCATCGGGTGAAAAATCGGCCTCCTGCGCAAACAGTGCTGCCAGCAACGCGCAAAGCTGGGATATATCGTCGAGGCGCGCTTCTCTGATTTGCACGAGATCGCCGCTTCCTCCCGTCAGCTCGACTTCACGCGCAGGTCGGCATGCTGGCTCGAAGCCCTCTCGTTCAACAACTCGCGCGCGATCGCGGCCAGTTCCTGTGGGGTGACGGCTTCCTTGCTCTCCCGGGCGCGCCGCCGGACCTCTGCCAGGATCTCCTTACAGAGCGATGCGGGTACGGAAATACCTCTGGCCGCCAGAACCGATTGCACACCCGCCGAACCGGAGTGCTTGCCAATGGCAAAGGGTTCCGTGATTCGTCCCGTCTCCTCGGAGGGAAACGGCTGGTAAGAGGAGGGGTTCTTGAGCAGCGCGGCCGTGTGTATGCCGGATTCGTGGCGGAATGCGTCGGCTCCGGTTATCGGCTTGGTCCTGTGGATCGTTCGCCGGGAGCGGCCCGCCACCAGCTCGCACAGAGCGCTCAGACGCGATGTGTCCAGCCCGCAGTTTCTTTTCAGCGTGTGGCGCAGCGCCATCGCGACTTCTTCCAGAGGCGCATTGCCGGCCCGCTCTCCGAGCCCGTTCACCGTGACGCTGGCCGCATCGGCGCCGCCCTCGATCGCGGAAATCGTGTTGGCGGTGGCCATACCCAGGTCGTTGTGTCCGTGGAACTCGAGCGAAAGCCAGTTTCCGGCAACCGCCCTCAGCCTCTGAAAGCAGCACAACGTCTGTTGAGGATTCCAGATCCCCACGGTATCGGCGATACGCACCCGGCAGGCGCCGGCGTCCCTGGCGGCGAGGACAAACCTGTCGAGCAGCGCGGCGTCCGCGCGCGAAGCGTCCTGCGCGCCCGCCGATACGAACCGGAACCGCGCACAGGCGCGCCCGATGAGGCCTGGAAGGATGTTCCAAAGCCAGCGCTCTTCCTTGCCAAAGGCGCCGAAAAGAATCAGCGACACGGGAAAGGAAATGTGCACGGAATCGACGCCGCAGCTTCCGGCGTATTCGAGGTCCCGGCCGGTAGCCCGGCACCACGCCGTGACCCGGCACCCCAGACCGAGATCGCCAATCGCATGGAGGTCGGCGCGCTCCTCCTCGTCGATGGCCGGGGTTCCGGCTTCGATCTCCGGAACACCAGCCGCGACGAGGGCGGTGGCGATTTCCAGCTTGTCGGAGCGCGAGAAGACCACGCCGGGCGCTTGCTCGCCATCCCGCAACGTACTATCGATGAGGTGGATTCTCGCGTTCGCCATAGCTCTTAGGCGAGCAGAAGCGCCTCGGCCGGCTTGCCCTCTTCGAGCGCATCCAGCATCTGGTCGATTCTGTCCTCGTCCATTTTTCCGTACCAGTGGCCTTCGGGGTAGACCACGACGACGGGGCCGTGTTCGCACAGATTCAGGCACCCTGCGCTCGACACGGTGACACCGGTGAGACCCCGGTCCGATACTTCGGATTCCAGGTATCCGACCAGAGCGCCAGAATCCTTGCGATGGCAGATCCCTTTCGGATCTCCCGCCACGCGGAAGCTTCCACAAACAAAGACGTGATGTTTCGGTTTTTCCATTGAGTCTCCTGCCTTTCTATCCACAACCCGTTCCCGGACCCGCGCAACCGCGCCCGCAGCCCTGGAACAACTTCTGCATCCCGCGCGGAACCTGGCCCGTGGCGCTCCACGCGGCGATGGCATCCGACGCCAGCCCGACCGCCTCGATCACACGGATTCCGTGCTGCTCCAAAATCCGCCGTGGCGTCTGTCCCACCGCGCTCGTGAACACGGCCTTGCAATCGTGCAGCAGCTCGGCCATTTCATACCAGCGGGTCGCGCCCGAGCCGGTTTCAGGTGCCTCGCGCGTTTCCACCAGCGCCGGCGGCCGGCCGGCCTGCGGCTCAAACACCCAGAACCGCGAAGCCTCTCCAACGTGCTGGTTGATCAGCAACCCTTCGTGGCTGGCCAGCGCGACATAAGGGCGTTTCTCGTTGGGGTTGACCGGCCCCGCCGCCGTGGTTCGGAGCAGTTCGATCAGCTCGGCGGATTGCGCCTCGCCCAACAGTCCCACGGCATCGGCGCGGCAGCGCGTGCAGTGCAGCATCTGCGGCAGGAACTCCGCGGTCTCTTTGCGCAGCAGTGCCAGTTTGCCATGATCCAGTTGCCCGAGCGATTCGAACGCCGTGCCGGCCACCGGGTACATCGGGATCGAGTTCATGATGTCCGCGCCCCAGGCTCCCACTTCGCGCGCCACTTCCACTGCGTGCTCGTCGTTGATGCCCGGTATCAGGATGGTGTTGATCTTAACCGTGATGCCGTGCCGCTTGATCTCCGTGATGGCGGCGCGTTGCCGTTCCAGCAGCACCGTGGCAGCCTCCACGCCGCGCAGCACACGGATGCCGGAGCGCACCCAGGCGTAAACCTTCGCGCCGATTCCGGGGTCGATGGCGTTCACCGTGAGGGTGACGTGGCTCACTTTCAGCCGTCCGAGTTCGGCGGCGTGAGCGGCCACTTCGAGACCGTTGCTGGCCACGCACAAGAGCATCTCCGGATAGCGCTTGCGGACCAACCGGAGCGTCTCCAGCGTCTCTTCCGGAGTGGCGAACGGATCGCCCGGCCCCGCGATTCCCACTACGCGGATCGCCGGCGACTTTTCCATCGCGCGGTCCAGGTAATAGAGCGCCTGCTGCGGCGTGAGGACGGCGCTGGTTACTCCCGGGCGGCTCTCGTTCAGGCAATCGAACCGCCGGTCGCAGAAATTGCATTGCACGTTGCAGCGCGGCGCTACCGGCAGATGGATGCGCGCGGCCGTCTTGCGGGCCCCCTCGTTGAAGCACGGGTGCTGCGTGATATCCAGGTCCAGTGTCATCGCTTCTCCATCACAGATAGCTGTACCCTACCGGCGAGCGGTCTTGCGCCCGGCCGAGCAGGGTGTTGGTCACGGCATCGAACAACTGCTGCGCGCCGCGGTAGCCCAGATGCAAAACGCGCTGGGCGCCGATGCGGTCGTGGATCGGGAAGCCGGCGCGGATCAAGGGAACGTCCAGTTCGCGGGCTACGCTGTAGCCCTTGCTGCTGCCAATCAGGAAGTCCGGCGCCAGGCCGCGCGCCACTTCGCCGATCGTCGTGAAATCCATCCCCTCCTTGATCACGATGCCCTCGGCGGCATCGCCGGTCACCGCTTTCACGGCCTCTTCCAGGCGCCCACTTTCTCCGCCCGAGGCGCACAGCACCGGCTGCACTCCGATTTCCGCCAGGAACGAGGCCAGCCCCACCACCAGGTCTTCCTCGCCATACACCACGGCGCGCCGGCCAAAGACATATTTATGGGCATCCACGTAAGAATCCACCAGGCGGCCCCGCTCGGCGGCGTGTTTCTGGGGAGTCGGACGGCCGCTCAATTCCGACAGCGCCGCGAAGAAGCGATCGCTTTCAAGCACACCCACGGGCCAGCCGAGGTTGCGGCGGCCCACACCGAACTTGCTTTCGAGGGAAGCCGCCGCCGTGCCGGTCGCCGCCAGCGTGCGGCCCATCTCCAGGCTCATGCGCGCGCAGCCCATCGCGCGGACGCTCGATACGGGAGTCCCACCGGCCGCGATCTTCTGGTATTCATCGAGCTGCGGCCCATCGAGCGTCTCCGAATAATCCGGCAGCAGCGTGGCTTCCAGTCCGAAATCGGCCAGCACTTCTTTCAGGTAGCGCAGGTCGGCCGGCGACACCATGCCGGGGAACACGTTGACTCCCTCGCCGGCCGCTCCGCCTTCCGCCAGTTGTTCCACCAGCGCCCGCACGGCGCCATGAAAGCCATCCACGTGCGTCCCGCGGTAGCTGGGCGTGGCCACATGCACCAGGCGAAACGGCGCGTCCCCTGCCGGCTGGAATTCGTCCAGCAGAAATGCCACATCCTCGCCGATGGTCTCCGGCAGGCAGGTGGTGGCGATCCCGATCAGCTCCGGGCGATACTGCCGCGCGACGTTGTTCAATCCGTTGTGCAGGTTGTCGCGTCCGCCGAACACCGTGGTGGCTTCGCTGAAACCGGAAACGGCGATATCCATCGGCTCGCGAAAATGCGAAATCAGGTAGCGGCGGATATACGTGGCGCAGCCCTGCGACCCGTGCAGGAAGGGAACCGTGCCCCGAACGCCGCGCAGCGCCAGACAAGCACCCAGGGGCGCGCACAACTTACAGGCGTTGCGGGTGGCTACAAACGGCTCCCTCACGACCATGACAGTTCCCTCCTGCGTCCGCGCGGCGTGAGGCGCCACACCGGGCTGGCCACGGTCTTATAGACCTCGCGCGCGAAGTTCAGCATTCCCAGAAAACCCGCCAACGGCTCCTTGCGCTCGTGGTTGTGATCGCAGAAACCGACTCCCAGCTTGTAGGCGATGGGCCGCTCTTTGACGCCGCCGATGAACAGGTCCACTTCCTTCTCCTGGAGGAACGCGGAGAGCTCGAGCGGGTTCGAATCGTCCACGATGATGGTTCCCTCGTCGCACAACCCGCGCAGCTCCTCGTAATCCTCGCGCAGCCCGGTCTGCGATCCCACCATCACGGTCTTCATGCCCAACTGGCGCAGCGCCCGCACCAGCGAAAAAGCCTTGAACGCGCCGCCCACGTACACCGCGGCCTTGCGGCCCTCCAGCTTGCGCCGGTATTGCGCGATCTGCGGCATGATCGTGGCCAGCTCCTGGCTCACCAGCGCGGCGGTCCGTTCCACGATCCCGGGAGATTTCTTGGCGAAGAATTCGGCCGTATCGTAAAGCGCCTGCGCCATGTCTTCGATGCCGAAGTACGAGACTCTCTTGAACGGAATGCCGCGCTGCTCTTCGAGCTGTTTGGCTAGGTGCATCATGGAGCCGGAGCATTGCACCAGGTTCAAGGCCGCGCCGTGCGCCCGCCGGACATCGTCCACGCGGCCATCGCC
>CAYRWE010000009.1:0-48322 GCA_964427655.1 uncultured Solibacteraceae bacterium | reverse complement strand
TTATAGAGACGCTGCGTTGTGGTTAGTGGTTACTACTTAAGCCGCACTACACTAGATTAAGCGCCTCACCTGCCCTAATCAACTCGGAACAGAGGGTCTCTCGGCGGTAACGGCACGCCTCCCAGGTCACGTTTACAATTATGTTCTCTATCTCTACCTTAGAAGTTGGAACCCATGATTCCGGCTCTCCCCTCATCGGCGGGCGACCGCGCAACGGCATAATTGACGGACCTTGAAACTGATCGTCGACATCGACGCTTTGCCCGGGCTCCCGAATAGCGTTAATACCGAACCAACACCCTTCGGGTCCGTCATCCACGAACACCTCGTGATCATTACTGGCCAAACAAAGTGCCTCCGCTGCCCTCACCAGTTCAGGGGACAAGTTGCCCGTACACCTGCGATACGCGCCCCGCACGAATTCAAGGATGATCGCCCCAATCTCTGCTTCAGATACTGGCCTCCAGGATTTCGGCTCTGGCGACAACGGCGGATTACCAAGTAATGGCATAAGAACCTACCTTCAATGATTCAAACCAGCGCCCTTGCTCAATTCACAGGTCGCCTGTTTCACCGCGCAGTAGTTCGCATCCAGCGCCGGGCCCATAAGCAGGATGGCCGCGATCCGCCGCGCAATGTCCGTCACGGACCGCGCCTCCTCGACGGTGAGCGACCGGCCCAGGAGTTCCTTCTCGCGATAGCTCAGCCACTTTTTGATGACCTGGTAGCCGCCGAGCGTGTACTCCCAGACCGGCAGCGGGATGTTGCGCCAGTACGCGCGCCCGTTCAGCCACACGTCGCAGGTCTCGACGCCCAGGATTCCGATGGCGCCCTCCGGCAGAGCTTCCTGCTCGCCTGGCGTCATCTCCCGCGTCGTGATCCTGCCCTTGGCTGGCATGGTGACGCCGCCCTTGCCCGCGTGGCCCCAGCCTACTGTGATTTCCAAGTCGCCCGCGTCGGGGTCGAGGCGGCCCTCGGCGGCTGTGATCGTGGCGATGGTCTTCACGCACTTGCCTGACTTAGGCAACGGACCTTCCGGATCGAGGAGGGCGGCGACTTCACGACCGAGCGTTGCCGAGGCGACGAGGGCGTCCTTCGTGGCGGGCAGCGGTATGCGGGGCCAGTCCTGCTTCAGTGCACCCTGATTTTCGCTTCTGTATACGGGCGAGTGCAGGATGGCGGCAACATGGTAAAAGAGGTGGTAGAACTTCCCGCCGATGTTCGCGAGGTAACCGTCCGCCTCTCTGCTCACGTTCGGATGAGGTCCAGCTTCCGTGATCAGGTTTTCAGAGGCCTGAATCCGGAGCGGAAAGAAGTTTGAAAACCCGTTGCCGAAGTTATCCGCGAGCGTCGCCGTCACGTAGCCGCGATCAAACACGTCCATCGGCTGGCGCTGCCGAGCTTCAATGCACGGATTATCCGGTGCGGCGATGGCAAAGTAGTCCGGTGATCGCCTGCCGAGCAGCCCCTGCTCTGGCTCCCAGTAGATCCACCGCAAGTCGAAGGGACGATAGCAGTACCGAACGACGTACTCCGGCTTGAACCCACGCTTAATCAGGGCTGCGCGAGCTGCTGGCGCATCAAATGCCTGAGTGCTCTCCAATGCTCTGGGGCACAGCCTGCGCATCTCTTCGTTGGACGTCTCCGGATCGAAGTAACGCTTCATCCGCTTAACGAGAACCTCGCGGTCGATATCGACGACCACTTCGTCCCTTTTGGATTGCACGCCGGGGAACGAACTCGGGAGCAGGTCTGGCAGCAGCGGCCACGAGACGTAATGCGCTTCTACCTGGGCTGGCGCGAACGGCAGCCCGAGGGGGATGGACGGTCGCACCGCCTCGTACTTGGGGGTGCTCTCGCCCAACGCATACGCCAGTAGGCTGTCCCGTTTGTCCTTGCCCCACAGATGCCGGAACTGGACTGCACTGGCGCCGCAGACGGCGACGTCCGGGCGAGCAGCGTAATCGCTGTGCCGACCTGGATGCCCTCCCGGTTGAACTCGGTCGAGAAGATGCTCGGGTCCGGCTTGCCCTCCGGGGTGAGTTTCCCAGTCTTGTACTTGTCGCCGTTCAGGCAGTCGATCCAGATATGATCGAACACCTCCAGGTAGCGCTCGCGCATCCCGGTGAACGACAGGCCATCGAGCCAGGAGTAGTTGGAGATGAACGACACGATGCCCTTGCCGGTCTTCTCCACGATGCGCCGGTCGGCCATGCGAAAGAAGCGGACGTACAGATCGTTCAGGCCCTGCCCCTGTGGCGCGGGCGCGGCCTTGGTGGTGCGATAGGCCTCCGAGAGGCCGCGCTCCTCGTCCATGTTGGCGATCCCGGCGAAGCTGTTGTAGGGCGGGTTGCCCAGGATCACCAAGATCGGCGTGTCACGCTTCACGTGATCGGCGGCCTCGCGCTCCTCTTCCATCTCACGGAACATGAGCTGCTTCGGATGCTTCACGGGTTCCCATCCCGTGAGCGCATTCGTCAGGAAGACGCGGGCGCGTTCGTGCCTGGCTTCGGACAGCGGCGCCCCGAGCGATTGCAGCAGCAGGCCCAACTGGAGGTGCGCGACCACGAACGGCGCGGGGAGAATCTCGAAGCCGAACACGCGTTCCAGCGCCGCTTCCTTGAGATCGTGACCGGCGAGGGCGTCGCCACCGTTCTCGCGTAGCGTCTCGGCGATCTTGCGCAGCACCTCGACCAAGTAAGCTCCGGTGCCGCAGCACGGGTCCAGGATAAAAACGTTCGGATCGGCCAGCCCGTCCGTGACGCCGAGCGTGTTGCGCAACTCCGCGTCCACGCGCGCCACCATGTACTTCACCACTTCCACCGGCGTGTACCAGACGCCCAGGTCCTTACGCAGTTCCGGATCGAAGGCTTCCAGGAAGGGCTCGTAGAAGTACTGAACCGCGTGGCCCTCCTCGAAATTGGCGAAGAACGAGGCGCGGTCCACCCGGTTCAGCGCCGCGCCGGCCCAATCGAGCACCTCGGGCAGATCCATGGATTCCAACTGGCCGGGTTCGGCGACCTCGTGGAATAGCTTGCGGAGAATAGGGACGCGCAGATACCGCGCCGCCATGCCCCACTCGAACCTGCTCTTCCTGTCGGTGGGCGGGTGGTCCTTGGCCCACAGCACCCAAGCCGAAAAGATGCCATAGAATAATGTCTGTATGAGCGCGGAGCGGAAGAAGTGATCGCCGCGCGCGCCCTCGAACTTGAGGCCGAGGGCCTCTTCCATCGCCGCGCGGATTCCGGCCAGCGCAGGCAGTTCACCGGCCTCGATCCTGAACTTGGCCTCCCGCGCATACGACGCCAGGAACCACGCGAGGTCGCGCGGCGTGGCCAGGGATGCCTGGTACAGCATCACGCGCTTGAGGAACCCTTCGAAGCTCTCACCCTGCTGATCGGCCGCCGCCCGCGGATGCGCCGCCTTCTGCCAGAACTCGTGCTCGTCGCGCGCTAGGCGATACGTCTCCAGCACGGCGCGGTTACCCTCTGCGTCGGCGCCTACCAGCAGGAAGTCGCGGTAGTTGGTCACGAGGACCTGCCGATAGCGGCTCCAATAGTCCTTGACCTGCTTCGATTCGGCCACCCGCCAGGCGTCCGCGACCGTTCCCTTCGCCTCGACCGCTCCCCGCGCCGGGATCGCGCCAGCGAGCAGGTCGCTGGTGTCGTTGCGGGTCTGCTCCTCGGTGAACAAGCCGCCGTCCGGAATCCCCGCGCCGGTGTCCTGGAGGTGGATGATGCACTTCACCTTGGGCTTGAGCGTCTTGCCGATCTCGTTAAGCAGGTTTGACAACGCAGGGTAGTACGAGGTCTCCTTAACGGCTGCGCCGGAGGAGCGCACGGCCCTGAGTTCTTGAAGGTATGTCTCCAACGGGTGCATGGGCGAATCTTGATTTGTACCACGGGGCGTAGGGACGCGATTTAGGCAGGAGCGGAGTGGATGTCTGTGGCGTTCGGCCCGGTATGGCCGCGCGGGCGGGGGCGGTAATTACAGCGCTACGGATGCCGATCGATTACGCTTGGTGAGAGGCTTTACGTTATAATCTGCGAATCGTGAAGACCACTGACCAAATCAGGGCTGACGTGGAAGCTTTCTACAGCCAGCACGCGCCACAAGGGGCGATTCCGGATGCATTTGTGCCTTGGTGGCTGACGCGAAAGTTCGGTATCTCCGCTCAAGAGGCCATAGCGAAGGCACCGGGCGGATCGCATGATTACGGTCTGGATGGCTTCCATATCGAAGCGGATGCAGACCCACCTGTGCTGCACCTGATTCAGGGAAAGTACTCACCAAGTCCAACTTTCGTGAAGAAGGCTTTCGTCGAGTTTGGCCGAACTATGCCGCTCGTCCGGCAGATGCTCAGTGGGGAGGAGACCGCCATACCACAAGCAAATTCCGTACTTGTAAGGCTGGCTGCTCACATCCAGAAGCACCAAGATATCGCGCCGAAGCTGCGCCTTTTCTTCGAGGTCATCCATCTATGCGATGACGCGGAGGATGTCATGAACCACGCCTTGGTGGCCGCGTTCGACAAATTCGAGGAGATGGTCCAGTACCATCTTCCAGATCATGCATCCTCACCGCTGGCTATCTATCCGCCACACGTTCTTTCTGCCATCAAGGTCATTCCACCGACACTTAAGCACTCAATCCGTTTTGAAGGCGTGCCGTTGAGCGCGGGTGATGGACTTGCATATTACGTGGGATTTGGTTACTTAGCCGATTTGGTCGGACTATATGAAACTTACGACTACGCCCTGTTCGCGAAGAACGTTCGCTCGTTCCTGCTGAGGAAGGCATCGAAGGGACCAGCGAAATACATTCACGAGAGCCTCAAGCGGACGTGCATCCCTTCCCCACAGTGGAGTTCGCCAGATCCCGGCGTATTCGCAGTGCTTCATAACGGCGTGACTCTCCACGCGAAGGACGCGGAGCTGAACGGTGGTGCCATAACATTGCGGCAACCGGGCGTGTTGAATGGGTGCCAAACAGTTAAGACCGCTTATCTCTTTCTTCATAGCCCTTTTCTGAAGGATCGAATCGATAAGACTCGTTGGGATCAGATTCGAGTTCCGCTACGCGTAGTTGTGAGTACAGATGACAAGTTCGTCACGGAAGTTGCGGTCGGAAACAACCGCCAGACGGAGCTTCGGCCATCCGCTTTCCGTGCGAACGAGCCAGTGCAGCTTTTGCTTGCGGCGCGCCTTGAAAAGGAACACATCTACTATGAGCGCCAGGAAGAGGCATTCGAGAATTTGCGGCAGTCTGATGCTCAGCTCGTCGAAGAGAAGTACGGTAAGAGCTTCAATAAGCCGCTCAAAATAGAGGAATTGGCCCAGGTCATCGCGGCAGCGTCCGATAAGCCGAGCCTGCGGGAGGCAGCGAGAGTTAGCGAACTGTTCGATGATCCCCACTATCAACGAGTTTTCAACGATTCGAAACTGGCGGACCTGCAACTGTTGATCTTTCTACGAAACCTTTTCATCGTGACGCCACTGGTACTCAAGGATCTCAAAGATCAGTCGCAGAAATTGAAGGAGCTCCCGATCGGCCAGTTTCGCTATCCGGCATTCCGGTTCCTTGCACGGTACATCTGGAAGCACGAACCAGCGCTAATCGACACCTACTCAGACGAGATCATCGCCGGCTTCGGTACGAGCCACCCTCTGCGCATTGACGTCCGCAAGCTCTGCGCATGGCAAAACAGCGGGCTGCAACAGATACTGCCTGACGTATGGTCCGATGCGGAGCGGCTCGGTAAGTGGCTACCCGCAGTGGACCCGGACTGCATCAGCAAGGCACTGAAACTCAAAAAGCTCCATGAGGTGGACGTGTTTCAGCCCAGAGCGATGTCGAAATCGGTCTAGCATCCGTGTCTGCGTGACATGCTGCGGGCTGTGCGGCCGGTCATTGAGCATTAGCCAAAACCGCCACGGCGAATATCACGAATAAGATCTTCGAACAATCGATTTTGGCTTGCTTTCCGGTGCGACGGGAGTGATGAATCGTGGGGCGCGGAACGCGCAGAAAGGAAAGAAGATGAACAGCACAGAGACCAATGCCACCACGACCGCCGCCCTTGCGACACAGGGCGCTCACGTTGGGCCGAAGAAGGCCACCGAGGCCAAGGCTGCCAGCCGGAAGGGCGCGGCCAAGGCCAAAACGGGCGGCAAGGTGGCGGGCACGAAGAAGTCGGCGGCAAAGGTCACCGCGAAGGCATCCAGCGCCAAGGTAAGCGGCAAAGGCCGGGCCAACAGCAAAAAGGTGGCGGTCCTGGACCTGCTGCGCCGGAAGGACGGAGCCACGTTGGGCGAGATCGCGAAGGCGACCGGCTGGCAGAACCACAGCATCAGGGGCTTCATCAGCGGCACGGTTGGGAAGCGAATGGGGCTGAAAGTCGAATCCGCCAAGAACGACGGCGGGGAGCGGACGTATAAGATCGCCGGGAAGTAGATCGAGCCGATCATGACGCCGCCAGCCGCGAGGTTGGCGGCGTTTGTCGTTTCTGATGGCTGTACTCTTTGAGATCCGGACGGACGCCTCAGCGGTATATTGGGCTGGTCGTGACTCGAACAAATACCGTCGCCTCCGCAGCAGGGAGCAAACTGCAGATTCGAACTCTGATCAACGAGAACCCTGACCGCATTCAGCGCCAACTCCGCGAGACGATCCCTGGTTGGCAGACCGCGGCTTTTGAGTGGCGCTCTCCCCTCGCCATCGAGCAATATCGGGAGTACAGAGATCGAGATTTCATGACCGCTCTCGGTCTAGATCCATATGCAGATCGACTCGTCGGGCGGTTTTGGCCACCTCGTGGGCCGGATTGGGACGCCCTTGCTAAGGTTAATCTTTCCAGATCCACTGCTGTCCTGCTCGTAGAGGCGAAGAGCCACCGGTCGGAGATGGCGAGCTTCTGCCGTGCGGGCAAGGACTCGATCCAGCTGATCGAAGCGGCGTTCGGCAGGACCCGGCAGTGGATCGGAGCGCGGAAATACCGCGATTGGAAGTCGCCGTTTTACCAGTTCGCGAACCGCTTGGCGCATCTATTTTTCCTACGCGAGGAGTGTGGGCTGGAAGCATGGCTCGCCAATATCTACTTCATCGGCGACCCCTATTACCCGACGAACCGCGGACAGTGGGACGACTGGCTCCAGGAGGTGCGGTTTGAACTCGGCATTGGAGACTGTGCCATCGATGGACTAGTCGAATTGTTCGTACCGGTGAAAGGAATTGAAAAATGAGCGACGGAAGCCTTTATTGTGGTCTGGAACGGATCTGGCTGTCGGGAACCGCGGGAGTGGAGATCGATGGTCCGGCACTCATACAGGAGATTGCCGATCAAATCGCCGAAAACTACGGTCGCCTAAATTCGATTGGATGCGCCGGTTCAAGCGCCACAAATTGGCGATGGTTTGCGAACGCGGAATATGATCGCGCGAGGAACACCTCTGCCGAGACAATCGTCGAGCGTGAAATCATCCGACTGACGCAGGGACTCGGGACCTGGGCGAACCAGATTCCAACGAACAGCAACATGTGCGAGGGTAATAACTCGCCTGGACATATCGACCTGGGACATCGATGCACCGATCGCAGCTTCGAGCTGATCGAACTGAAGGTCGCTAGTAACGACCCCTACGAAGCGGCGCTACAGATCATCCGTTATGGACTCACGTACGCACTATTCCGCCGCATCCCCGCGCTGACACGGTCGAACCATCAGACGACCAGGAAGCTGTTTGAGGCTACGGCGATACACTTGCGCGTCCTGGCTCCCGCGCGCTACTACTACCAATTTGGCAAACTCGCCACACTCGAATCCGCTGTGAGTGAAGGACTCGATTACTTGCTGGAGGGAGAGCGGTGGAAAATGGATTTCGCGTACCTCCAGTTTCCGGAGTGGTTCTGGCCTGCCAATAAGATTGAGAGCGAGTTGCTCGAACGGGCATTGGTCGGACGCGCGCCGTTACATCATCTAACAGCATCGGCTGCAACTACCGATTGACTGACACCACGCCGTCCGCTGGCGGCACCGCCACCGCGCCACAAAAACGTACGCGCACTTTTTGTCCGCCGCTTCACCATGCGCCGCCGCCAAATCTCGCGCTCGATGGCGGCGCGCGGCACATCCGGATCGCGTCTCAGCGCGACCAACTCCTCGAAGTCCAGATCGGCGAACGACGCGCCTTCATACTTGCCAGCATTGATGATCGTCGGCGCGTCATCAGCCGCAACAGGGCTGATCGAACCGTCCATCATCCCCGTACCTTTCCATAGAAAGAATCCGCGCGGGGCGCGGTCGGGATGCCGATGCGCGGCGGCACCGGCCTGGCGACCTGCTTCGGTGCGTCGGCATGGTGCTCCACGTGACCGCCGCCTCCAGAGACGAATCCGGCACCGGTGATCGAGGGCGCGGGCGGCACTGCCCTCGGGATCTGCAGCCCGCCCGGATCGAAACGGAACCTGACCCGCCCGCGACGGCCCTGTGGCTTGTCGAGGCAGACCCAGCCTTCGCGACGGCTCCATTCGTGGATATCGAACTGCGGCGGCTCGGGCTTCTTTGCAGCCCAACCGCGGAACATGCGCCGGACAATGTCGTTGATCACTTAAGACTCCAATCTGGGCGGCGTGTGGAATGAGGAGGACACTCCATGGGAGCCGCCCGCGCTAGTGCCGCAACCCAGCGACCAGCCCCAATCACCGCGAGCGCGGGCCGAATCGCGCCTGCGGCAAGCTCAATTAGTGGGTGCTACCGCGCCAAACGAATTCCCGCCGCTTCAAGCGTGGCCACGAGGCCCCTGGCGTTGTGGGCAGCGCGGTAGGCCGCATACGCCTCCGGCTGCTCCTCCAGCATCGCCGCATACGCCCGCTCCTTCGTCACGCGCGCCTCGCTTCCGGACACGTACAACGCCCGCGTCACCTGCCCGCGATTCTGGCGTGCGTACGACGTGGCCAGCGACTCCAACGCCGCCATTTCCTGCTTCGACTTTTCCATTTCAATTCTCCCTTCTGGTTCCTGAACCAAACTAGGCAGCCGTGCCGCCCAGATCCGTCTGCTCGCCGATGCGCATGAGCCTCCGCGCCTCGGCAATCGCCGTTTTGGCACCCCGCTGAATGGCGGCGCACTCCTGCACGACCGTCATCATGGCCGGGTTTTCGCGCCATGCCCGAATCTGCCAGCAGGCATTGCGGCCAGCAGCATCGAGAGCCGGGACCTGCGACGACTTGGCCGCGAACGTCAGGCGCGGATCTGCGAGCGCGATGCCCACCGCGCACGGCCCCGTGACGTCGTTGATGAAGCGCTCCGTTGCGTCCTGGAACGCCTTGCGTGCCTCTTCGGTCCTGACGGCAGACCACGTATCAAGGGCATCGCTCACGGCGCTCATCGCGGCATCGACTTCCGCGGCGGCGCTCCGCTCGCGGGTGTGAAGACCGACAAGCCGCGCGTCGTGCGTCAACAGAGCGCGCTGGTGCTGCTCGGCTTTCCTCCGCAGGCGGTCGTCGGGCACGGCTCCGTCCAGGGCGGCGTTGGCCTCGGCTTCCGCGAGGGTGGCGAATGCCGCGTTGTAATCGCGATCCGCCTCCACGCGATCACGGTCGGCCTGCTCGATCATCGCCCTGATCCGCACGAGGTTTGCCTCGGCCGCGTCCAGCCGGCCGATGGCGTCCTGAATCCTCGGCGGCAACGCGCCGGTGTTGGGTTCGGTGGCCACCGTGGTCACCGGCTTCTCCACAAGTCCTTCATCCATCTGACCTTCTTCTCCTTTCGAAGGTGACCACCATGGCCACCTCTTGAAACTCGAATCACTAAATAACGCGGGCAATTTAAACAACGGCGCGCGCCGCCGGCCGAGGGAGGACCCATCGAAGCATTAAGGGCCGACCCGTCGCTCCCTGGCTCCATACCCACACGCCGTGGGTATCGAAGCGGCGCTCACCCGCCTGCTCCTACACCGGCCTCAAACCGTCGCTCTTTGTTTTCACAGACTTCGTGGTTCATGAACTTCGATTCAAGGCGGTGCGTTTGTGAGTGTCGCCTGTGGATACCCGTCCATACCCGTTTCATACCCAACGCCGTACCCAATCGTATGTTGATGAAAACAAGAGATTAAGAACCATATACCCGAATTACCAGCCGAAACGAAATTGCTTTTCACGTTTGCAACATGTGTTGCAATCGAGAAAACAAAATCCATTCCGGTATAGGGAGCGCGGGTATCGTGGGTGAGGTGGTCATCACTGGACCATCGGGCGCATCGCCCGCTCCTTCGCTTCGAGATCCGCAAGATCGTCCGGCCGCAAGAACTGGTGCTCATCGACAGCGGCATCGGCAAGAGGACCGCGCCATACGCGCCGGAGCCGAACGCCAGCTTCGATGCCCGTATCGGTGTACCTGAAGCCCGCGTCGACGAGCCTGTGATTCATCTCATCAATCTCGAACTTCCGCTCCTTGTACTTCCGCAGCCAATCGAAGAAGTGCGGGCCACGGAACACGACCCGCGCGGTTGCCCCCGCATCACTTCCGCGACACTCCAGACTGGCCTCGCCGTTGGATTCCACAAAATACACGCCGGGCACCGAGTGCCGATCCCGCTGCCGCAGAGCCATCAGCGAGAGGGCAATGCGGTACTCGGCGTCCGAGGTTGCGCGGACGAGGCAACCCTGCCATCCCGTAAACGACCCGCCACTCGGCGGCGGCCCGTTCGGATACTCGTCCACCGGATACTTCTCGAACAGCGAGTCGGAGGCGGTGGCGAAGTACTCCCCCAGGTCGGTGATCATCAACTCCACGGTGCCCACGCCGGTGTCCTCGACCTCGATCAGCTTGCCGAAAGCCGTCCGGACCTCCCGCCACCTGTTCTTTGCCTTGGGCGGCAGCGGCGTGCCCGTGTACCGCCAAACGTATCGGTCGAGCGCCACGAAGCTGTTCATCGCGGCGAGCGACGGAATCTCGATCACACGCTCGCCACCGGCGTCCTTCAGCACGATCTTGTACGCCGGGTCGGTGTCCATCCCGACCTGCACAATGCGCTGGACGGGCAAGTTCAGCACCTTGACGAGGAAGGCGCGGGCTACATCCTGGTCACCCTTTTGAATCGCATCCACATTGCGCTGCTCGGTGGCTTCCTGCTCGGCGGCCTCCTTCTTCTTCGCCTCCTGCTCTTCCCGCGTCCGCTCGCGCTCCCTTTGCTCTGCCGCCCACTTGCGCGCCTTGGGGATGGTGTACTTCATGTACCACGCCAGCGGCTTGGGGTTCTGCTTGCCGGGATCGCCGTGCTCGCGGCGGTGCTTGGTGAGAATGTTAATAATCTCCTGGTCGGAGAAGCGCATCGGCGGACCGGAAGGCGCGTCGGCGGGTTCGTCCCCAGCAATGGCGTCGGCGGGTTCGTCGGCAGCAACCGCGTCGACGTATGCGAGGGTGTTGGCAATCGACTGGGCGTACCCGCTCCAGGACTTGTCCTTGGGCATCCGCTTCTCGCGGTTCCACACCTGCGCGAAGTCGGAGATGTTTTTCAGCAGCAAATCGAGTTTTTCCTGCGTTTCGGGCGGGAGTTGACCACGCGGGTCGAGCCGCAGATCGCCGTATTCAACGTGGCCCTGCTCGTCCGTGCTTTTGATCTCAATCTCGGGCACGCCAAAGGTGTCGAGGACACTTTCCAGATCGGAGGGGTTGTACCGCTGGCCGGTGTTCCTGATGACATGCACAGGACGGGGGTCGCCGGGCACCTTGCTATTCGTGCTGCCAGGCAGCCGCAGAACGCGCGCCAGGTCATGCACCGCATCAATGGTGTAGCCGAGACGCTTTGCTTCCCCCGCGAGGTACGTGTGCCATCTCTGCGACAGCGCGGCGGCGCGATCCCGCTCATCCTGGGAGTCGAGATCCCACCGCTCCTTGCACAGCCACACCGCCTGAATGCCATGGCCGGTGTCCCACACCAGCGTCGGCTGGAAGCGCTCCGGCAGAATACGCAGTGCCTCGTCGATGCTCGGTGGCAGGCCAGGCTTCTCGTGGACACCGGCACAGTAGACGTCGATGTCGCACACCACGCCGGGCACCGCCGCGACCTCTTGCGACCGGCAGCGGCGGTGCGGGCCGAGATTCGTGGGCGCCAGGCCGACGCCGAAGTACACCGCGTCGGCGGCGGTAGCGCTCGCGAACGATGCGGCGCTCTCGATGGTGGGGAACCAATGGGAGATCTTCTTCTCGCCCTCGACCGTCCAAATGAGCAGGTGGTACGGCGGCAGTCCCTCCGGGTGCAGTTCGCGCAGGAAGTCGTAAGCGGCGCACATATCTACGCCGCCGCCTGACCGGCATCACCGCGCCACGTCACGCTGACGCTCCCACAATACGAGGCGTCGATGGTGACTACGCCCTCGCGCGCCAGATCATCAATCGCGGCGAGCACCACGGGGCCGACGATCTCAGGATACTGACCGAGGATCGTGTCGAGGCCGATCGACCCTTTCTGCCGAAGAGAAGCTGCGATACCCTGGCGCACGCCGCCCAGCAGCGGCGAATGGACGGCGCTTTCATTTCGTGTTACTTTCGAGTTGTTCAATTTTTTTCACCACCAGCGGCGCGTTGCCTGCTAGCGACGCGCCGCTTTCCTTTCTTAGTTCTTCTCGAACAGGAGTCTGACGATCCTTCCGCCCTGGCCGGTGCGAGCCCGCGTGGGTTGCGGCTGCCACAGCTTCGCGCCCCGGCCCTGCGGGTTGAGGTGAACGGGGTCGAGCCGAGAATCGTGCTCTACGACATGCTGTTGGACGACAGCCTTGACGTCGGACTTACGCTGCCGCGCGTTGGCCACGGTGATGTCGCAGGGTTTCACGAAGCGGATGCGCCTGCGGTTGCCGACGCCGACCATGTCGTCGGCCAGCATCCTGGCGGCGACCGGGCCGGGCATGGTGCGGCTCGCGCCGGTCATGTCGATTACCAATACCGGCTCGGTCTGGTGAAGCAGAATGCCGTGAAGGTTCGTTCCCTCGAACTGCATACACACGTCTCCCCTGATCAGCTTCCGGTATTGATTGAGCCCCCAGAACTGGGCCGATGACCGCTCAGTTGGCCGGAGGGTGGTGACTCCGGCCAAGCGGTCGAGGGCGCTCCTACTTTTCGGCGGACACCGGCACGATCAGGCAACCTCCTTCTGGCGCACAGCGCCCGATCCCGCCGTGCGCTCCCAAAACTCGTAGGCGTGGCGCGTCACGATCCACCGCTTTCCCAGACGGATACCGGGGATGATGCCGCGCTCCAGCATCGAATAGACCGCCAGGCGGCCGATGGCCAGCCGTTGCGCGATCTCGGGGACTGTTATCCGCGACGAGGGCTCCATGCTACGCAACGAGTCCTTCCCCATGCCCGTTGCTGACCAAGTTGTCGATGAGGCCGAACAGGCTCGGCCCGTGGACACGCATGGTCCGCCCGAACTGAATCGCCTTGACCTCACCCCTCTTGATCCGCAGGTAGATATTGGCACGCGATTCGCCAAGCACCAAAGCAGCCTCCGAGATCCTCAACAGTTCCCGCCGCCGCAACTCCTCACGATTGACGCACGTTTTCATTTCGGACTCCAAGCTCGCAATCTATATTGATCTTGCCGGGATTCAACGCCGCTGTCCAGAGTTTTTGCCCTCCGACAGCCGTGCAAAAAATGCCGTTAAAACGACCGGTCGTCAGTCTTGGAAAGCTGTGTCAACAGGTGGTAAGGTCGTTCTGTACCCGTTGGAAAATGCAGGCTCTGATGATGTGCGGAAGGACGGAAAGCATGAAAAAAACGACCGATCAAAGAAAGAGTCGGAAGGCGACCGGTAAGTGGGCAGACGTTGTGCGCGAGCTCCGCGAGCATCTCGCACATTTCATGAACGAGCCCGTTACCCAAGCCGACTTCGCGTCCTTCTTCGACGTCGCCGAAGTGACCGTACGCAGGTGGGAATCTGGCAGGCAGGACCCGCCGCGTCCGAAGCTCGAACACCTTTTGGTGGCGGCTCACAACCTCGGGCGTCCGGATCTGGCGGTGGCGCTACGTTCGGAGAGCGACCCTGACCGGTCGCTGGACAAAAGGGAACGATCCCTGGTGATGCTGTTCACTTGCTTGTTCCAGTTTCGGCAGGTGGCAGGCCGTCAGCACGCTAAAGCGATCCACGCCGCGGCCCAGGTCGTATTCGACGCCGCACACCATATCGTACTCGATGTGCAAGAAGGCGGTGTTAAGCAAGGGGCAGGCGAAGCGTTCCTGCTCCGGAGAATGGAGAGTTGCCTGAAGGAAATCTATGACTGGGAGCAGGGGATCTGGGGCCTCCTGCACCGGAAAGCCAACGCACCGATGTACACCGCAGCGAGCACGCAGAAGACACCCAAAGAGCAAAGAGAGTAATCTTATGCCAGTCCACAAACGCAAGCGCAACGGCAAGGTCACGTGGTACTACAAGTTCGACTTGCCGGGCTCGACACGCGATGACCGCAGGATGGTGCGGGAGTTCGGATTCGCCACGATGAAGGAGGCCACGGACGCCGAGGCGAAGCGCCGGACCGAGGAGCAGGAGAAATTGGAACGCGTGGAGGCGGGAAGTCCCGTTGTGGCCCCGCTGCCGAAGACGCTCAAGATGCTGCTCGATGAGTTCTTCGAGCAGCACGTTGATAAGAAGTTGGCGCCCAAGACCCGCGAGCGCTACCACGATCAGGCCGCGATGCTCGATCTCGGCCTGCTCGGCATGGCCGTCGATCAGATCAAGCCCATGCACCTGAACCGGGAGTGGAACCGGTTGCTGGAGCGCGGCGGCCACCACAGGAAGACGAAGCAGCCCCGCCCGCTCTCGAAGAAGACCGTCCGGAACATCGCTGGCGTGGTCTCCAGCGCCTTCAAGTACGCGCTGAAGTCCGACCTCGTGACGCGGAACCCGGTGATGGGCAGCGATCCGCCCGTTCCCAAGAAGCCCAAGGGCATCGGGCTGGGCGTCGCGCAGAAGGACCTGTTGATCGCGGCAGCAAGTGGCCCGTGGTGCATGTCGATGTTCCTGGAGATGGCCGTGGGTTTGGGTGCCCGCCGTGGTGAAGTGCTCGCCCTTCGCTGGCCCGACATCGTGGACGGGCGCGCCATGATCTCGCGGTCGTTGTCGCAGACCAAAGCAGAGGGGCTGATCTTCAAGCCGCTCAAAGGCCACGAGGACACCGAGGAGTCTCGCGTGGTCGGCATCCCCGCGGAGACGCTCGTGAAACTCGAAGCTCACCGCAAGCGCCAGGAGGAGTTCAAAAAGAAGTTCGGCCCGACGTATCGCCACGACCTCGACCTGATATTCGCCAATCCCGATGGGACGCCGTTGAAACCGAACTCGATCAGCGCCACTGTTTCGGCATTGTTCAAGAAGCTTAAGATGCCGAAGCCGAAGGGCGGCGCGCTGCACCTGTTGCGCCACACCCTGGCCTCACAGATGCTCGATTCCGGCGTACCGTTGCCTGCGGTATCTGCGCGCCTCGGGCACTCCAGCATCAGGACGACCGCCGAGATCTACAGCCACGCCATCCACGGGTCCGACGACGAAGCGACCAAGAGGTGGGAAGAATACCAGCAGCAGCAGCGCCAGCGCGTGGCGGCCGAAGCCACCAAGAGCGTGCAGTAAGGCTCAGCAGAGTTGGGCGGGATTGCCGGGCGACCATGCGGTTGTGTGGTCGCCTTTTTGTTGGCGCGGAATTGGTGGTCTCCCGTGGTCACCCAATCCGTGTAACTCTATGAAAACATGGTAGCGCTAACGGGAATCGAACCCGTATTTGAGCCTTGAGAGGGCTCCGTCCTAACCGTTAGACGATAGCGCCGCAACGAATCGTTTCTATTCTATCAAAAAGCGGCTCTCGCCCCCAGGCATGTGTTGCGGCATGTGCTGCGCCGGTTGCCCGGCAGTCGAAAGCAAAAGACGTGAGATTCCGAATTCCCACCCGTAGCCAGGCGAATTCCCTTACAGGCGAGCAGCGAGAGCCGGTGACGCCATTGCTCGAAGCCACCGGGCGGTGATCCTGGCCGTCGATTACGAAGCCACGGCAATGAGCGGACCGGGTTCGGCAAGGATATCGGGGCAAAACTTGCCGCCCTGCGATCGGAAGGGAAAGGTCTGAGTCTCGAACGGCTGGTCGGTCGTCCAATTGATTTGGCGGTCGGTTCTGTCGATCGCCATCCGGCTTTTCTGGCTCTGCTTGATGGGCCCTCGGCCCCCCGATGTCCCGCCTGCGCGGGTTTCTGACTGGCTGTTTCGGCGCCTGCCCACGCGCCTTGGGAAGCGAGCGAGTCCCGCCGGCCACAGTAACGCTGGACCTGCTGAAGGGGTTGAGTCGACTCTACGTGGAAGCGTCCCCCCTGGAGGGATTGCATATGGTCGGGAGTACAAATTGTGCTGCGTTCCTATCTGGCGGCGTGGCTGAAACAAGGCCGTTGAGGCAAACCAGCGTGAATCTTCGCTCTTGCGCCATTCTCTGGCTCGCGGCTCTGCCGGGATTGCTGCTCGAAGGATGTTCGAGCAGCTCGGCGAGCGTCGCGCTGCCTCCCCCGGCGCCCGAGGTCCTGGTGACCCCGGTTGTACGGAAAGACGTGCCGATCTATGGGGATTGGGTCGCCACCACCGATGGTTATGTCAACGCGAATATCCAGCCGCAAGTGAGCGGCTATCTCGTCGAACAAAAGTATCGCGAAGGCTCTCTCGTACATCAGGGCGATATCCTGTTTCAAATCGATCCGCGGCCGTTTCAGGCGGCGCTCGATCAGGCGCGCGGACAGCTTGCGCAAGCCCGCGGACAGTTAGCGCAGGCGCAGGCGCAACTCGGCCTGGCGATCATCAATGTGAGGCGGGATACGCCGCTGGCCGCGGCGCGAGCGATCGCACAGAGTCAGTTGGATAACGATATCCAGGCGCAGGCACAGTTCGAGGCGCAAGAGAAGTCGGCCGAGGCAAATATTCAAGCCTACGAGGCGGCTGTGGAACAGACGGAACTTAATCTCGGGTTCACGCTCGTACGCTCGCTCATCGGCGGCGTCGCGGGTATGGCAACCACGCAGATGGGTAACCTGGTCGGCCCTAACACCATACTCACAACCATCTCGCAGGTCGACCCCATCAAAGTTTACTTTTCGATCGCCGAGCAGGAGTATCTGGCGCTCGCCGGCAGGATTGGGACGGATGGTGGACCCGACCTGCTGCGCGCCAACAGCACCGTCCCCCTGCAACTCACTCTGAGCAATGAAACGATATATCCACGCCAGGGCCGAATCGTGTTTGCCGACCGCCAGGTGAACAGCCAGACAGGGACCATTCGCATCGTCGGGGCATTTCCGAATCCGGGCAATATCCTCCGCCCGGGACAGTTCGGCCGCATACGCGCCGTCACCGCCATGAAGAGGGGCGCCCTGCTCGTCCCGCAGCGCGCCGTAACGGAGTTGCAGGGCCGCTATCAGGTTGCCGTGGTGGGGCCGGGGAATCGCGTCAGCATCCGCACGGTGCAGGCCGGCGACCGGGTCGGATCGATGTGGATCGTCGGCACCGGCTTGCAGGAGGCCGAGCGAGTCGTTTCAGAAGGCACCTCGAAGGTGCGCGAAGGAACCGTGGTGACACCGAGGCCCGACACCGGCGCGGACAGCTCCCAAGAGCGTTAAACAATGTCCAAGTTCTTTATCCGGCGGCCCATTGTCGCCATAGTGATCGCCATCGTCATGGTGGTGGTGGGGCTGGTTTCCCTTGCCACGCTGCCCGTGGCACAGTTCCCTAGTATCGTTCCGCCGGAAATCCAGATACAGGCGACTTACCCCGGAGCGGATGCGCAGACACTCGAAGAATCGGTCGCCGCGCCGCTCGAAGAGCAAATCACCGGCGTCGACAACATGAACTTCATGTATTCGGTGAACGCCAACAACGGGCAAACGCAGATCACCGTGGATTTCGACGTCAAGACCGACCCTAACATCGACCAGGTTTTGACGCAAATGCGCTCCTCGCAGGCGCAGTCCCAACTGCCGCCGCAGGTCAACACGGCGGGATTGATTATCCGCAAATCTCCTACGGCCCCGATGATGCTGGTGGCTCTCTACTCGCCCCACGGCACTTATGACAGCGTGTTTCTGGCCAATTACGCCTACATTAACCTGGTCGATGAGCTGACGCGCGTTCCGGGCATCTCGCAGATCAACGTTTTTGGAGCCGGGCAGTACGCCATGCGCTGCTGGGTAAAGCCCGATCAATTAGCCAAGTTACAGATCACCGTACCGCAGATCATTCAAGCTCTCCAGGCCCAGAACAATGTGAACCCCGCCGGACAAATCGGAGGCGAGCCGGTACCTGGCGGACAGCAGTTCACTTACACCGTGCGCACGCAGGGGCGCCTCATTTCGCCCGAGGAATTCGGAAACATCATCCTGCGCGCCAATCCGGACGGTTCCATCCTGCGCCTGAAAGACGTCGCCCGTCTCGAACTGGGGTCGCAGTTTTATAACATGGTGGGCCGGTACAACGGCAAGCCTTCCGCCGTTCTCGCCTGCTATCAGCTTCCGGGATCGAACGCGGTGGATGCGGCCAAAGCTCTGCGAGCGCGAATTGCCCAGCTCAGCCGCACGTTCCCCAGCGACCTGGCCTACACCGTCAGCCTCGACACCACGGCGTCGGTGACCGCCGGCATGAAGGAAATTCTGGTGACGCTGCTCGAAGCGCTGGGGCTGGTGGTGCTGGTTGTCTACCTCTTTTTGCAAGGTTGGCGCGCCACGTTGATTCCGCTGTTGGCCGTGCCCGTGTCGTTGATTGGCACGTTCGCCGTCTTTCCCCTGCTCGGGTTTTCGATCAATACGCTGTCGCTGTTCGGACTCGTGCTGGCCATCGGCCTGGTGGTGGACGATGCCATTGTGGTCGTCGAGGCCGTGGAGCGCCATATCGAAGAGGGCATGAGCCCGCGGGACGCCTCAGTCAAAGCCATGGAGGAGGTAGCCGGGCCGGTGACCGCGGTCGCGCTCATTCTGGCCGCCGTGTTTATTCCGACGGTTTTCATCGGCGGCATCACCGGGCGCCTGTACCAGCAGTTCGCCATTACCATCGCGATTTCCGTCATGCTTTCGGCCTTCAACGCGCTGTCCCTCAGCCCGGCGCTCTCGGCCCTATTGCTGAAGCCGAAAGACACCAGGAAGAAGCCCGGCCTGCTGGGACGCTTCTTCGCCTGGTTCAACCGCGCTTTCGCGCGCGCCACGGAAGGCTACGTGGGGGTTTCCGCGGCCCTGATCCGCAAGGCGGCGCTCGCCCTGGTATTGCTGGCGGTGATATCGACGGCTGCCGTACTGATCGGACGCCGGCTGCCGAGCTCCTTCCTGCCGGAGGAGGATTACGGCTACATCTACGTGAACGTGCAATTGCCCTACGCTGCCTCTTTGCAGCGGACCGCGGACGCCGCGCGCCAGGTCGAGAATATCGTTCTGCACACGCCCGGCGTGCAGGGGTGCACCTCGGTGATCGGCTTCAGCCTTCTCAGCCGCGTGCAGAATACGTACAGCGCATTCTTCTTCGTCACGGAGAAGCCCTGGGACGAACGCAAGAAGCCCGAGGAGCAGTTCGATGCTATCCGCAACCATATCACCGCGGAATTGGGCAAGATGCCCGACGGAATAGGATTCGCGTTTTCGCCTCCGGCCATCCCCGGCGTCGGCACTTCCGGCGGAGTGACGTTCATGCTCGAGGACAGGTCCGGCGCCGATCTGTCGTTTCTCACCGCTAATGTGAATAACTTCGTGGCCGCGGCTCGCAAACGCCCCGAGCTGACCGGTATCGCGACTTCCTATCTTCCCGACATACCGCAGGACTATGTGGCGGTAGATCGCGCCAAGGTCGAGCGCCAGCAGGTCAACATCGCCGACGTGTACCAAACCATGGGCGCGTTCCTGGGTGGATATCTGGTGAACTACTTCAACCGTTTCGGGCGGCAGTGGCAGGTCTATGTCGAAGCGGAAGGCGACTACCGGACGCGCATCGAAAACCTCGGCCAGTTCTATGTCGCCAATAGCAGCGGAAGCATGGTCCCGTTGAGCGCTGTAACTAATGTTACGAGTATTACCGGTCCCGAATTCACCATGCGCTACAACGAGTATCATGCCGCCCAGATCAATGCCACGGCGGCTCCGGGCTACAGTTCCGGCCAAGCCATGCAGGCGCTCGAACAGACTTTCGCGGCCACCATGCCGCGCGAGATGGGCTTCGATTATTCCGGCATGTCGTTTCAGGAGCAGAAGGCGGCCGAGGGCGTCTCGACGGGGCAGGTGTTCGGATTGTCTCTCTTGTTCGTCTTCCTGATTCTGGCGGCGCAGTATGAAAGCTGGTCGCTGCCGTTCAGCGTGCTGCTGGGAACCCCGGTCGCCGTTTTCGGCGCCTATCTGTTTCTGTGGGGCCGCCATTATGAGAACGACGTGTATGCCCAGATCGGCCTGGTGATGCTCATCGGCCTGGCCGCCAAGAACGCCATCCTGATCGTCGAATTTGCCAAGCACGAATACGAATCGGGCAGGAGCGCGGCGGAAGCGGCGCTCATCGGAGGCCGCATCCGGTTGCGGCCTATTCTCATGACGGCGTTTGCTTTCATCCTGGGCTGCATTCCGCTGTGGACCGCCAGCGGTTCGGGGGCGGTCTCCCGGCGCGTCCTCGGGACCGCGGTCATCGGCGGCATGCTGGCGGCCTCGCTGCTGGCCATCTTTCTCATTCCGGTCACGTTCGATGTGGTCGAATCGATTACCGCCCGGGTCACGCGCTCGCGCAGGGCCGGCGACGAGCCGGCGCCAGAGGAGACGCCGGCGTGAGAGGTCTTGCTCGCACATTCCTGCCGCTCTTATCTTTGTTCCTGGCCGGCTGCACGGTGGGACCTGACTATAAACGCCCGCCCGTAGACGTTCCCCAGACTTACTACAACTCGTCGCAAGAGACGCCCGACGCGGCCTCGCTGGGCGACGAAAAGTGGTGGGCGCTGTTTCAGGATCCGCAGCTTCAGAAGCTCATTCGAGCGGGTTTGCAGGGCAACTTCGACGTCCGGATCGCCGCCAGCCGAATCCTTCAGGCGCAGGCCCAGGCGGGCATCGCCCGCGCGGACCAGTACCCCAACATCGGCGCCGGGCCGGCATTTTCGAGCGAACGTATTCCCGGTTTTACGTTCAGCTATTTCCAGATCCAGGCGCTGATCTCCTGGAACGTCGATTTCTGGGGCCGCTATCGCCGCGCCACGGAGGCGGCCCGCGACAACCTGCTGGCGGCCGAATGGAACCGGCGGCAGGTGGTCGCCACTCTGGTTTCGAACATCGCCATCGCGTATTTCGGGATGCGCGAGCTCGACAGCGAACTCGCAATTTCCCACAGCACGCTGGAATCGCGCCGGCAATCGCTGGAACTCACCGAGACGCTTGTGAATGGGGGCGCGGCTGCGCTGGTCGACCAACGCCAGGCCGAGCAACTCGTGGAAACCGCCGCCGAGACCATCCCCGATACGGAGCGCCAGATCGGCTTGCAGGAAGACCTCATCAGCACATTGACCGGCGACAACCCGCATGCCATTCCGCGCGGCGGCGCATTCACCGATCAACCTGCGCCACCGGAGGTCCCGGCAGGTCTGCCTTCGCGCCTGCTGGAGCGGCGGCCGGACATTCGCGCAGCCGAGCAGCAACTGGCGGCCGCCACGGCCAACATCGGAGTGGCGCGCGCGGCCTTCTTTCCCAGCCTGCCGCTGACCGGAGGCGCCGGCATCCTGAGCACCAAGCTGGGGGACCTGTTCGCCGCACCGGGGGCGGGATGGGATTTCAGCGAGCCGCTCACGCAACCCATATTCGAGGCCGGCCGGCTGCGGGCGAACCTGCGGCTCTCCCAAGCCCAACAGCAAGAGGCGCTGCTCACTTACCGGCAGACCATCCAGACGGCCTTCCGGCAGGTTTCCGACGCGCTGATCGCTTACCGGAAATATCGCGATTTTCGCGCGCACCAGGAGCTTCTGACCGCGGCGGCGGAGGACGCGGCGCGCCTTTCGGATATGCGTTACCGGGGCGGTGCAACCAGCTATCTGGAAGTGTTGAGCAGCCAGACAAACTGGTTCGACGCGCGACTGAACCTGGCGCGCGCCCGCCTGAATGAACGTCTGTCCCTCGTCCAGCTCTACACCGCGCTGGGCGGCGGTTGGGAGCAGTAGCACGCACGGCGCCGTCTCCGGGTTGCGCTTCGCCGCACAATTCAGCAGACTGAAGGCTTGGCGTCCGTGAACGAATCCCGGCCCGCGCCGGAATCTCCCGAAGACAAGATTCTCGTCGTAACGAATCTGTGCAAGTCCTATCGCGAAGTCGTCGCGGTGGACTGCATTTCCTTCCACGTGGGCCGAGGCGAGATCGTCGGACTGCTCGGTCCCAACGGGGCCGGTAAGAGCACCACCATCAATATGATTCTGGGCGTCCTCGAACCGGATTCGGGCAGCATTCGAATCGAGGGCCTGGACGTCGCCACGCACCGCTCGCGAGCGCTGGCGCGCACCAACTTCGCGGCCGTGTACGCTCCCTTGCCGGGCAATCTGACGGTATATCAGAACCTGCGAATCTTCGGCCTGATCTACGGTGTGGGGAATCTCTCCGAACGCATTGCCGCCCTGCTCGAGCAGTTCGATCTCGAACGCTTCCGGGACGTCCGCTGCGGCGCGCTTTCCTCCGGCGAGCAGACCCGCGTGAGCCTCGCCAAGGCTATGTTGAACCGGCCGCGCCTCCTGCTGCTGGACGAACCCACGGCGTCGCTCGACCCCGCCGCGGCGCGCGACATGCGTGACGACATTCGCGAGTTCGCCACCCAGGGCGAGCGCGGCGTGCTGTGGACCTCTCACAACATGTATGAGACCGAGGCCGTCTGCGACCGCGTGCTGTTCCTCTCGCGCGGCAAGATCCTGCTCGAAGGCCGCCCGCGCGAGCTGCTGCGCGAGCACGGCAAGGCGACTCTGGAAGAGCTCTTCATCGCCGTAGCGCGCGAGCCGCTGACCCTGGAGGGCCGCTGAACGATGCACTGGCGACGCATGTCGGCCATCGTCTTGCGCTACTTCTACCTGCTGCGCGGCAGCCCCGCGCGCATTGTGCCCCTGTTCGCCTGGGCGGGCATCGATATCGTCCTGTGGGGCTTCATCAGCCGGTACTTGAACAGCGTAGCCTCGGCCGGCTTCAATTTCGTCCCCGCCCTGCTCGGCGCCGTGCTCCTGTGGGATTTTCTGATCCGCATCATGCAAGGGGTGACCATGGCGTTCTTCGAAGATGTCTGGTCGCGCAATTTTCTGAACATCTTCGCCACGCCGCTTTCGATATCGGAATACCTGGGCGGCCTGGTACTTTCGAGCATCTCCACCAGCGTCGTCGGGCTGGTGGTGATGTTGCTCCTGGCCACCACGGTTTTCGGCCTGTCTTTCCTCGGCTACGGCCTGGCGCTGGTTCAGTTTCTCCTCACGCTCTTTCTATTCGGGATCGCCCTGGGCGTCTTCGCCAGCGCGATCGTGCTTCGTCTGGGCCCCGCCGCCGAGTGGTTCATCTGGCCGATTCCGGCGCTGCTCTCGCCCTTCGCCGGAGTTTTCTACCCGCTCTCCACGCTTCCGAAATGGATGCAGCTTGTTTCCCGCGTGCTGCCGCCCGCGTACGTATTCGAAGGCGTGCGGCGCATCGTCGCTGGGGGCGCGGCTTCCGGCGCGGCTCTGGCGTGGGCCACCGTTCTCGCGGTGGTCTATCTGGTTCTGGCATGCTGGTTTTTTGCGAGCGTCTACCGCTATGCCGTGCGGACCGGCCTCATCGTCCGCTACAGTGCCGAGAGCTTGAGCTGAGAGGCGAGCCGCGGCGCGGGCAGCGAACGATCGCTGAGAGCTATCATCCAATCATGAAACCCCCGGTTGTTCCTCTTGAGAAAATTACTGCGCTGGAGCCGGTCTGCCTGCGATTAACCATTCCCGAAACCTACCGCGACGAAAACGGCCACATGAATATGCGATGGTATCTCGCCATTTATGATGACGCGGGCGAGGTCCTGCACGAGCGGCTGGGGTTGACGCCCGAGTACCATCGTGCACACCGGACGGGAACGGTTGACCTGGAGCACCACATCCATTTTCTCAGCGAGGTGATGCCGCTCGATCGCGTGGCGGTTTATGTCCGTTCGGTGGCATGTTCGCCCAAGCGGCTGCAATATCTCCTGTTCATGGTTAATGAAACCCGGGGCAGGCTGGCATCGATTTTCGAGTGCATCAACGCGTTTATGAACGCTGCCGAAAGGAAGACGGCACCGTTTCCTCCCGAGATCGCGGAAAGAATTGCGGAGGCGGTGGCGGCCAGCGCACGCCTGGATTGGCCCGCTCCGGTATGCGGCGTCATGCGGCCGTAGGCGCCCCGACCGTCGGGAACTGGAAAACGATGTCGCTCCGGATCGACGTACGCCCCTCCGGCTTCTTCACCGAGGACTCCTCCGGAGCTTTCGCGAACGGACCGGTCGGTTGGCCAGTCTATCCATAGACGCCTCGCATCCAACCCGCGACTAGAGAATCGGAATCACGCCACCCCGAGCCGCCTGCGGAGCCGAAAGCATGGGTATCCGGGCACTTGTTTGACTGGCATATTGCCTGCACCGGTACTCACGTGCGCCGGATCGCAATCCCGCCCTGCGGGCGAAATCCCCGTTCAAAAGGTCCTTTCGCAGCCGCGGAGAGTGCGTCCGAAAAGGCGGCATAGGAAATCGTCACCTTGCCGGGTTCGCAGGCTCGGCGCGAGCGAAGTGAGGGAGGAGTTGACAAATGAGATTAGCACTTGCCAGAAACTGGTGGTCTCTTGTGATCCGCGGAGTTCTGGGGATCCTGGTCGGAATACTAACGTTCGTTTGGCCCGGCATTACGCTGGCGGAGTTGGTCTTCCTGTTTGCGGGCTATGCGCTCGTGGATGGCGCCGTGAGCCTAACGGGCGCACTGCGCGCGGTTGCGGCTCACGAACGCTGGGGCGCGTTGCTGGTAGAAGGCATCGTCGGGATTGCGGCCGCCGTCATCACCGTCATGTGGCCGGCAATAACCGCGCTCAGCCTGGTATGGGTTATTGCGGCGTGGGCCATCATTACGGGTATCGTCGAAATTGCAGCCGCGGTGCGTCTGCGGAGACATGTCTCGGGTGAGTGGCTCCTGGCGCTCAGTGGCATCGCATCGACTCTATTCGGAGTCGTTGCCGCGGTAGTTCCACTCGCCGGTGCGCTGGTAATCGCCTTGTGGTTTGGCGCCTACGCGCTGATCTTCGGGGTGATACTCGTGGCCTTGGGATTCCGGATGCGAAGCTGGGAGAAGGGGTATTCATCGGGGGGAAGAATTCCAGCGCCGGCTCACTAGCCGGACAAAGACCTTGCATCCCCCAGACGCTTGCGCGCCCGCGCGGCCCGACCGGCCCGCCCTCAATCAGCCGACCAAGCCGCGTATTTTTAAGGGCAACACTCCGTTGGGCAACGAAGCCGTTTTGCCCTGTCCCGCCGGGCGCTTTATTCGAAAAGGCTGTGATCGGCTCACCGGAAACTGGGAATTGCACGGACCGATTTTGTACGTGCCGATGCAATCGCCGCTCCGATTCATTCGAGAAGGTCCGACCGATCTCGAGAAGCACCGCGATACCAGCCGGGTTTCGCTGCCGGCGAACGAAATGCCCCGGGGCGAAGCGGCGGCGGTGTTGCGTTTGTGAGTGTCGGCACGATGACTCCGGCCGCCGCTGAATTACTTGCGGGTGGGCAATAAATCCCGCGCGTTGAAGCGCGATTCGGTAGGTGCGCGGGAGCTACATCGAGGACCGGCGAGGGCAACAGGTCATCCGGGCCAGGGGACGGGACGTGCGCTAATCGCCAGAAGATACTGGCAATGGAAGTGCATCTTCGAGAGCCATGAGCAAATCCAGCATACTAGCCAATCGCCAGAATACCCAAGAGATCCCCTCGGATCGATGGATTCCGTTCCTAGCCGAGTTCACCAAGGAGTACCGCGGTGCGCACGCACGTTTGGAGATTGTTGGCGTGGATAGCGAGATCGGGTACCAGGTGCAAACGGAGAACCGGCCATTTGACGGCATTTCGGCCGATATCAAAGATCGCGAACGCGCGATCTGGATCGCCTTCGCCGCGCCGGCCGGAGAGAACCTTACGCACGGTATTCACGACGCCGCCGCGATCCGCATGCTGCCGCCAACCGGCGATACGGGACCGGTATTGGAGGTCGAATCGCCCGACGGCACGAAATCGATTCTCGAGCTGACCACCCCAGAACCGTACGCTCTGCCGCAAGAGTGAGCTCCGGAGCCCACAACTGAGCGTTGGCGCACGCCTTCTCACCCACTGGTATCGGGAGTTTGTTCGAAAGTCTGGCTTGGCGGCGCGGCCCGGCTTATCTTAGCTGCATGGGACGAACTTTCGCGCCCGGGCGCCGCACCGATTCCGATTCTGAGAGGGATTTTATGGCTACGGCCATCACTAGCCCTTCTTGCCTGTACGACGCGGACAAGATCGTCGGCGAGAGCCAGCAACTGCGGCACGTGATGCAGCAGGCGGCCACGGTGGCCGCGACCGCATCGACTGTGCTAATCCTGGGCGAAACCGGCACGGGAAAGGAGCGCACGGCGTCGGCAATACATGAAATGAGCGAGCGGCGGGGACGCCCGTTCGTCAAGGTAAATTGCTCCGCGATTCCGCTCGGGCTGCTTGAGAGTGAATTGTTCGGGCACGAACGTGGCGCCTTTACGGGCGCGATTGCACAGCGCATCGGCCGTTTCGAGTTGGCCCACAAGGGCACGCTTTTCCTGGACGAGATCGGAGACATTCCCGGCGAGTTGCAGCCGAAGCTACTGCGCGTCCTGCAGGAGCACGAGTTCGAGCGCCTGGGGAGCTCTCATACGATCCGGTCGGACGTTCGGCTGATCACGGCCACCCACAACGACTTGCGGCGCATGGTCAGGGAGGGCACATTCCGCAGCGATCTGTTTTATCGGTTGAACGTCTTTCCGATAACCATACCGCCGCTGCGCGAGCGGCGCGAGGATATACCGCTGCTGGCAAAGCACGTCGTAAGCGTCCTTCGCAGGCAAATGAACAGGGCCATCGAGGTGATTCCGCCGGATACCATCGAGGCGCTTTGCCGGTATCCATGGCCGGGCAACATCCGGGAGCTCGAGAACTTCCTGGAGCGCGCCGTGATTCTCTCGAAGGGAGCGGTGCTGGATGCACCACTCCACGAGTTGAACCAGTTGCCCGAGATAGCGCCGGAACCGGTAACGCTGAAGGACGCCGAACGTGCCCATATCCTGCGGACGCTCGCCGTCACCCATGGGGTGATCGCGGCCGCCGCAGCGCGTCTCGGGTTGCCGCGCTCGACACTGTTCTACAAGATGCGGCGGCTTGGAATCGGCGCGCCGCCACAGGGCCGCGGGGCCGCCCAGGCACAGGGTTAGCGGGAGATAAGTCAGCCGCGGCGCGCCGCACTCCAAATTGCTTTTAGGCAAAAAGGGCAAATGAAGCAGTGACGCGAGGTTCACGATTCCAACACACCGCTGGCGTTTAAGAGCTGTACGCTGGGAGTGCCCTCCGTAAGCACCAACAGATTGATCGCTCCAGCCTCCTGAGCGACGCGAAAAACGCAATCGTCTGGTATCTGCAACGCCCACGCGATCAGCGCGCGAATGGCGCCTCCATGACTGACAATCGCGACTGTCTGGCCGGCTCTCTGCTCGGCGATGCCCATGAATGCATCGAGCACACGGGCGCGCAGCAGTGAGAAGCTCTCGCCATTCGGGAACGCGACTTTCGCCGGCTCCTGCATCCAGCACCGGTACTCGGCTGGATAGCGGGCCGCGATTTCGTCATACGGGATCCCTTCGAAGTCTCCGAAATCGATCTCACGCAGAGCCGGAAGAACTTCGCAGGGGCAGGAGCATTCGGTTGCGATCGCGCAGGCGCTCTCCAGCGCACGGTGAAGAGGGCTACTGAAAACGACGGCGATCGGCTCGCGTTTGAGGGTTTGGGCGACGCGCGCGATCTGCAACCGGCCGTTTGGCGACAGTCCCACGTCGAGCGAGCCATAGCAGCGCCCGCGCGTCCATTCCTCGGTTTCTCCGTGCCGGATCAGCCAGAAGCGCGTCGTCATGGATGGCCGGCCCACAAGAATGCGATCAGGGCCGCGCTTTCGGATAGCTGCAGGTTGGCCCCGAGTACATCGCCCGTAATGCCGCCAAGTCGGCGGTGAGAATAGAAACCAAAACAGAAGGTCACGGCTAGCACCGCCGCCGCGGCGGCCCAGGCTCGCGGATATCGAGTCGCGGCAATCAGAACCGCTACGATGACCGTCCCCCAGATCGTGGCCGAGCGTTTCATGCCGCCCACTACCGATGGCGAGGATCTTGCGTATGGCAACGTTCCGGTGAGAAGAACCAGCGCCCACCGTCCGAGTGCGGGAGTCAGAAAAAACACGCAGAACCAGTTGGTGGAAGAGAGCAGCACAGCGTAGGCGGCCACCTTGAGCGCGACGAGCAGAATCAGAGCCGTCGCGCCGTAACTTCCGATGGCATGGTCCCGCATGATGCGCAGAACATCGTCACGGTCCTTGCCGCCGCCGAACCCATCCGCCGCATCGGCAAGGCCGTCCAGGTGAAGCGCTCCGGTGAGAACCGCCTCCAGCGCCACTATGAGGATCGCCACTGTCGCCAGCGGCAGGTGTTCCCGCAACAGCCAGGCGGCGCCGGCGTAGGCGGACCCCAGCAGTGCGCCAACCAGCGGAAACCAGCCGGCCGAGCGGGACACATCGGCGGCATCGAAGGAAATCAGGCGCCCCACCGGCAGACGGGTCAAAAATGCGATCCCTGCCAGCAGCGATTTCATTGGTTGGAGACTCCCGCCGAGTCGAAGGTCGCCATTTGGGTGAACGCGGCGACGGAAGCTTGCACCAGCTTGATCGCCAGCGCCGCTCCAGTCCCTTCGCCCAGGCGCAGCCCGAGGCTTAAGAGCGGCCGCAATCCCAGCAGCGCGAGAAGATGAGCGTGCCCCGGTTCCGCCGACTGATGCGCGGCGAAAAGGTAATCGTCCGCGGCCGGGCACAAGCGGACCGCGACAGCCGCGCCGGCGGTAGCAATGAATCCGTCGGTGAGCACGGGCACACGGTAGGCGGCGGCACCCAAGCAAAAACCGGTCATGGCAGCCACTTCCAATCCTCCGACGCAGCGCAGAACACCCAGGGGAGTATTCAACTCGCTGGCATGACGCGCGAGAGCGCGTTCTATGGCGGAGCGCTTGCGCGAGAGGCCGTCCCTGTCCGCGCCGGCGCCGATCCCGATGACCGCGTCCAAGGATTGCCCGGTCAAAGCCGCGGTAATCGCGCTCGCCGAGGTGGTGTTGCCGATGCCCATCTCGCCGAAGCCGAGCAGGTCGCAGCCGGCGGCCGCCGCGTCGCGGGCCATTTCGATGCCAACCTCGATGGCCGCCATCACCTCGCTCTCTTCCATCGCGGGATGCAGGCAGAAGTTGCGCGTACCGTTCGCAATGCGCCGGTTGACGAGGCCATCGGCTGAAGGAACTGGATTGGCCACGCCGACATCGACAACCGTGAGTTCAATCCCCCCAGCGCGCGCTAACGCATTGATGCCGGCGCCGCCGCGCAGAAAGTTGGCGACCATCTGCGCCGTGACCTCTTGCGGGAAGGGGCTCACTCCCTCCGCGCACACGCCGTGATCGGCGGCGAACACTACGATCCGCGGACGAGAGGCTGTGATATTCAATGTTTCCCGGATCGCGGCGCAACGGTTCGCGATCTCCTCCAACCTACCGAGGCTGCCGGGCGGCTTGGTCAGATTCAGTTGACGCGCGGCGGCGGCTGAAATCCACTCCGGATTCACTGGGCGAACTTGCTGGATGGTTGTTTCGAAAAGCTTCATAGCGATTTCAATTCCTCGTTCAAGGCTTCCATGAGACGCATATTCTCCGGGTTGGAGCGGACAGCCAGGCGTATCCATCGTCCCGTTTCCAACCCTTCGTATGAATCGCAGTTTCGAATCAGAATTCGATGGTTGAGTACCATTCGCATCTGTAGTTGCGAACTCCGCGGCATAGATGGAGCGAGCTCGGCAAGAAGATAGTTTGCGTGCGAGGGAAGCACAGCGAGCCCGAGAGAGGCCAGGGCCCCGCGGAGCCGTTCGCGCTCAGTTCGATTCTCGCGAAGAGTGTCTTCTTCATAACTGGGGTCCCGCAACGCTTCGGCTAGAGCGTCGATCGCCAGTTGCGTGACTGGCCAGGCGGGCAGACTGGCGCGAATCTTTGCAATCGCGTCCGGATGTGCGACGGCATAGCCAATGCGCAGGGCTGGACAACCGTAGAACTTGGTGAGGGAGCGAACGACGATCAGCCCAGGCCGGATCGCGGCCTCTCGCACGAGCGTGTGTTCAGGCGCATAGTCGATGAATGCTTCATCCAGCAGCACCGCGGTTCCGCACGCTTCCGCCTCGTCCAGGATGCGGCGGATTTGGCTGAAGTCGAGAAGCGTTCCTGAAGGGTTATGCGGATTATTCAGGATGATAGCGCCGTATCGACCTGTGCGGATCGCATTGCCAAAAGAGCCGGCCGTTAATAGAAAATCCGCGGAACGATTAAGATGCCATGGGACGAACTGCACATCGCGCTGCGCGCAGACACGGCGGTATTCGCTAAAGGCCGGCACCGGCACCAGCGCAGATGTGGCGCCGGTCGCACGCAACGCGGGAGCCAGCAGCGCCGCGGCTCCCGGACCGATTACGATGGCTTCCGGAGCCACACCTAAGCGTTCGCTGAGCGCCTGGCGCAATGCGCGCGCCGATGGATCGGGATAGCGCTGGAGCCACTGCGCCTGCGCGGCGTCGCGCGCCAGTCGCTCGATAGCACGTGGCGGCAAGCCTCGGGGATTGACGTTGGCGCTGAAATCGAGCAACTCCGATGGGGCGATGCCCAATTCATCGGCCACCTGCCAGACGTCCCCGCCATGAATAGTCATCGGCCACGTCTCCACGCGGTCATAAGCAAGGCGGCGCCGAAAGCCAGCGCGGACGCAGTTGCGACGAGTGTGACCGCGGTCTTGGCATCGGCGGGAGATGGCGCTCGCCCTTCAACATGCAGAACGGGCGCCGCGTGCGGACGGCCCTCGTAAGAATTGGTTCCTCCCAGCCGCACGCCCAGCGCTCCCGCCATGGCGGCCTCGCCCTGGCCGGCGTTGGGGCTGGCGTGCAGGCTTCCATCCCTCCGCCAGACGACGAGCGAGCGGCGCGCATCCAAACCGTGAATGCCGGCGGAAGCGGCGATGGCCAGGGCGGCGATCCGCGCGGGCGCGAAATTGGCGATGTCATCCACACGCGCCGGCACCCGTCCGAAGTAGCGGTACGGCGGCTCCGGATGGCCCACCATCGAATCGAGCGTGTTGACGGCCTTGTACGCCAGTGCCATCGGCAAACCGCCAACCGCCAACCAGAAGAGCGGAGCGACGATTCCGTCGCAAGAGCTTTCCGCCAGGGTCTCGATCAGCGCGCGGGCGATCTCGCTTTCGTCCAGTTGTCCGGTGTCGCGGCCTACGATGCGGGCCAGGCGGACACGCGCGGCATCCAGATCGCCGGCATCGAGTGCCCCTATCACCGATCCCGCTTCATCCAGCAGATTGCGCGTGGCCAGAGTCGTCCAGGTGAGCAGGACCTGCCACGCGGCGTTGGAGGGCCACCCCATCGAGCACGCCACGGCGGTCACCACAGCGGTCAAAACCGCGCCGCCACAGATTTCGCTCGTGGGAGTGCCGCACCATCTCCTCAGCAGAGTCTCTCCGTGCTCGATCATCGCGCCGAAAGCACGCACGGGGTGCGGGAACCACTCGGGGTCTCCCGCCAGCATATCGAGACCGTAAGCGAGCGCCAGGCGCAGCGGTGTCATGCGCGCACTCCGATCCAGCGGCGAATCAGATCCAGATCGAGTGCGCGGCGGAGGTGCGCCGCCCAGCGGTCGATTCGCGCCTCACGCTGCCCGGTGACGGAACACAACTCCAGTGCCTGCGGAAGGCCGCAGTCCTTGCGGGCCGCATCGAGGAAGTCGTGGCGGAAGGCATCGCTGTCGAAGATCCCGTGCACATAGGTCCCCCAGGTGCGTCCCCCGCCCATGGATACGCCATCCGGAACCGGCGCCGCGCCTCCCTCGCGAACGATGCGCGCGAATGGTGTGCACCCGGCGCCGTACACGGTCTCACCCATGTGAATCTCGTAGCCGGTGAATGGATGCGCGGGCCAATACTCCGATGTTCCGGAGGCGCGGCTAACAGTCTTCTCCGCTTGCATGACCGTACGAACCGGTAGCAGCCCGAGACCCGCGGTACTGCGAGCGAGGCCGGAATTCTCGACACCCAAGGGATCTTCGATAGCAAGCCCCAGCATTTGGAAGCCGCCACAGATGCCGATCAGGAGACCGGGGTATCCACCGATTTGGCCAGCGAAGCCCTGGCTGTGCAGCCACGCCAGATCGTCGAGGGTCTGCTTACTGCCCGGAAGAATGAGAACGTCGCACAGTTCCACATCCCGCGGGTCTTCGAGATAGGCAATAGATACGCTCGGCTCCATGGCGAGCGCGTCGAAGTCGGTGAAATTGGCCATGTGCGGGAAGGCGATGACGCCGATGCGCAGCGGACCCTCGGACCCGCGCGGCTCTCTCCACAGCCGGTCCGGAGTCCGCCGGTCCTCGATCGCAACGCTGTCTTCTTCTTCGAGGCCATGATCCCGGAGATAGGGAATCACGCCCGCACAAGGAATGCCCATGCGCTGTTCGATCATCGCGACGCCGGGGCGTAAGAGCGAAGCGTCGCCGCGGAACTTGTTGATGATGAAACCGCGAATTCGGGCCCGGTCTTCGGGCGTCAGCAACTCCAGGGTTCCCAGCAGCGAGGCGAACACGCCGCCGCGATCGATATCGCCAACCAGGACGCAAGCCGCATCCGCCGCATGCGCCATGCGCATATTGACGATGTCGTGCTCGCGCAGGTTGATTTCGGCGGGCGAGCCGGCGCCCTCCAGCAGGATCAAATCGTGTTCCGCGGCAAGGCGTCGATAGCTCTCCAGCACCGCCGGAAACAGATCCTCGGTACGGCGCTCGAAATAATCCGCCGCCGTCACCTGGCCCCACACGCGGCCGAGCAGAACTACCTGCGAGCCGGTATCCGAACTGGGCTTGATGAGCACGGGATTCATCTCGGCCCGCGCCATGACGCGACAGGCCTCCGCCTGCAACGCCTGGGCCCGGCCGATTTCCCGGCCATCCGGCGTCGCGGCCGAGTTCAGCGACATGTTCTGCGCCTTAAACGGTGCGACCTTCAGACCGTCGTCGGAGAAGATCCGGCCGAGCCCGGCGGTCACCAGCGATTTGCCGGCATGGGACGCTGTGCCGAGGACCATCAAAGCGGGCGTGTTCACTCCGGGAGTCCTTTCAGCAGGCTCGACGCATACGCTTCATCCTGCGAGCCGAAGCGGTCGAAGTGAATCAGCCGTGCCAGATTTGCACGGCGTTCCCAGCCCTTTGCCTCCAACTCCGGTTCAGCGGGAAAGGCGGAAACGTACCCAACGCACAAATACGCAACGATCGTCAGATGCGATGGGATTGCCAGGAGCGTGCGGAGTTGGTCGAAATCGAGGATGCTCACCCAGCCAACCCCGAGCGACTCTGCCCGAGCGGCGAGCCACAGGTTCTGCACAGCGCAGACTGCGGAGTAGAGGCCGGTCGCGGGATCGGTCTGGCGGCCAAGCCCGGCGCCTTTCTCCCGTTGGGGATCGCAGGTAATGCAAATATTGACCGGGGCTTCGCGAATTCCTTCGAGCTTCAGGCTGCGATACAGCGCTTTCCGGTCGCCCGCATATTGGTTCTCCGCCCTGGCGTTGGCCTCGCGAAAACACTGCTGGACGGCCTCGCGGACTCGCTCGTCACGAATGACGATGAAATCCCAAGGCTGCATAAATCCGACCGATGGGGCGTGATGAGCGGCAGCGAGCACGCGTCCCAATACTTCGTCAGGCACGCGTGCGGGAAGAAACTGAGACCGGATGTCGCGCCTTTCGTAAATCGCGCGGTAGACGGCGTCGCGCTCGGCAGGGGAAAATGCGCCTGGAGAATCCATGGTTCACCATGCCCTGGACCAGCGCGGTCCTGGAGCATCCCCGGTGCGCAGCGAGGAGTCCACGCCCTGCCGTGCTTCGAGCAGACGCCCCCACAACCACAAAAGGTCGGACAACCGGTTGAGATAGGCCAGCACCGATGGATTGCGAATCTCGCCCGCCTCCGCCAATCCGACGGCCAGGCGTTCCGCGCGGCGGCAGACGGTGCGCGCAACGTCGAATGCGGCGGCATCGGGCAACTCGCCGGGCAGCGACCAGTCCCCCAACACGCCGGGCTGAGCCTCGATGCGATGGACCTCGGAATCGAGAACGTCCACCATCGCTGGCGTGACATCTGACGGAGTCTCTGTCGATTTCGGCGGTGTGGCAATGGCCGACCCGACCCGATACAGTTCCCGCTGGACACGCTTGGCGCCCTCGCGCACGTCGGGGTCCTGGCAAATGGAGCGCGCGAAGCCCATCTGCGAGATCAACTCGTCTATGGTTCCGTAGCACTCCACGCGAGGGTGCGCTTTGGAAACCCGGATGCCGCCCGCCAGAGAGGTCTGGCCCGCGTCACCCCGCTTGGTTGCAATGCTCATGGAGAAGTACCTCCTGTTTCGATTTCAGATCCGAGAGAATTCCGGTCAGAGTCACGTCGTCTCCCGAATAGATGGCAGCGAAGCCTTCGTCCGGGCGAACGGCCTCCATCGCGGCGAACATACGTTCGAGGCGCTGCGCGCTCACACGGCGGTGGTCCTGCCGGGCGTCGTTCCGCTCGCGGCAGAGCCACTGCGGAGCGTTCATCTCGACGGCAATGGCGGGACAGCCGGCCTGCCGCGCCAGGCGTATCCAGCGCCGGCGGTGGGCCGCCGTGCGGTTGGTGCGGTCGATGACCACCGTCTGTCCATTCTGCAAGGCTGTGCGGGCGATGGCCTCTTCGGCGGCTGCATAGATCGGACGATAGACGTGCTCGAAGCCCTCCGGCGTGATCGCGTCGATCAACTCGTCCTGCGAAACATGAACGGCTCCGCGGCCGTTGCGGCGCGCCCATGTGCTTTTGCCCGATCCAGGCGGACCGGCCAGCACTACCAGACACGCGATACCAAGAGGAGGATTAGCCTGCATCATACGACCGTGTATTGCTGACGCCGCCGCAAAAGCCAGAGAAATGCGGGGCCACCGAGCAGCCCGGTAATCGCCCCCACGGGCAATTCACCGGAAGGAAGCGCGATCCGAGCCAGCGCATCGGCCAAAACCAGGAAGGCCGCGCCCATCAGCAGCGAACCCGGCAAAACAATGCGCAGATCCTCTCCAAACAGGAATCTCACCGCGTGTGGCACAATGAGTCCGACGAATCCGATGGCGCCACCGGCCGCAACCGTCACTCCCACGATGAGCGAACAGAGCATGTGGACCGCGGTATTGCAGCGGGTGACATTCACGCCGAGCGTGCCGGCGGTATCTTCATCGATGGCGAGCAAGTGGAGTTGTGTCGAGAGCGCAAGCAGCGCCAGCCACGCCGGACCCAGCAGAAGGAGCATGCGGCCGATGGGCGCGATCCCCACCACGTCCAGGCTGCCGACCATCCAGCGGAGAATGCGCAACGCGCCGCTCGGGTCCATTAGATATTGCAGCGTCAGCACCGCGGCGGCGGAGACAAGGTTCACCACTACGCCGGAGAGCAGCAGCGCGCCGGGCAGCGTCACGGCTCCCGTCCGAGCGATAGTGCGCACCAGGAAAACGGCCAGCATGGCTCCCAGAAAGGATGCGAAGAATACGAATGGGATTCCCAGTACGCGAAAGCTCAGGCCCAGCGCAATCGCGACACTGGCACCAAACGCGCCACCGCCAGAGACGCCCAGAGTGTAAGGATCGGCGAGCGGATTTCGGAAGAGAGCCTGCAGCGCCGCTCCCGACACCGCCAGCGAGGCGCCAATCAACAGGGCCATCAACACGCGCGGCAAGCGAAGCTGGAAAAACAGTGTCCGCGCAAATGGATCGGAAAGCAGTCCGGAGAAGTCCAGCCGCTGCCGGCCCACCGCCAAACCGACGGCTGTCGCGGCGATCAACAGCAACGTCAGCACCGACAGCGCGCGGAAAAGCCGTTTCGGCAGTGACAGGACAGGTGCGGTGCTCATGCTTCGATCCAAACCAGCGTCTGATCGCCGATGCGGCGGGCCCGCACGTTGGGCTCCCCGTACACCCGGGCGAGCAGATCGCTCTGCAACACTTCGTCCGGACGGCCCTGCGCGGTCACTTCTCCGCAGGTCAGGGCGACGATGCTGTCGAACAGCGATCCCGTCAACTGCAGATCGTGCGTGACCATGACGATGCTCAGACCACGCTGCTCGCGCAGACGGGCGAGTGTGCGCATCAAGGCCGCGCGGTGTTTCAGATCGAGCGATGTGGATGGTTCATCCAGCAACAACAGGCGCGGCTCCTGGGCGAGTGCGCGCGCCAGCGTCACCATCTGTTTCTCGCCGCCGGAGAGCGCCGTGACGTAGCGATCCGCCAGATGCGCGGCTCCCGCGCTTTCGAGCGCTTGCATGGCCTTTTCGCGGTCGGCCTCATTTTCCAGGCGGAATTGCGGTACGTGCGGCGTCCTGCCGCTCAAAACCACGTCGAGGACACGAAATGGGAAGACCGTCGCAGTGGCTTGCGGCATGAAGGCAATCTCGCGGGCGCGCAAGCGGGGCGGCCATTTCGCCAGCGCCAAACCATCCAGCAGAATCTCTCCCGCAGATGGCCGCAGGAGACCGGCCAGCATACGTATGAAAGTGGATTTCCCCGAACCGTTGGCGCCGATCACGGCCGTCATGGAAGCGCGCGCGACAGACAGACTGATGTCCCGAACCGCAAGCGGGCCGCGCGGATAGGTGTACGCGAGATGTCGCGCCTCGAAGAAGGGCTTCATTGAACTCCTGGGTGAATCAGACGAGCGAAGAGCGCCGCTGTCTGCACCATGCGTTGCGAGGCGTGTGGAACGAAGTCTTCGTTGACGCCGTAGATCCGATGGGAGCGCACTGCCTTCAACACGGCCATCTCCTGCCACGCTTCCAAGGGATCGCCGGAGGGAACCTTGATGCCGTGAATGAAATCGAGGATCACCTCGGGATTGATGGCGAGAAGATCCTCCTTGCTCAGCTTTCCGTAACCGCTCGGGGCTGCCGGCGCGGCAATTCGGCCGCCTGCGATGGCCACTAACTCAGCCAGGTAGCCGCCGTCGGTCGCGGTATAAAGATCGCGCAGGGTTCCGGGAGTGCGGTCGACGATCAGAATCACCTTTGGCCTCGGAAGAGGCGCGGTTTGCCGGGAGATGCGGAGTAACTCGGCGCGCGTGGCCGCGACCAGTTTCTCGGCCCCTTCGGCATGCCCGGTAGCTCGCCCCAGCACTACCATCGCTGCGCACACATCCTGCACTGTGCGATCCGTGACCGCCATCACGGGGAGGCCAAGCTTCTTGAAATTGTCTGCGACAACAACCTGCTGCCCATCGTCCACAATCACCAGATCCGGTCGTAGCGCGGCGATCCTCTCGAGATCGAAGTTCTGCCAGCCGCCGACACTGGGCACGCGGTTCACCGCTTCCGGATAGGTGCAGTAATCCGAAATCCCGACCACCTGACCGAAGGCGCCGATGCCGTAGAGCATCTCGGTGACGTTCGGCGATAGAGACACAATGCGGCGCGGCGCGTCCGCGCCGGCGGCGCACATCGCGAAAAGCAGAGCGGCCAAAAACGTTCTTCTCATGTCAGAACTCATATTGCAAACCGCCGGTCGCTGTTCGTCCAGCGGTGAGAAATCCGCTTTCGAAATAGATCTGATTGGAGATATTATCCGCGCGCACGAAAAGACGGATGGCCCGGTACTCCTGGAACGGAATCCGATAACTGGCCCCCACGTTAACCTTGTGGATTCCATCGAAGCGGTAGGTTTGCGTCACCACGTCACCATAGATCGGCGCCAGATAGCTGCTGGATGCGACCGTGTCGCAGGTCAGCATCAGCCGGGAGGTTGGCTGCTCGGTCACCAGAAGAGAAGCCTGATTTTTGGGAACCACGAAGGTCTGGAGGACGTCGCCAACGATCGGAGTGCGCTCGATCGCGTTCACATACGTGTACGCCGTCGTGACTTTCAGCGAGCGAACCGGCGCAACGGACGCGCTGGTTTCGAGGCCGCGCGAGATTCCGCCTTGTGTATTCAGATAGCCGATATAGCGGCCAAACGGATCGGTGGCCGGATTGATCAAGCCCGACGTATCGAAATTAATGACGTTCTGGAGCCAGGTATAAAAGTAACTCGCCGAGATCTTCAGGCGGCCATTGACGAACGTCTGGTCGATGCCTCCGTCGAGACCGGTCGAATGTTCCGGCTTCAGCCGCGGATCGCCGTAAACGGAATACCCGTAAACCGGATCGTACGCGGCTCCGAACCTCTCGAACAGCGAAGGCGCGCGATACCCGCGGCCGGCGTGAGCGCGCAGTTTGGTTCCCGTTTCGCGGAACAAGTATGCGATGGACGCGTCGCCGGTGTAGGCGGGAGTCGGCGATGAGAACGCGATGCCTTGATACGGCGCCGATGCCGCGGGGAGGAAGATGGGCGTATCGAGCGCGAAGAGCTGGGTCCGGAACGCACCGGAAACCTGGAGGCGGCCGTCCAGAAAGCGCGCCTGGTCCTGCACGAAAACGCTCTGGCTTCGCTGTGTCACATTGGTCGCGTTGGCCGATGCGGGGTCGCTCTGGTCGGTGTTGTCGTTCGCGAAGTTCTCGTTTTCGAATTCGTACCCGCCGCTCAGGAGGTTGAATCCCACGCGGTAGTGGAGCTGCGCGTCCACCGTCTGAATGCGGCCGTCATAGAGCGAGCGCGTGCTGCCGTCGGGTTGATAATCGACTCCCGCGGGTCCATCCCCGTAGCGGCGGCTGTTGGAGACAAGCTGATAGCTTGCCGAGTAGTCGAGCTGGGGCGAAGCCTGGCCGTTCAGAATCAGCGCCGAGTCTATGAAGCGGGCCGCGCGTGTGGAGTCCGGATTGTCGGGCGCGGGAATGAATGTCGCATTACCCGTGCTCATCTGCGACAGAGGAGTTCCGTTCTGGTAGAGCGCGCTCAGCGCCGGCGAAAGCGGGATCGCGTCGACAATGCCGAAGCCCGATGGATTGCCAATCATATCCGGCTCGCCGCGGACCTTACTGAAGGAATCCGCGCCGTAAATACGTGCCGTCAAACGGATGGAGGGCGCCAGGTGAAACGTCATGCGGCCTTGCGTGCTGACGTCGCGGAAAGGAGCATCTCCGCCCACCCCTCCGGTTACGTCCGTATCCGCAACACCTAAACTGTACCCTATCTTGTCGCGACGGAATCCGCCCGAAAGCTGCGCGCGCCCACGAAAGAGGCCGAGAGATCCGCCTTCCAATAACACGCTCCCGCGCGTGCGCCCGCCGCCTTCATCGGTGATTACGTTGATCACACCGCCAATCGCATTGCTTCCATAGAGCGACGATCCGGAGCCGGCCATTACCTCCACCTGGCTGACATTCGTAAACAGCAGGTCTTCTATCAAACTGGTGGCGCCCGCTTGCGTAGCCGAGGCGTCGCGCAGTCTGAGACCGTCCACTAATATCGCTGTGTCCTCACTGCGAAGGCCGCGCATCTGGATGCTGGTGAAGGATCCCGGGCCGCCGAGTTGTTGCACGTGTACGCCCGGCGCCAGGCCCACCACGTCGGCGAGTGTGGCTGCATCGCGGGCGTCGGCGTCGGTCTGGTCGATAACAGTGGTTGTCTTGGAGACCTGTTCGGGAAGTTGGGGAGTGCCAGAGGCAGTGACCACGATTTGCTCGTGCACCCCGGCCAGTTGGAGGGCGATATCCCGCTTCTCCATACCGCCGGCGGCCAGACGGATCTCCTCGGAGAGAAACGGCGCAAATCCGGATGCGTTGGCTCGCAGCAGGTAGTCGCCATCAGGCAAGCCACCGAAGCGGTAGGCGCCCGAGAAATCGCTGGTAGTGGCGTTCTCCGCTGCGCCGGTGCGTGAGACTAAGGTAAGCGTCGCTCCGGGAACGGGCTGGCCCTGCGGATCCTTGACGGTTCCGGAAAGGGAAGCTCCCGATTCCGCGCGCAATAGCACCGAGGAGAGTGCGGAATAAGTGAGTAAACAGAGCAATGATCGTTTCATTTTGTAGGTTTGGTGCGCCGCCGGGCACAATCGCGGACGAATCTTTCGGCGAAACTCGGACAGGACAGGAAATGCAGATGCACGTAGCTCGCAAGAACGGACCGCGCTTGATAGCCCTCTGCCGCTCCTCGATAGACACGCCGAATCGTGCCGGGCATGGGATCGATAACGGAATAACGGAACTCGTGTCCGCGCGCGCACTCGCCCGGCGCCAGCCAGCCATCTGCGTCGCCGGCTTCCACCTCGGTGTAAGCGAGCTTCACCATTCGATCGTGCATGCGGGCGCAGGTCGGGAAAATCCCAACCATCGGCCAAGCGCGCCCCTCCCCGTCGACAATCGCTTCCGTTAGATACATGAAGCCGCCGCACTCGGCATAGACCGGAGATTCGTTCGCGGCGAATTCCAGGATCGCCGTTCGCATGGTTTCATTCGCCGACAGGGCCTCTGCGTGGATCTCGGGATAACCGCCGCCGAAATAGATCCCGTCGAGTTGTGGCGGCAACGTCCGATCCGCAATTGGGCTGAAGTCGATGAGTTCCGCACCCGACGCGCTCAGCAGTTCCAGGTTGTCGTGATAGTAAAAGCAAAAGGCTGCGTCACGAGCAATGCCGATGCGTGCGAGCTTAGGCTTCTCGGCGACATCGCTCAGGGGCGTCACGGAACATCCGGAGCGCGAACTCAACGCCAACAAACGATCCAGGTCCAGATGAGAAGCGATCCACTCCGCGAGCCGGTCAAGACGTTCCCTCGTCAGCGCCTCGTGCGCCAGATGCAGCCCCAGATGCCGTTCGGGAATCGAGAAGTCATCGTTACGAGGCAGATAGCCGATCGGCGTGGAGCGGCAACGCGAAGCCATCGCGTCGCGCAGGCAAGCATAGTGGGCTGCGCTTCCCACGTTATTACAGATAACCGCCGACACCTGTAACTGGGGAAGCAGGGTATCGAAACCGTGCACAACCGCGGCCGCGCTCCCCGCCATAGCTGCCGCGTCCAGCACCAGGACGACCGTCGCATCCAGCCATAGGGCTATCTCGGCCGTCGTGCCCGCAAGCGACTGACCGCCTTTGCCGTCAAAGAGACCCATCACTCCTTCGATAACGGCCACGTCCGCATCGGCGGTCGCGCGCGCGAAGATATTGAGATTCGTCTCTCGCGATAGCATCCAACTGTCGAGATTGCGGCTCGGTCTTCCCGTGGCAGCATGATGGAACGTGGGATCGATGAAGTCGGGACCCACCTTGAAAGCCTGAACCCGCAGCCCGCGCTGGCGGAGCGCGGCCATGATGCCGGTCGCGACTGTGGTCTTCCCGACGCCGCTGTGGGTTCCCGCAATGACAATTCGAGGCAGGCTCATTGCGCGCCTGCCTCCCGTCGAGCCGTTTTCAGATAGAGCGGGAGCCCGGCCACAGTGAAGATCACCTCATCCGCGGCTGCGGCGGCCCACTGGTTCAGGAGTCCTTGGGCGTCGCGGAATGCACGCGCCACCGCGGACTCGGGAACTGTTGCGCAACCGAGTTCATTGGAAACCAGAATGAGATGGCACCCCCGCGCCGCGGCGGCCAGCCGTTGAAGTTCGGCGCGTGCAGCATCTTCCACTTGCCGGGCTGTCCTATCCCGATACTGCCAGGATAAGTTGCTGAGCCAGATCGTCAGACAATCGACCACGATCGCACCGGCCTCGTTCGCGGAGCGCTCCACCGCATCGGCCAATGCCAGAGGTTCTTCGATCGTCCGCCACGAGTCCGGCCGGTCTGCGCGATGGCGTTCGATCCGCGCCACCATCTCCGGGTCATCGCCCGCTTGGAGGGTAGCGATATACGTAACCCGGCCCGCTTGGGCCGCCAATCGCTGGGCCAAACGGGATTTACCGCTTCTAGCACCGCCGAGAATCAGGGTTAGCATCGCAGAGGAGTCCGGGCCTCGATTCAGAAAGCCACATACGCCTCAGCAAGAGGGAAGAAGGAAAAACGGAGGGAAGCAACCTGCGCGATCAGGTTGCCTTCCGCACGATCTGCTTTCGCCCGAAGCATAGCGGCCGGCATTACCCGAGGCAGGTCTCCTGACTTGCAGGTCCTAGCTAAACCGGCTTACCTTCCCGTTCCGAAGAACAGTGGCTGATTACGCCGGCCGCTCGCTGCTCACAGTGGCGGGACCGTGCGGGATTTACACCCGCTTCCCTTTTCACTCGCTTTAATAACGAGCACCTCAGGGAATTCTAAACTATCACGTTGTTCCCGCCGCGTCAATCTACAACGACCTGATATCGATGGTCGTGGTGGTGTCCTTGTCCCAACCCTCCCACAGGAAGGCTTCGTAGCGGCCGTCGGCGATCAGGCGCAGTGCGTAGCGAACCTGTTCCTCGTAGAGTTCGCAGAAAGCGCCGGGGCGATCCATGCCGCCGTTCATCTCGTGCGCCTCGGCTGGACAAGGCGAGCCGCAGAAATGGCGCGCGGCGCAACGCTTGCAAGGGTCGATGTCTTCGACTCGGCGTCCTGTCACCCGTCGAAACGCCTCGGATTCCAGCGCCTCTTCAATGGAGCCGGTGAACAGGTTGCCACCCAGGAAATCCTTCGTGCCAACGAATTCGCTGCAGGGGAAAAGGTCTCCCGAGGCCGACACGGCGAAGAAACACCGGCCGCCGCCGCAGGGCGAGATATCGCACATCAGGCGCCGCGCCGCTGGGGCCACGATACCCACCAGTACATTGGCGAAGTTGGCCACTATCAGCTTCCGTCCGGTCTCCCTATATAGCTCGTAGGTGCGGTCCAGCGCCGACGAGTAATACTTCCACAGCTCGTGGTCGGCGGGCCGGACATCGCGCGCACCCTGGCGCGTGCAGCGCACCGGGTTCAACATGCACACCGGCACCCGGAAATCGTGGAAGTAGTCCACGATGGAATTTAGGTGGCGCATGTTCTCGCGCGTGACAGTGCAGATGACGTTGAAGTTGGAGTAGTCGCGCAGCTTTTCCATCGCCGCGACCACCTTGCCAAAGACGCTTGCCCGCGCCCACGTGCTGCGCGTGCGGGTAGCGATGCGATCGACGTGAGCGTCAAGAGACAGGCCGATACCAACGTCGCGCGAGATCAGGAAGGCCACGGCTTCATCGTCCAATAAAGTGCCGTTGGTCTGCACGCCGAAGCGGAAATCCCGTCCGAAAGCCTCAATGCCGGCGAAGACCGCTTCGCGCGCGAGCATCGGTTCGGCGCCGTGAAACACGATCTGAGGCCTGGCGCCCTTGGGCAGTTTTTTGCCAAAGTAGCGTTTGAGAATCTCCAGTGCCTCGATCAAACGCTCCGGCGTCATGGTCTTGCCCCGTTGCCGCAGGTTCTCGGGGATATAACAGTAACAGCAGTTGAGGTTGCAGCGGTCGGTGGGGTTAAAGTAGACGGCCGAGGGCGTCAGTCCAAAGCGCAGGCCGCTAATCTCCGTCATGAGACGCTCGCGGCGCCGCACATACTGCTTCATGAACGGGCCGCCGCTGACCAAGGCATCGGCCAGCAGCTCCTTCTTGACCAGCGACCAGAAAGCCGCGTCGGGGTCGAGAAGTCCCATGTACTCCGAATGCCCGATGTCCACGGGCACCATCGCTGGGCCGTTTCCCGTGTTGAAATGCAGCCCGCGCGACGAAGCCCTCACCGCGGTCCGCTCTTTTACGTCTCTCAATTCACCCTAAGTTTCCACTGTTTCGGCACGATCCCGTTTGCGATACGGCATCGGATGGCCACCACGAGCGTCACCCGGCAACGCTACGGTATTACTTCTTGGCCTTCGCTTCCATCAAAATGTAATGGGACAGGCCCGTTCCGGTGGCCTTGCAAGCCTTTCGGAAAGCTATAACACCCTTCTCGGTCTTCTTCACGTTGTTCGACTCCTTTATTCCCCTTGTCGCCCGTTAACGCGCGGGCACCTCGGCAAGCTCCCACAGTACCATGTCGATCGATCTTCAATCAAATCGAACTGGCCTTGTGATACGCGCTTGTCGTCGGGAACGCGCTCGGCAGCGGAGCACATCTCTGTTTCCAATTTTCCCCGACCAAACGGGGACCACTTTCACCGATATCCGCGGATTCCATTCTCCTGTCCTCGATGGCGAACACCACTTCAAAGAGCGCTCTTCGACCTTCGACGCGTCCGAGGATTGGCGCTACCATTACTCGCATGCAGGAAACGGCCGGCACCGCCCGTCAGAAGCCGCGCGCAATGGAAACGAGATCCGCCGACTGTCTCCCAAAGCCCGGCCATTTACGATACTTCGTGTTGTCGATGCTATTCGTCCTGACCTCTGTGAACTATGCAGACCGCGCGGCGATTTCGATCGCCGGCCCGGCCATAGCCAAGGATTTTAGGCTCGACGCCGTGACCATGGGTTATGTTTTTTCCGCGTTCGGCTGGGCCTACGTGATCGGCCAACTTCCAGGCGGCTGGTTGCTGGACCGCTTCGGATCGAAGAAGGTCTATGTTATAAGCCTGTTCGTCTGGTCGTGCTTCACCACCCTGCAGGGTGGAGTCTGGATGCTCGGCGTTACCACCGCGGTCCTCGCGTTGTTCGCTCTGCGCTTCCTCGTCGGTCTGGCCGAGTCGCCCTGTTTCCCCGCCAACAGCCGCATCGTCTCAGCTTGGTTTCCGACCCATGAACGCGGCATGGCATCGGCTATCTTTAATTCCGCTCAATACTTCGGCACTATTCTTTTTGCGCCGCTGATGGGCTGGATTACCCACCGGTTCGGCTGGCATTGGGTGTTCGTGGTCATAGGCTGCGTCGTCTTCTTCCTGGCCATCGTCTGGGCCAGGACGCTGTTCAATCCGAAGGACCATCCTTGGTTGGGCCAGGCGGAGTTCGAATCGATCGAGCGCGGAGGCGCCCTGGTGAATATCGACCACCGCAAGGCCGGGACAGCCTCACGATGGGCAATCGTCAAACAACTGTTGTCCAACCGCATGTTACTTGGCATTTACCTGGGGCAATATGGTTTGAACACCGTCGACTACTTCTTTCTGACATGGTTCCCGGTCTATCTCGTCCAGGCCCGCGGCATGTCCATCCTCAAAGCCGGTTTCGTGGCCTCCGTTCCGGCAGCCTGCGGGTTCGTCGGCGGCGTGTCGGGGGGCATCGTTTCGGACCGTTTGTTGAAGCGGGGCCGCAGCCTCACGTTCGCGCGCAAACTGCCCATCGTCCTCGGTATGCTGATGTCGACCACTATGATCGCCTGCAATTACCTGCACGTCGAGTGGTTGATTGTCGCCATCATGGCCCTGGCTTTTCTAGGCAAGGGATTTGGTGCCCTCGGGTGGGCCGTTGTCTCCGACACCTCGCCCAAGGAAGCTGTCGGCCTGGCCGGCGGATTGTTCAATTTCATCGGAAGCATGTCGGCGATCACCACGCCCATCGCCATCGGCTACATCGTCGGGACGACTGGATCCTTCAATGGCGCGCTGATCTTCGTCGGGGCCAATGCACTCCTCAACATCGTCAGTTATCTAGTGATCGTCGGAGATATCAAACGCATGGAACTGGTGGAAACATAATGACAGAGACTCCCCGTTACATTCGCATCGACGCAAGCGACAACGTGGCCATCGTGGTCAACCCTGGCGGCCTGCCGCCCGGCACGGCCTTCTCTGACGGCCTGATTTTGCTGGAAGCGGTGCCGCAAGCGCACAAGATCGCGCTCGAAGACCTGGCGAAGGACGCGCCAATTCGGCGTTATGGCCAGGTGATCGGCTATGCGACCAAACCGATCGCCAAGGGGAGGTGGATCGATGAAACGATGGTTCGCCTGCCCACGCCTCCGGATTTCGAGAACCTGCCGCTGGCGACGGCAACTCCCAAACCCCTGCCCGCGCTCGAAGGCTATACGTTCGAAGGCTTCCGCAACCCTGATGGCTCGGCCGGGACCAAGAATCTGTTGGGCATCAGCACCTCCGTACAATGCGTCGCCGGCGTTGTGGAGTATGCGGTCAAGCGAATCAAAGACGAACTGCTGCCGCGTTTCCCTAATGTCGAAGACGTCGTCGCTTTGAACCACGCGTACGGCTGTGGAGTGGCCATCGATGCGCCCAATGCGATAATCCCGATTCGTACGCTGCAGAACCTGGCCCTCAATCCTAATTTGGGTGGTGCCGTTATGATCGTCGGTTTGGGGTGCGAGAAATTGCAGCCGGAACGCCTGCTGCCGGCCGAGGGCGCAGCCCGCTTCGACGACTCTGGCATCGTGATGCTACAGGATGAGGCTCATCGTGGTTTTGGAGACATGGTCGCGTCGATTATTGCGATGGCCGAAAAACGCCTGGCGGCGCTCGACGGGCGCCGTCGCGTCACCTGCCCCGCGGCCGATCTGGTGGTTGGCATGAAGTGCGGGGGGTCGGACGCCTTCTCCGGGATCACTGCTAATCCGGCGGTCGGTTTCGCCGCCGACCTGCTGGTCCGTGCTGGGGCCACCGTGATGTTCTCGGAAGTCACCGAAGTCCGCGACGCCATCCATCTGCTGACTCCCCGCGCCGCTACTGTGGAAGTGGCCCGCGCCCTGATTCGCGAAATGGATTGGTACGACCGATACCTGGCCTCCGGCGATGCCGACCGCAGCGCCAATCCAACGCCCGGCAATAAGAAAGGGGGATTGGCTAACGTCGTCGAGAAGGCTCTGGGATCCATTGCCAAATCCGGAACCAGCCCGATCGTCGAAGTGCTCTCGCCCGGCCAACGGGCGACCCGCAAGGGACTAATCTATGCCGCCACGCCCGCCAGCGATTTCGTGGCCGGCACCTTACAGGTGGCGGCGGGTATGAATATTGAGGTCTTTACTACCGGACGCGGCACGCCCTACAATCTAGCCATGGCGCCGGTCATCAAGGTCGCGACACGAACTGCGCTGGCCGAACAGTGGCATGACCTCATCGATCTTGACGCCGGACGAATCGCCAGCGGGACGGCGACCATCGAGGAAGTCGGCTGGGAGTTGTTCCGGCTGATCCTGGAAGTCGCCAGTGGACGGAAGAAAACATGGGCGGACCATTGGGGGATTCACAACGCCCTGATCCTGTTCAATCCGGCCCCAGTGACCTGAGCCCTGCTACTCGGCGGCCGCTCCGGCTGTAGGGGAAGCCGCCGCTCAGCCAGGCCTCTTCGGGAATTTTACGGGTCGGCACAAGTTTAGACTGGAGGAGCACACACATGGACAAGGTGACCATCGAGATTGACTCCAAGTGGGTAAGGATCGTTCACTCTCCTCTGTATTGGATTGTGGCCGCGTTGCAGGGGGTCTCAATCACGTTCGCCCCGCTATTTCTGTACTGGAGCGGCAAGGGAATGTTCCCTCACGGGTCGGACTGGCTTGTCGTGCCGTCATGCTTCGCAGTCATTCTCGTCGTCGGGTTCTTTTATATGCTGCTTGGTGGTGCAGTCATTGGTGAATTGAGGAAGAAGAGCCTCTCGGCTTGAACGCCGCGGATGGTCCGCGGCTAACGCTGGCCCTTTCGAGCCGCGCTTTGCGCCTCCGGGCCGGAATGCGTGGAGCGTCACAATCTGGAAGGGCCTCAATATTTCCAGTGAGCGGAAGGCACTTCAACCGTGCAGGGGGACGCCAAGCGGAGATCGTGGTACACTGGCCGCCGACGAGGTTGGAGGTAAGCGATGCGTCTGTGCCTAGTGATCTCACTCCTTCTGTTGAGCGGGTTCTCGTTCGGCCAGTCGGGCTCCGCTGGCGGCGGCGACGAGGCGATCCGGGACGTTGTGAAAAAGTACGAAGACGCCCGCAACGCCACGGATGCGAATGGCGTCGCGGCACTGTTCACGGCCGATAGCGACCAACTGGTTTCCTCCGGCGAGTGGCGGAAGGGCCGCGACGCAGTAGTCCGCGGCACTATGGCCAGTTCGGGAGCGACCGGAGGAAAGCGCACGCTCACGGTCGAGAGTATCCGTTACCTCGCCGCGGACGTAGCCCTCGTCGACGCTCGCTATGATCTAGTGTAGTGCGGCGGAAGTAGTAACCGATAACCACAACGCAGCGTCTCTAT
>CAYRWE010000008.1:0-48406 GCA_964427655.1 uncultured Solibacteraceae bacterium | reverse complement strand
CGTGGCCCAGCGCATCCGGCTGGGGTCGTTCATGTTCTTGCCGGTCTGGATGCACAGCAGGATTTCGTGCGCGCGCGCGTCCTCTTTACGCAGGTAGTGGGAATCGTTGGTGGCCACCAGCTTGATCCCGGTTTCCTGCGAGAGGCGGTTCAACTCGGGCGTGAGGCGCTTATCCTGCTCGAGATGGTGGTCCTGGACTTCCAGGAAGAAGTTGTTGCGCCCGAAGATATCGCCATACGTGTGGGCCAGGCGGCGCGCGTCTTCGTACTTCTGCGAGAGGATGGTCTCGGCGATGTGGCCGCGCAGGCAGGCCGACAGCCCGATCAGCCCCTTCGAATGGCTGGCCAGCAGGTCGAGATCGATGCGCGGCTTGTAATAGAAGCCTTCCAGGTAAGAGGTGGAGACCAGCTTGATGAGGTTGCGGTAGCCCTCCTGGTTTTCGCAGAGCAGCACCAGGTGGTTATAGCGGTCGGTGTCCGAGCGGGTGGCGTGCCCTTGCTGCGAAATATAAGCTTCGCAGCCGATCACCGGGTGAATACCGGCCTCTTTGGCGGCGTTATAAAACTTCACCGCGCCGAAAAGATTCCCGTGGTCGGTCATGGCCACGGCCGGCATTTTCTGCGCCGCCACGGCCTGCATCAACTGGCCGATGTCGCAGGCGCCATCGAGCAGGGAATAATCCGTGTGGCAGTGCAGGTGAACAAAAGGCATCGTCCGAATGGCTCCTCGATGGCGGCACACCTCTACCGCCTGGGGGAGGTTCATGCAAGGATACTCTTATTTTACCGCCTGCGGAGCGTCTGGTAGGGACGGGCGGATTCGAACCGCCGACCTGTCGCTTAGGAGGCGACCGCTCTATCCATCTGAGCTACGTCCCCGCTGTCATTTATTGTAGCGTTCGAGGCCCTTGCGGCCAATGTCGCTCCGGTAATGCATTCCCTCGAAATGGATGCGGCGCGCCGCGGCGTAGGCGTTTTCGATGGCGGCCGCGAGGTTGTCGCCGGAAGCGGTTACGCCCAGCACGCGGCCTCCGGCGGTCTCGAGACCCCGGGCGCCCATGCGCGTCCCCGCGTGAAACACCGTGGCGCCGGTGGCTTCGGCGGCCTCGATACCCTGGATGGCTTTGCCGGTTTCATACGCGCCCGGATAGCCGCCCGAGGCCTCGACGACACAGACGCTGGGACCCTGGCGCCATTCGAGCGACGCCGATCGAAGCTGGCCTTCCGCCGCGGCCACCAGGGCCGGCACAAAGTCCGAAGCCATGCGGTGCATGAGCGGCTGCGCCTCCGGATCGCCCATCCGCACGTTGAACTCGAGTATCCGCGGGCCGGCCGATGTCATCATCATCCCGGCGTAGAGGAATCCGGTGAAGCGCGTAGCCTCGACCGTGGGCAGGATGATGCGATCCATGATCCAGCGCGTCTCGGCGGCGGTGAGGATGGCGTCGTCGCAGTATGCGCCCATGCCGCCCGTGTTCGGGCCAGTGTCGCCATCGAAGACGGCCTTGTGGTCTTCGGTGGGAGCCAGCGGCAGCGCGTCGCGGCCGTCGCAGAGCGCGATGAAGCTGACTTCGCGGCCGCGCAGGAATTCCTCCACCACCAGGGGCCCCTTCAGGGTGTTGAGCGCGGCTTCGGCCTCGGCGCGATCATGGGCCACGATGACGCCCTTTCCGGCCGCCAGGCCGTCTGCCTTGAAGACCACAGGGAAGCCGAAGCGGTCCATGGCGAGGCGCGCCTCGGCCGGGTGGCTCGCGGAAATAAAGGCCGCCGTGGGAAGGTCTCTTTGCGTGAAAAAGGACTTTGCGAAAACTTTGCTGCCTTCAAGGCGCGCGGCTTCCCGATCCGGGCCGACGATCAGACGCCCGGCGGAACGGAAGCGATCCACCACGCCATTGACCAGGGGCACCTCCGGCCCGACCACCGTGAGTCCGGCGTCTACCGCTTCAGCGGCTTCAAGGAACGCCGCGGGGGAACCATCGCCCGCCGGGATGCAGGTTCCAATGCGCGCTATGCCGGGATTCCCGGGCGCTGCAAAGACGCGAACGCCGGCCGACTGCGCCACTTTCCAGGCGAGGGCGTGCTCGCGCCCGCCGCCGCCAAGGACCAGAATGTTCATTCGATACAATGATATCAATGCTCGAGAGGTACGACGTGGTGGTGATCGGCGCGGGCCATGCCGGATGCGAGGCCGCCTGCGCATCTGCGCGCATGGGCGCGCCCACCGCCATCGTCACGATGAATCTGGACCTCATTGCGCAGATGTCTTGCAATCCGGCCATCGGCGGGATCGCCAAGGGCCACCTGGTCCGCGAGATCGACGCGCTCGGCGGTGTCATGGGGTTGGTTGCGGATGCCGTGGGAATCCAGTTCCGCTTGCTGAATACCAGCCGGGGGCCGGCGGTTTGGTCGCCGCGCGCGCAAATGGATAAGAAGCGATACCGCGCCCGTATGCGCGAGGTGCTCGAGAGCGAGCCGAATCTGCGCATCAAGCAGGCGGAAGTCGCGGCGCTGATCCTGCGCGATGGGCGCGCTTCTGGAGTGGCGCTGCGCGACGGCCGGTCAATCGAAGCGGGCGCGGTGGTCGTCACGACGGGTACTTTTCTGAACGGCCTGGCACACGTCGGCGAGATGCGCTACACCTGCGGCCGTAACGGCGAGGCGTCCTCGGAGTTGCTGGGGAACCAACTGCGGACCTTAGGCCTGCACTGGATACGCCTCAAGACTGGCACGCCTCCGCGCTTGGACGGCCGGACAATCGATTGGAGCCGCTTCGAGGCGCAACCCGGCGACGCGAATCCCACGCCGTTCTCATTCATGACGGAGCGCATCGACCGGCCCCAGGTCGAATGCCACATCGCTTACACCACTGAGGAGACGCACCGGATTCTGCGGGAGGCGATTCCGCGGTCTCCGCTCTACAGCGGGCAGATCGAGGGCATCGGCCCGCGCTATTGCCCATCGATCGAGGATAAGATCGTCAAATTTCCGGACAAGGCGCGGCACCAGATCTTCCTCGAACCCGAGGGCCTGGATACGCACGAGGTGTATGTGAACGGCATGTCGACCAGCATGCCGATCGACGTTCAGGAAGCCATGGTGGCGTCGATCCCCGGGCTGGAGCGCGCCGGGATGATCCGGCCGGGCTACGCGATCGAGTACGATGCCATCGATCCGCGGGAGCTCAATCACAGCCTGGAAGTGAAGGCGATCCCGGGACTGTACCTGGCCGGGCAGATCAACGGCACATCGGGATACGAAGAGGCGGGGTGCCAGGGACTGGTGGCCGGGATCAACGCCGCCCGCGGGGTCACGGGCGAGGAGCCGATTGCGATTGGCCGGACCGAGGGGTACACCGGTATCCTGATCGATGACCTGGTCACCAAGGGCGCCGACGAGCCGTATCGGATGTTTACCTCGCGCGCCGAGTTCCGCCTGCATTTGCGCATCGACAACGCCGACGAGCGGCTGACGCCTCTGGGCCGGCGCGTCGGTTTGGTGGATGACGCGCGCTGGGCGGTTTTCACGCGCAAGCAGGCTCAGAAGAAGCGCCTGCAGGGCGCGTTGGCGGCGCATCCCAACGGGCAGCGGCTGAAGCGGCCGGAAGCGGGAATCGCCGAGATCGCCGGTTGGGTGCGCGAGGTGCTGGGCGAGGAACCGGCGCGCGGACTCGTGGAGAGCGTCGAGATTGAGACGAAGTACAGCGGCTACATCGGTCAGCAGGAGCGCCAGATGGAGCGCCTGAAAGATGCCGAGCGGAGGCACATCCCGGTGGGGTTCGCCTTTGAGGGCATACCGGGGCTTTCGCGCGAGATTCGCCAGAAGCTCGAACGCGTCCGGCCGGCGACCTTGGGCCAGGCGGCCCGGATTCCAGGAGTGACGCCGGCGGCAGTGGCCGTGCTTGACGTCTACTTGAGTATCGCCCGTGTTCACTGACTTGCTGCACGCAACGCTCGCTGGAATCGTGGACCTCAGCCCGGAACAATTCTCGGCCCTGGAGAGGCACTACGAGTTGCTCCTCAAGTGGAACCGGACGGTCAATCTCACCGCCATCAGAGATACTGCCGAGATCGTGACGCGCCATTACGGGGAGTCGCTGTTCCTGGCCGCTCATCTGCCGCAGGGTCCGCTGCGAATTGTTGATATCGGCTCGGGCGCGGGATTCCCTGGCCTCCCAGTGGCGATTCTAAGGCCCGATTGCGCGGTTACGCTTCTGGAATCGCACCAGCGGAAAGCGGTCTTTCTAAAGGAGGCCAGCCGCTCGGTGTCGAACATCAAGGTGCTAGCGCAACGCGCGGAGGAAGTGTCCGCGAGCGGGGCGGAGTTCGATTGGGCTCTGTCTCGGGCGGTGAGCTATAAGGATCTGGCGCCCGTGTTAAAGGTTCTGGCGCCGAATGCCGATCTTCTTACTGGCAGGGAAGAGCCCGGTGCCGGGATGGAGTTCGTCTGGGACGCGGGCGTTCCTCTGCCGTGGGGAACGGAGCGGTTCCTGAGAAGGGGCCGGCGGGAGCTGTGAGTATCCAAGTGGCCACGGCGAGATGTTTCGAGGGTGAGATGTCTCACGTGAAACGAGCGGCTGTCCTCGCTGGCTGCAGCCTGCAAGTTTGTTTCACGTGAAACGGGAGGGATTCAGTGGGTGGCCTGACGACGTAGCTTGTTTCACGTGAAACGTTGGACCGCCAATCTTCGCATTCATGCTAGTATGGCCGCTTGAGCCGAGTATTCGCGATTGCAAACCAGAAGGGTGGGGTAGGGAAAACTACCACCGCAATCAACCTGGCCGCCTCCCTGGCGGCCAATGACGTTCGCGTTCTCGTAATCGACTCAGACCCGCAAGGCAACGCCACCACTGGTCTCGGTGTCGCAAAGGGCCAGGACCGCCCCAGCCTCTATGACGTGATCCTGGGAAATGCGTCACCGCAGTCCGCGATAGTTCCTACGGAATTTGAAGGCTTGCACGTCATCACGGCGGACAAGAACCTCGTAGGGGCCAACCTGGAACTGGTGGGCCTTCCCAAGCGTGAATCCCGGCTCCGCGAGCGAATCGCCCCGATCCGGGACGAGTATGGCTTTATTCTCATCGACTGCCCTCCCGCTCTGGATCTCCTCACCCTAAACGCTCTCATGGCTGCCGATTCCGTTCTGGTCCCGATTCAATGCGAGTTCTTTGCCCTCGAAGGCATCTCGGAACTCATGGACACAATCGACCGCATCCATAGCGCATTTGGCCATCCCCTCAAGGTGGAAGGCATTCTCCTGACCATGTTCGACGACCGCACCAACCTGACCCGTCAGGTCGCCGCCGATCTCAAGTCCTTCTTCCACGACGAGATCTTCAAGACCGTCATTCCGCGTAGCATCCGTCTGGCGGAAGCTCCCAGTTTCGGTAAGCCGATTCTGGTCTACGACCCCCGGTCCCGTGGCGCCGAAAGCTACATCCAGCTCGCCAAAGAGATTCTCGATCATGAACAAGCCCGACAACACACGCAGGGCACTCGGTAGGGGCCTGGGCGCCCTGCTGCCGACCCGCCCCACGATTCCGCAACCGGAGGCTTCGCACGAGGAAGCCGGCCGCTCCGTCCCTATCGACCTGATCGATCCGAATCCCCTCCAGCCCCGCCGCGTGTTTCAGAGCGAGCGCCTTTCCGAACTCGCGCAATCGATCCGCACCAACGGCATCATTCAGCCGCTGGTGGTCCGCCCGTCCGCCGACCGTTACCAGCTCGTGGCTGGCGAGCGCCGCTGGAGGGCCGCCAAGTTAGCGGGTGTGGACCGCGTCCCCGTAGTCGTACAGGATATTCCCGACGACCGCCTCCTCGAAATCACCCTGATCGAGAACATCCAACGCGAGGATCTGAACCCCATCGAGACCGCCCTGGCTTTCGACCGGCTCGGCCGCGAGCTCCAGCTTTCTCCCGAGCAGATTGGCCAGCGCACTGGCAAGGACCGCACCACCATCACGAATCTCCTTCGTCTGCTCCAGCTCCCATCCGACATCCAGCAGCTCGTCGGGGAGCGCCGGCTCAGCGGCGGACACGCCCGGTGCCTTCTGTCGCTACCCACCCCTGAGCTTCAGCGCGAGGTTGCCGAAAAGGCCGTTGCGCAAGGCTGGTCGGTACGCCAGATGGAGCGCACCACTCAGCGTATGATGGAAAGCCGCAAGCCCAAGCATGTCGATGAAGTCGCCGATCCCAACGTGAAAGCGGCCATCCAGGAGATGGAGCGGGTTCTGGCCACCAAAGTCCGGTTGGTTGAAAAGGCGAAGCACAAGGGCCGGATTGAGATCGACTACTACTCCGCCGAAGACCTCGATCGCATCTACACCGCGATTGTGGGCGAAAGTTGAGCGCAGGGCTATTTCAACAGCGCCAAAATCTCGGCCAGCTCTCTGCGTATATCGGGTAACGGGTCCTCGGAGAACAGCTCCTGCTGAACTTTCTTCGGGGTGCGCGCCTTTGCTGTCCGCCCCTCTGATTGCAGGGCGTGCCGCGCGCCCTCGATCGTGAACCGCTTCTCATAGAGAAGCGACTTGATCCGCAGCAGCAGCTCGACGTCTTTGCGCCTATAGAGCCGATGTCCGGTGCCCGATTTCTTGGGCGATAACCCCGGAAAAACCGTCTCCCAATACCGCAAGACGTACGGCTCGACCGCCAGCAAATCGCTAACTTCCCCGATCTTGAAGTACAGCTTATCCGGAATCTCCGTAGACCCGGGCTGCAACGCAACATCCGTCATGAGCCATCCGACATCCTATCTCACCGGCTCACGATTGTCACGACATGTTGACCTTCGGGGAGAATCACGGTGACCGGTCCAGCCATTTGAAGCGTCTGTTTCGAGCCATCGATCTCAACGCGGACGGGCGTCCGATTCAGGATCGCAAACGCGCGTCCACCGCTCTGATAGGAAAACCGCATCTCCGAAGCGCCGACCACGCTGGCTGACCTCAAATCGCCATTGAACCGCACAAGGTGCAGCCCCACCTGCCGCCGTCCTGGCTCGACGGTATGCCTTCCGGCCGGCAGCCATACCACATCCGGATCGAATGCCGCCCAAGGCTGCCCATCCACCAGCGCCGGTCCCTTCCAAGCTAGGCCCACGCCCGACGCCGACTCGACTGTGGTCCTCTTGCCGCCGCTCTGCCCACGCGCGGTGGCAGCCGCCGCGGGCAGCAGGTTCCAATCGGGCTGCAACAGCGAGCTCTCGAAGTAGAGCGCCACGCGCGCGAAACTCTCCGCCGCTTGGTGGACCATTTCGAAGAGTTCCGTTCCAGTCTGCTGCTTGGTAGGGTACACGTCCTGGTAGCGCTCGACCACGTTCAGATCGATCGCCAGCCGGTCCTGCCGCGCCGTCAGTGGCCGGTAGCGCCCGGCGATATCGAGATAGCGGCGCGCGCCCAGATTCCACAGCGTCGCCGGGTCCTCCACTAAAAAAGTGAAGTTGTGCTTTTCCAGCAACGGCATCAGCCTGGCCGCATCCGAGCCGATGGCCTCGCGAATGTGTGGATCGAGCCGGTCGTCCACATGCGTCAATACCAGGTCGAGCTGAGGGTGCTGCCGGCGGGCCTTTTCGATCTCTCCGAGCCATTCCTCCTCCATGCGGGCCGCCAGATCGCTGCGGAAATCGAGGAACAGCTTGCGCGAGGCCGTGTCTTTGCGCCGGTCGAAAAGCTCTATCGGGTCGAACCCGTTTTGGCTCCGAAACGCGGCCCGCACCCCGTTGTTCATGGGCGTGAAGCGGGATGGGTTATCGATGCCTTCGAGCGATTCGAAGTACAGCTCCGCCAGGTTGACGCCGTCCCAGTCGAAGCGCCCGAGAAGTTGTTGAACCCCCGCCGCCACCGCACGGAAGCAGCCGCGGTCGTACACGTTCATGAGCTTGCGCCAATCGAGCTGAGCGTCCTGGAGAACCGCGGTCTTCTCGCGCCACTCCGGATGGTCATCCCAGAACTTCTCGCTCACGTGCGGCAGTTCAAGCCAGGCGTATACCAGGATGCCCTCGCGATGGCAAGCCTCGATCAACTTCTTCAAGTACGCATCGCCGGCCGGCTCCGGCTCGAAAAAGTGCCACGCAGCGACATGCAGGGCGGCGATTCCGGCTCCCCGCCACCGTGCGGCGAAGTAATCCGGGTCGGCCCGCAGCCGATACGACGAGTCAAAGAAAGCCCAGGTTCGAGAGGACCGGAAAGGCGGCTCCAGGCCCAGGGCCAGCAATGCGTTGAGTAGGTACGGGAACCGCTCATAGCCGTGCTCTCCGGGAGGCGCCGCCACCCACAGGACCGCGCCCGCGCCGCGGCGCAATCCGGCTGTTAGGGGCGCTCCGGTCCACCGCTCCCGGGCGAAAACGGTAGCTCCCTCAGGCAGCTCGAAGACCGGCAGCTCCAGCCCCTTCTCCCAAACGATCGGCAGCTTGGGACGTGCGACGTCCGTCAGGCTGGTCACGCGGACGCTCTCTTTGCCGGGGCGGAAACCGAACATCTCGGCCAGTGACGATTCGCCCTCCAGGATCAAGATCGTACCGCGCTCCACGCGGCCGGTCCATTCGGCCGAAGCCGGCGTGCCGGAGCGGGCCACCAGTATCCGTGCCGTCGAAGTGGGGTGCCGCTGGATGCCAACAGAAGAAAGGATTTCCGGCCAGGCTCCGGGGTCATCCGGTGTCAGCACGCTGAAGGACGGCAACTCGGCCGCGGATGCCAGCGCAGCCGACAGCGCCAACAAGCCGAGACCTCCCAGGCGACGGCTCGCCCGGCTAACGCGTAAACGCATACCAAAGTCCAATGCGCACATCACGATACGGAGGCCTCCAGGAAGCCGTGTACATTCCCCATAGCACATCCACGCTGAAATAAGCCGAACGCGGTATTACGGGCGACGAAATCCGTACACCGGGGCCCGCTTCTCCGAAATTGGCCCAATCCTGACCCTGTGTGTCGATGGTCAGGTTGCCATTCCAATAGACCTGGGTGCGCACGGCGGCCGGGCCGAGCGTGTATCCCAGCCGCGACTGGGCATACACCAGGAAGTCATTCCCGAACCGGCTCACGAAAATGCCATCCAGCGTCGCGCCGGCAAACCATCCGGGCGCCTCGGCTCGCAAGGAGTGTCCCAGGCTGCGCGCGGCCGAGATACCGCCGCGGTAATCGGGCAGCATGTGGCCGCTCAGGTAGCCGGCTGCCGAGCCGGCTTCGGCCCAGCCGGTGATCCCGTGCCAGGTCGGCGTAGCTAAACCAACGGCGAGAATGAAGGCACTTTCCGAGAGGAATATAGGATTGATCGAACCGATGGCGCCTTCCGTGTCTCCGATGAACCGCAGGCTGGCATAAGGCCTCACCGGGAAGGGGATACGCCATTCGGTCTTCACTTGCCCGTAGGAGAACAAGTCGCGCCAACGGGTGGAATACATGGGATACAGCCAAACCGTAGTCCGGAACGTCTCGTTGGCGGGACGCAGGTTGCGCCAGGCTTGCCCGGCCTCGGCGGCCACACGCGGATCGCCGCTGCCGCGTGCCAGCCGGAACCAGTCGTAGGCCAGGCGATCCCGATGCAACATGTTGTATGTCCACCCCAAACGCAGCATCACCTCGGAATCCGATGGATCGGCTTCGAGAGCCTGGTCCAGATACTTGACTGCGTCGTTCAGGTACCCGGCCTTGATGCTGCGCTCGGCCATGATCCGGGCGTCGATAGAAGCCGGCGGCTCGTCGCGCGCTTTCAGTACCTGAGGCAACCGCAGCACGGCGCGGACGCGGTTGGCCAGATCGTTGTCCTTTCCGGCCAGTACGCGCTCGAAGAGCGGCTGGGCGCCATCGCGATCACCGCGCGCGTAGCGCAGAAAGCCGAGTTGCGTGGCCGAAAGCAGATCGTCGGGAACGGTGTCGGTTAAGATCTGGAATTCCCGCTCCGCCTCGGCCTGCCGGTCCATACGAAGGAGCAGGTATGCCAACTCGCGGCGCAGTTCGCCATTCGAGGGATCTAACTCCAGGGCTCGCCGAAACTCCGGCACGTAGGGGTACCGATCCGGCATCAGCTCCCGCGCCATTTCGGCGGCGCGGGTTTCGCTCCCGCGAGACGCCGCCAGCAGCGCCGCGCGGCCATCCTCCTCGCGACCGAGCGCCATCCAGAGGCGGCCGAGATTCACCAGCACGGTCCGCCGCGAGGGCAGCAGCCGCCACGCCCTTTCGTACTCCCGGGCGGCCAGCTCCAGTTCGTCGCGCTGCTCGGCTAAGCGGGCAAGCTCGAAATGCGCGCTGAAGTTATCGGCGCCCAGGCGGATGGCCTCCTTCCAGCGCGCAATCCCGGTGGCCAGCGGCACATCGACGTTATGGAAAGCTTGCGCGGCAGCGGCGTTGCTCGCCCGGCGCAGTCGGTCGAAGATACGGCGAGCCTGGGCCTGCTCGCCGCCCTCGTAACAGAGATAGGCGTACTCCATGGCGGTGTGCGCGTCGGCGGGTTCGATCTCGAGCGCGATCCGGAACTGCTCGCGCGCCAGCTCGTTCTCCCCGATCTTGAGGTAGGCATACGCCAGGTCCTTATGGATCGAGGCCTTCTCCGGAGAGGCCTGGATAGCCTGCAAGAACCCCTCAATGGCCGTGTCGTAATTTCGGACACGGAGCGCCTCATAGGCGCGCGCGAGCGGATCCTGCGGAGCCTCGGCCAGCGCCAGCCCGCCGGCCAGCAGCAATAAGGTCAGACACATCCGAAACATACGTTCATGGTGGATAGTGCCGCCGCAACGGCCATCCTCCCAACTTTCTACGCGCCGGATTTCCAGACTCCGGTGTCTCGAAATCCAGCACATGCGGGTGTTTCAATCCTCTTAACTCCTTTGTTTTCTGCATGGATATCATCGTGCCTAACAACCGAGAGAAAGGAAACATCTATCCGTGAGCGATTCCACGTTCTGGCTGACCTTCATGAATGCGGCCCTGGGGGTTGTCACGCTGGTGTGCTGCATAGCCGTAGGGATAGCCGTCGTGCGAGAGTTGGCCGCGCGGCGCAAGAAGAGTGCGGCCCTGGCGAAGCTCGACCGCGAGGTGTCCGACCTGGTAGCCTCATTCGACGGCCACGCATTCGACGTCCCCGGCCTGGGCCTCACCATGGCCGACGGCGGCGAAGAACTGAAGAATAAGAAGAAAGAGGAGGCGTAGCCTCCATGACCTGTCCGTTCCTGAGAGAAGCTCGGGTCAAGTACTGCCGCGCCGCTTCGTTCCGCAAGCTGATTCCCGCGACGGCCAGCGCGCGCGTGGAGGAGAAGTGCTCCTCGGCCGCCTATTCGTCCTGCCCGGTTTACCGCGCGCAGGCGGTGGAGGAAGAGCCTGCCGAGACGTGCCCTTTTCTGTGCGAGTCGCTGATGCAATACTGCGGCGGCGCGCCGGTAGCCAAGTTCGTGCCCTATAGCGAGTCTCTGCTCTCGCGCTGCGGGAACGATGGCTACCGCTACTGCGAGCTGTATCTTTCCATGGCGCACCCCGAGCAGGCGCCCAATGAAGTGGATGGCGTGGCGCTGCCGGAGTGGCTCGGATACAGCGCCAATCACCTGTGGATCGACGTGACCGACGACGGCACCTGCCACGCCGGCATCGATGCTTTCCTCAGCCGTGTGCTGGGCAAGATCGATCGCATCGCTTACGTCTGGCAAAAGGGCGTGCACCGGCCGACCGCCATCCTGACCGCCGGCGACACGGATTTCGAAGTGGTATTTCCCAACGAGATGCTGCTCACGGCGTGCAATCTGTACCTGCGCGCCGATCCCGCGCACGTGACGGCGAACCCCTACACCGGCTGGCTGTTCGAGGGTAAGCCGGAGCCGGGCACGCTTGAGGGGATACGGCGCGGCGCCGAGGCCCGCCTGTGGATGGAGCGCGACCTCAGCCGCATCAACCAGTTCTTGCAGGAGAACGCCAGCGCGGGCGAGTTCGCCGCGGATGGCGGCCAGTTCGTTGCGGATCTCGCGCGCCATCTGGAGCGCGACCGGATGCTGGCACTGTTTCATGAATTCTTCTCGCCGTATGCGAGTGGAAAATGACAAGTTTCAAGCCCAGCGGAAATTTCGTGTTTCTGGCGGGAATGCTGATCGCCCTGGGAGCGGGATGGGTCGGCTTCCCTTATGCCATCTACCGGACCCGGCCTCAACCGGTGAACTTCAGCCACAAAGTTCACGCGGAAAAGGCCGGGACCAAATGCGAGGATTGCCACGCATTCCGCGAAGACGGAACGTATGCGGGCCTGCCAACTCTGGACAAATGCAGCGCCTGCCACGCCGCGCCCATGGGCACGACCGCCGCGGAGAAAGCTTTCATCGAACAGTACGTCACGCCCAACCGCGAGCCGCGGTGGGCCTCCTACGCGCGGCAGCCGGAGAACGTCTATTTCTCCCACGTGACGCACGTCAAAACCGCGGGCATGAAATGCGAAACCTGCCACGGCAACACAGGCGCCACGGATTCGCTCAGGCCCTATCAGGAGGATCGCATCAGCGGTTACTCGCGCGACATATGGGGGCGGCCGCTCGCGAACGCCGCGTTTCGGTCCGAGGGCGGCATGAGGATGGACGATTGCGTGGCCTGCCACCGGCGGCAGGGTCTCGAGCACAGTTGTCTGGATTGCCATAAATAGCGTCATGAGAACTCAGGGCCAATGAACACCTCCCGCAGGAAAATTCTCCAGTTTATGGGCGGCTCCGCCGTGGGCGCCCTCTTCACGCCGGTCCCCTGGCGCCTCATTACGGACGCGGCTCTGTGGTCGGAAAACTGGCCGGGCGTTCCCGTGCCGGTGCGCGGCGAGAGCCGGACCGGCTTCACCAACTGCTCGCTGTGCACAGCCGGCTGCGCGGTCCGCGCGCGCCTGATCGGCGAACAGCCGGTGGCGCTGGCGGGCGTGCCGGGGCATCCCGTGAGCCGCGGGGCGCTGTGCCCCTTCGGATTGACGGGCCACCACCTGCCGTACCACCCCGCGCGCGTGAAGAGCGGGCCGGTCAAGGAAGCTTGGGCCGCCGTGGCGGATGCCATCGCCAAGGGCGACCGGATTGCGGTGCTGGACCTGCGGCCCGGGCGCACGGCTTCATGGACTTATCGCCGCGCCATGGCGGCCATTCGCAACGGAGCCTATATCGTTCCGCCGCGGCCGCTGGGACCTGCCACCGCGGTGAACCTGGCCGCAGCGAAGACTGTGTTGAGCTTCGGCGCGCCGCTCCTGGAGGGTTGGGGCACGCCCGGCAACGTGATCGCGCTGCGCGACGGCTTCCGGCTGATTCAGGTGGATGCCGTCGAATCGCGGACGGCGGCGCTGGCGGACCTGTGGGTGGCCATCAACCCGGGTACGGAAACGGAGCTGGCGCTGGGAATTTCGAACGTGCTCAGCGGCGGCGCCTCCGGCATCAACCCGGCGCGGGCGGCCTCGGCCACGGGCGTATCCGAGCAGCAAATCGCGGAACTGGCCCGCGAACTCACCGGCAACGGCCCGGCGGTGGTGCTGGATGCCGCCGGATCTTCCGCCGTGCTGGCGCTCAACACGCTGATCGGCGCGCCCGGTCGCACGCTGGTGACGCGGCGCGAAACGCCGGTGCCCGAGGCGTGGAAGAAGGCCGCTCCGGCCACGGAACTCGCGGAGATCCCGGAGCGCTCGGTGCGCGTGCTGCTCATCGACGAATCGGCTCCCGGCGAATATATTCCCTGGGGCGAGATCCGGAAGAAGCTGGCCGCGAATCCGGTGGTGATCGCATTTGCGTGGTCGCGCGCCGGCTACGGGCGCTACGCGCAATATGTTCTGCCGGCGGCGGTTTATCCCGAGACGCTGGAAGACATTCCCCCGGCCATCGACGCGGTGGCGCCGGTGTTTCGCATGACGGTTCCCCTGCAGGCTCCGCCGGCGGGCATGGTCAACCCAGGCGAATTTATCGCCACGGCGACGGGCTTGCCTCGCGGCGACGCGCTGCGCGAGCGGTCCGATGCCATTCATAAGAGCGGCCGGGGAGCGCTGGCGGCGATGCCCGATGGCAAGCTCACGCCGGTAAAAGAGATGAAGCCCGAAGATCTCTGGAAGGCGCTCAACGCGGGCGGCTACTGGATGGACACTCCCGATGAGAAGGCCGCGCCACCGCGCCTGGCGCTGGCCGGTCCCGAGGCCGGTCCGGTGGAAGCGGCGAGTTTTCCGCTGGTGGCCATCCTGACCGAGGCGCGCGGTTCGGCAGCGCCGGCTTCGCCGCTGATGTCCAAGCTGTACCAGGAATCCAACCTGCGGCTGGGACCGGGGCGCGCGGCGCTCCATCCCGCGACGGCCAAAGCATACGGCATCGAGGAGGGAGCGCGCGCCACGCTCGAAACCGCTCAGGGGCGGCGCGACATTTTCGTGATTCTGGATTCCGCCGTGCCGCCTGGCTCGGTCAAGGTGGCCTCGGGTCCCGGCGTCCTGGATATCTGCGCGACGGGCGAGCGCGCCAGGGTGGTGCCGGCATGATTTCCAAGAAGAACCCAGTCAGAACCGCGCGCTACGGAATGACGATCGACATCGACCGTTGCAACGGCTGCGGGGCCTGCATGGTGGCCTGCGCCGTGGAAAACAATATCCCGCCGGCGCACGCGGGCGCGAGCGATCGCAAAGGCCTCACCTGGATTCGCGTATTCAAGGTGGATAACGGCGCCGAATATCCGGCCAAGCGTTCGGTCTTCATCCCAGTGCTGTGCCAGCAGTGCGATAAGGACACACCGTGCGTGCACGTGTGTCCGCAGCAGGCCGTGGATCTCGACCCGGCCACGGGCGTGGTGGGCCAGATGCCCGAGCGCTGCCTGGGCTGCCGCTATTGCATGGCGGCCTGTCCATATCATGCGCGCTATTTCAATTGGTGGGATCCGGAGTGGCCCGCGGGCATGGAGAAGACGCTCAACCCCGATGTCGCGCCACGCATGCGGGGCGTGGTGGAAAAATGCAACTTTTGCCATGGCCGCTGGCACGCGGCGCGCGAGCGCGCGGCGGCCGCCGGCAAGCCCAATACCGAGCCGGTTACCTACACGCCGGCTTGCGCGGAGGCGTGCCCCACGGGCGCCATCCAGTTCGGCGATTTGAAGGACCCGTCGAGCGCCCCGGCCCAGGCATCGCAAAAGCCCGAAGCTTTCCGGCTGCTTGAAAAGCTGGGCACCGAACCGAAGATCTACTACCGCTCGAAGCGCGAGTGGGTGCGCGCGATCGCCAGCGCGCCCAAGCCGGGCGCCAGAAAGGAGCCGTCCCGTGGATAAGGAATTCATCGCGCGCGGCGTCAAGCGCTGCTCCGAGCCAAAGTTCCTGCTATGGATTCTGCCGTGGATCGCGCTGCTGGCGTTCGGACTCTATGCGGCCGCCCTGTGCCTGGTAAAGGGATTGAACCAGACCAACATGGACAACCGCTTCGCCTTCGGGCTGTGGATTTTTCTGGACCTGACGGTGATCGCGCTGGGGGCGGGCGCCTTCTTTACGGGCTTCCTGCTTTACATCCTGAAGCTCGACGCGCTCAAGCAAGTGATCAACAGTGCGGTGGTAATCGGCCTGGTCTGCTACAGCGGCGCGATGTGCGTGCTGGCCGTGGACGTGGGGCAGCCGCTGCGGGCGTGGTTCACCTTCTGGTATCCCAACGTGCACTCGATGCTCACGGAGGTCACCTTCTGCATCAGTTGCTACCTGACCGTGCTGCTGGTGGAATACCTGCCGATCGTGCTGCGCAACCGCAAGCTGCGCCAGGTGCCCGAGTTTCTGGTCTTCGAATTCGAACTGCATAAATTGATTTACGTTTTGGCGGGCGTGGGGACTTTCCTATCCTTCTTCCACCAGGGATCGCTCGGCGGATTGTACGGCGTGTTGCGCGGGCGGCCGTTCGCGTTCCGCGAGGGGCTGGCGGTGTGGCCTTCGACCTTCTTCTTGTTCATCCTGTCGGCGGCGGCGGTGGGTCCCAGCTTCATCTTGCTCACGACCTGGATGGTCGAGAAGATCGCGCGGAAACGGCTGGTGGAGGCGCGCGTGCTGGAATTGCTGGGGCGAATCTCGGGGCTGCTGCTGGGAGTTTATGTGGCGGCCAAGAGCCTGGACACGCTGGTGTGGATCGACCGCACGTCTCCGGAGACGGGATTTCCCGCGGTGCAGTATTACGCCTGGAAGCCCTTCGGCACGTGGATCCTGCTGGCCGAGATCGTGCTGTTCGGCCTGATGCCGGCGCTGATCCTGCTGACGCCGCGGCTGCGCGCGCACCGCGCGTGGCTGGTATCGGCGGCGGCCATGGCGTGCGCGGGCGTGGCGCTCAACCGCTTCGTGATGACCATACAGACGCTGGCGGTGCCCACGCTTTCCTTCGACCGCTACCTTTCTTATACGCCGAGCTGGCAGGAAGTGGGGACCTTCCTGGCGGTGGTCGCTTACGGGGTGCTGGTTTATTCGTTCTCATTCCGCTACCTGCAAATTTTCCCCGCGGAGCGCGAACTGCGAGTCGAGGCGGCGGGGCTGGAGCACGAGCTGCACGCCGCTGCCGGGAGATAACGAATCATGCTGCCTTGGAATTACGGATTTCATTGGAACGCCGGGACCCTCGTTTTCATGGGGGCGTTTTATATCGTGCTGGCGATCGTGGCCGCGACGGTGATCGGGGCCATCGAGCGCTCACGCCGCGCGCTGGAGGCCGGCAAGCTCGAGAAGATCCGCTGGCACTCCGATTTTCAGGACATGGCCGCCGGCGACCGCGTCTGCCGGCACGTGCTGACGGGCGAATTCCTCGATCGCAAATGTCCCCACGATTTCGATTGCCGCCAATGCGAGACGCATCCGAAGCTGATTGCGCTGCACCCTGTGAGGCAGCCGGCCGAGGCCGAAGACGAGATCTGCGGGATGTGGTTCCCCCTGGACCGCTTCTATCATCGCGGCCACACGTGGGCTCGTCCCGAGGCCAATGGCACCATGACCGTGGGGCTGGACGAACTGGCAAGCCGCCTGATGGGCGCGCCGGACAGCGTGGAACTGCCGCAGCCCGGGACGCGCCTGCGCGTGAACGGCACGGCCTTCCGGATGCGGAAACGCGGCGTGGACGTGCGCCTGCTCTCTCCTGTGGATGGCCAGGTGGTGGAGACGGGCGGCGCGGATCGCGGCTGGTATCTGAAGGTCAAGCCGGTGGGCAGAGGCTTCGACGTGCGGCACCTGCTGAGGGGCTCGGAGATCCGGTGCTGGCTGATGCGGGAGATGGAGCGGCTGCAACTGGCGCTGGCGGCGGAAGGGGCGAGGGCGCCCAGCCTGGCCGATGGCGGTGTGCCAATGGCGGATATAGGCGCCCAGTACCCGGAAGCCGATTGGGACGCGGTCTGCGGGAAGATGCTGCTGGAACCGTAGAGCACGCACGGCCTACGGCCGCAATTTCGGGCACGCTAAAGCATGCCCCACCACTAGTGCCGGTGCTCTTCGACGCGTTCGTGGCCGGAGCGGGCGGCTTCGCGCTCGCGCGGGGAGCGCTCGTGGAGCTCGTGGCTCTCGGTGCGCCCCGCCGGTGCGTATCGCTGCATGGCGTAAGGATGCACGTAGGCTCCCCGGTTGACCCACGTTCGCCCCCAGGGCGCATTGTTGACGAACACGGTGTGCGTGTTCCAGGCGAAGCGGTTGAGGCCCCAGCCCCACGGCCGGAAGGCGGCCCCAATCGAGATGCCGAAGTTAAAGCGGATCGCGCCGCCCACGAAAAAGCCGGGACGCGGCGCGGCGAAGACGATCAGGGGGTCGTAAAAAGGCACGACAATGAAATCGGGGCGCGCGGGAACAATCTCGATATACGGGCCATCGTTGACGATGACTTGCGCGTTGCTCCGCAGGTATCCGTATTGGTACGCCTCGTGGCGCTCGCGCTGCACGGCGTCCATGACGTCGGGTTGCTGGGCCAGAAACGCGTTGCCCAATTCACCGGTCCAGGCCTGGTCGGATGCCATCATGTCCAGGACCGAGGGGAACGGCAACAGCGCCTGCACGCTGGGATCCCAGGGCAGGCGATCGGCCTGAATGGCCGCGGCCAATTGGTCGCCCTGCAAGTAGTGATGCTGGTCGGCCCAGCGGGCGGCATCCGGAATTTGATCGGGGAACGTGGCCGCTGCCAGAACCTGCGCCAGAAGCGGGTCGGGGTACAAGGCTATGCGGGACACCAGGCGATCCAATTCCTGCGGCGGGTAGGTGGGCGGGGCCTGCTGCTGTGGGTAACCCGGCGGCGGGGCCTGTTGCGGGTAGCCCGGCGGCGGGGCCTGGGCAAAGGCAAACAGGGCCAGGAGGCCGGCAAGGGAGCTCATCGTCAGTAGTCTTTGCATTCAAAGTGTCTCCTGTCTTCATTTTGCCACCTCGCCCCCCGGGCCGACCCACGCGGCATTTGTGACGTTGGTCACCGAGCTACCCGAATCGTTTGCGAGCGCCGTTGCTATTGACAACGACGAAGTCTTGCTCCGTGCCGACCATGCCGGTCTTGCCAACGAGCCTCTCGGCCGGCCAGCCGCTGGGCGCCAGCGGCTCCTCTGCCGCCGGCCTTTCGGCGATAGCGCGAAACGAACCGATCTGGGCGGGTATGCGGCCGCACAAGAGCGAAGCCGCGGGATATAATACGGTGCGGCCGGCGAACATGAAACCACTCGACAGCACGATCGCATTCCGGACGCCTTGGTTCGACCTGCTGGCTAAGACGCTCGAGCCGGGCGGGCCGCCGTGGTATTCACTGCGGCTTCCGGACTATGCGGCGATCCTGGCGCTCACGCCGGAAAATCGCGTGCTCATCGTGCGGCAGTACCGGCCGGCCGTGGAGCGGTATATGCTCGAGCTGCCCAGCGGGCTGGTGGATCCGGGCGAGACGCCGGAGGAGACCGCGCGGCGCGAGCTGCTCGAAGAAACAGGCTATGAAGCCGGGAGCCTGGAGGTGCTCGGCTCCATGTTTCCAGATACCGGACGCCTGGGCAACCGCATCTGGAACTGTTTTGCTACGGCAGTGCGTCCGGTGGCGGGCTACGTGACGGAAGCGGGCATTGAAACACTGGTCTGGACGCTCGAAGAGCTGGCTCGCGCGATGCTGGACGGCCGCTTCGACCATTCCCTGCACGTGGCCACACTCATGGCGGCAGTGGCGCGGGGCAAACTCAAGTTGCCGGAAGCCCAGCCGCGGATGGCGCCCTAAGCTAAGCCGAGCTCGCGAGTGCCGTTGTGGCAACCGCGGCGGCGGAGTGCCAGTGCGCCGGGCGCAAGCTGAGCGGAGCCAGGGGCGCGGGCGCGGCTACCAAAGTTCGCAGCAAGGTGCCGGTCTGGCGCCACCAGCCGTGGAAGATATCGGCGTTGTTGTAGCGCGCGCAGAGCGGCCGCCAGCCATGCGGGCGATCGTGCTCCAAGGCCGGGCCCTCCAGCGCAACGTTGAGGGAGCGGGTATCGAGCCGCAGCCCGGTGCGCAGGGCTTTGAGGGCGCTCTCCTTGGCGCTCCAGAAGAGCGCGGCGAGCCGGGGCCGCTCTTCGGCGGGTGCCTGCTCGATCCAGGCCTGCTCCTTGGCGGTGAAATAGTCGGCGATGAAGGCCGCATCGCGCGGCTCGGCGATTTCCAGATCGCAGCCCAGCGCCACGCCCGGCGGGGCGACGGCGCAGGCGGCCAGCCCGGCGCGATGGCTCAAGGAGATCGCGATGGGCGCGGGCCGGTCCATGAGATAGACTTCGGGCGCGCCCGAGGCGGCGGAGCGGATTTCGATTTCCTCCAGCGGAGCGGGGCGCATGCCGAGCCACGCGCCCACGGCACGTTTAGCGGTCCAGCGCCCCAGGAGCCAATCGTCGCGGCGCTTGGGGAAGCGCAAGGTATCCAGGTGATGGGTCTCGGTTTGGCTGAGCCAGTAATTCTGCGCCGGAATGTCCGCCTGGGTCTGCTCGAGCCAATATACGTCGATTTCAGCCATGTCCGTGTTCATGCGACATTCACCATCGATTTATTCTCACCAGCGGCCAGAACGGCTTGCAGGGCCTTCACCAGCTCGGCATCGATGGCCTCGGGGAGCGCCACCATGCGGTAGCCGCTCATAGACAGGTAGCGGGTTCCCGCGGTATCCACCACTTCGACCGAGAAGCTGCCATTCGCGCCGGGAACGACCACCGCGAACAGCGGCCCTTCGGCCAGTTCGGGCGCACGGAGCAGCGCGACGCGGTCGATATGTTGCGGCAGGCCCATGCGGCCTTGCGCGATTTCGGAGAGGCCGGCCGTCTGGAAGCAAAGCTCGATGAGACGGGGCGCCATGGCCAAGCCGAGTTCGGCCGGTTGATGATTGGGGGGCAGGCTCATGGCCATCTGGCCGACGATGCGGTTCTCATCCCGCCAGGCGCGCTCCAGAACCTGGTACGCCGGGCCGTGGAAGTAGAGGCGATAGATATCGGCGGCTTCGATCGCGCCGGCGGCCGGGGACGCGGGCGCCTGCGCGGAAGTCGCTTCGGGCGCATTGCGCGACATACGGACACGTCCCGTGAAATGGGTGGTCAGTTGCGGCTCGGCCTGGTTGGGGAGCACGCGGCTGCCGACCAGGCGGCAATCCGCCAACACGGCTTCGTCCAGCGGAGAGAAGGCTGCCTGGATGAGCAGGGTGCGCGGCTCATCCCGGTAGAATTTGAATGGCGCGTGGAAGGTGACGTCTTCAAGCGCTTCCACCTTCCAGTCCGGGAGCATCGCGAGGGCGGCTTCCGCGAAAGCTTCGACGCCCATGACGCCGGGCAGCACAGGCGTGCCGGCGATGCGGTGATCGAAGAGGAACGGCTGGACGGCCGGATCGAGAGTGGTCTCGAAGGTGAGACCCGCGTGGAGCTTCGCGTCGCGCAGACGGCCGATCATAGGGCCAGGAGCGGACGCGGGCTGGCCATCGCCTGCAGCGTTAGGCGGGGCGGTAGCTACGCCGCCGCTGGCGTCCCATTCGTCGAGGAGGATGCCGAGACGCTGGGCGACCACGACTTCACCGCGCGTCCCGCCCTCGGTCAGCTCGCGGCGGATCCAGGGAATGCCGGCATCGGGGGGAAGCATGTCGATGCCCGCCAGCTCCATCATCTTGGGAATGGAGCCGCGGGTGGCCATGCCGATTCCGCCCCAGGCGGTCCAATCGATGGCGATGCCGCGAGTGGTCGGGCGGGTAGAGCGGAAGCTGGAAACGATCTTGCACATCAGATCGTTGGCGGAACTGTAATCGGTCTGGCCGCCGTTGCCGAAGCGGCCGGCGATGGAACTGAAGGCCACCGCGGCGCCGAGCGGCATGTCGCCGATGGCATGCAGGAGGTTGAACCAGCCGTCGCTCTTGACGTCGAAGACCAGATTGAATTCGCGGGGGTCCTTCGAAGGCAGCATGTGGCTGCGCTCGATGCCGGCGGCGTGCAGCAGCACGTCGATGCGGCCGCTGCGTTCGCGCACCTGGCCGATGGCCTGGGCTACCGCGGCGGCGTCGGTGAGGTTGACACTGAAGTAGTGCGCGGTTCCGCCGGCGGCCTGGACGGCGTCGATGGCGGAGCGGGCGGCCTGCGCGCGCTCCAGGGCTTGCAGCTCCTTTTCCACCATGGCGGGAGTGGCCCGTTTGCCGCGCGCCTTGATGCGCGCGAAGAGATCGACCTTCAGGCCTTCCTTATCGGTGACAAAGCGCTGCAAATCGGGGTCATCCGCGGCGGGCTCGGGAACCATATCGAGCAGGTAGAAGGTTCCTCCGGATGCGGCGGCCAGATCGGCGGTGATGGCCGAGACGATGCTGCCCGCGGCGCCGGTAACGACGAAGACGGTGTTCTTGTCGAGGTTGAGGCCGGGCTGGCCGTCGGCGACCGGCTCTTCACGCAGAGCGACGGTCCAGCGCTCGCCGCCATGGTAGCCGATTTCGACCACGGCGGGGTCGCGCAGGGTTTCGTCGATCAGGATTTCAGCGGCCTCGAAGTTCTGGCGCTGGGTTTCGAAATCGACGGCTTTGACGAGAGCGTCCGTGCGCTCGCGCTTGTAGGTTTTGGTGAAGCCGGTGACGCCTCCGCCCAGGGGCGCGGCCGCGCCGGATTCATCGTAGCCATGCCGCCCTCCGAGCCGCGTCGCCGAGACCAGGAACGTATCGGGTGCGACCACTTGCTCGTAGAGCGCGCGCATGGTGGTGTAGAAGGATTTGACGCGTACGCGCAGGGCCTCGTGCCAGGCGTCCAGGTCCATCTCGCTCAGGCTGCTCTCGCGATCCAGGGCGGGAAGCCAGTAGATGCCCACGATGGGCCCGGCGGCAATCCACTCCTGGAGACGGGCGGTGAGCGCATCGGAATCCATGGCGGGATCGAGCACCAGGGCTTCGACGCCCAACAACTGGAGTCCTTCGACCAGCGCGTGCCCCACTCCGCCGCTATCGGGCATGACGACCACGCGCCGTCCGGGACCCAGCGTAACTCCGGTATTCTTGCAAGCGGAAAGCGGAGGACGCAGGGCGGGGACGGGGACGCGACGCGGAATCCGGCTAGCGGCCTCGAAACTGGCGAGAAGCGGACGCGCGGGTGCAGGTGCCTCGGCCGGAGCGGGAGCTGCCTGGGTTTCCGCGGCGCCGGCGCCGGCCGGTGCCTCCGCGGCGGCTTGCGAGCGCCGGTCGCGGGCGAACTGGATGACGTGGGCCAGCGTGGGAAAATCGCGCAGCTTCAGATCGGTGTCGCGCGGGATTTGGAACGCGGCGCGCACGGCCGCGAACACCTCGGCCTGTTTGACGGTGTCGACGCCGAGATCGGCTTCGAGGTCGAGCTCCAGGTCCAGCATGTCCGTGGGATAACCGGTCTTTTCGGCGACGATCGCCAGCACGGTCTCTTTGACGGGGTCGTCCGCGGCGGGCGCGAGTGCAACCGGGGCCGGCGCGGCAGGTGTAGGTGCGACAGGTGCGGCGGCGACGATGGCGGCCGGGCTTGCGGGAGCCGGGGCGGCTACGGCCAGGTCGGGGCGATTTTCGAGAACGAATCCCATCACACGGCGGAGGGTGGGATAGTCGCGCAGCTTGCGGTTCTCATCGCGCGGGATGTCGTACTTCACGCGGATGGCCGAGAACATTTCGGCCTGTTTGACGGTATCGACGCCGAGATCGGCTTCGAGATCGAGATCCAGGTCCAGCATGTCCCGGGGGTAGCCGGTTTTCTCGGCGACGATCTGGAGCACGGCCTCCTGAATAGGATTATCCGAGGTGGGAGGCGGCGCGGGTGCCGCTGCGGCGGGCGTGGGCAATGGCGGGGCGGTGGCGGGGATGCTAGCGGCGATAGGGGCCGTGCCGGCCAGGTCGGGACGCTTTTCGAGAACGAAACCGATGATGTGTTTGAGCGTGGGGTAATCGCGCAGCTTACGGCTCTCGTCGCGCGGGATGCCGTAGGTCTCGCGGATGGTCGTGAACATTTCAGCTTGTTTCACCGTGTCAACGCCGAGATCGGCCTCGAGATCGAGATCGAGATCCAGCATGTCGCGCGGATAGCCGGTCTTCTCGACCACCATTTGGACAACCTGCTCTTTCACGGTGTCGGCGGGCGAGGCGGGCGCGCCGACGGGGGCCGGCGGGATCGCGATCGCAGCAGCGGCCACGGGCTGTGCCGCGGCAGACGCCGAGGCCACGGCAGCCGCGGCACGAGCGGCCGGCGCGGCAGCTTGGGCCAGGTCCGGCCGCCGGTCATGCACGAAGCGCAACACATGGGCTAGCGTTGGGAAATCGCGCAGTTTGATCTGCTCGTCGCGGACGATTCCGTAGGTTTCGCGGATGGCCGCGAAGATCTCGGCCTGCTTGACGGTGTCGACGCCGAGATCGGCTTCGAGGTCCAGGTCCAGATCGAGCATGTCGACCGGGTAGCCGGTCTTCTGAGCGACCAGCGCGAGAACCTGCTCTTTCACCGGGTCGGCCTGAATGGCGGGCCGGGGCGGCGGAGCGGGAGCGGGCGCGGCAACCGTGACTGGGGCCGGCAGCGGCTTCGCCACAGGCGCGGAAACGGGCGCCGGTACGGGCTTCGGCTGTGGTTGCGGGGGCGCGGCGGGAGTGGCGGCGGCCATATCGGCGGCGCGCGCCTCGGCTACCTGATCCCGAATGCGCAGGGTGCGATGAGCCACTTCCAGATTCGCGGCCCGCTGGCCCGAGATTTGGGTGAGCCAGGCATTCCAGGCGGCCTTATCGGCTATGCGATAGGCATAGCCCAGCGCATCCGGCGTGTGGCGAGCGGCTTCCCGGGCGCCCGTCCAATGGTAAAGCGTCATGCTGATCTGCGAGCCGAAGCCGGCGCCCAGGCGCAGGGCGTACTCCACGGGATACAGGCCGCCCTTCGAGAGGTTCAACGGACCCAGCTCGGGATCGATCTCTTTGAAGTTGGCCACGGGCGGCACGCATCCGGTTTCGAGCGCTTTCACCGCGACCACATCCTCGATGCCGGCGCCCATGGCGTGACCGGTCAGACCCTTGGTATTGGTGATGACGATGCGGTCGGCCGCGTCGCCGAACACCTGGCGCAGCGCATGGATCTCCGCGGCCGCGCTGCCTCCGCGCGCCGGCGTATAAGTCTCATGCGAAACGAAGACCATGCGCGGGGCCATCTCCTGGCGGGAAACGCCGCGCTTTTCGGCCTCAGCCACCAGGCCCTCCATGATCTGGCTGATGTGCTGGACATCCAGACGGGTGCCATGGAAAGCGCTATTGGCCGTCGCGGCGCCCCAGACTTCGCAAATGGGCCGGATGCCGCGTTCACGCGCGGCCTCGGCGCTCTCGACCACGAGGGCCGCGGCGCCCATGCCCAGAATCATGCCGTGGCGGCGGCGGTCGAAGGGAAGGGCGGCCTCTTCCACGGATTCATCGGTGGCGGCAGCGCCGGTAATCAGGAAGCCGGCGCCCATCCATTCCAGAAGCTGTTCGGAGGTGACGTCGTCGGCCGAGATGACGATGGCCCGACGGCAGCGGCCCGCGCGAATCCAGTCCTGGGCCAGGGCCACGCCCTGGGTGGTGCTGGCGCAGGCCGAATTGATCTGCGTGTTGGGCCCGCGAGCGCCGATGTACTCGGCGAACTGCGAATGGCCCATGGAAAGGATGCGGAACAGGAAGCGCCGGTCGAAGACGTACGGTTCTTTCTCGATGGCGGCGCGAATTTCGTCGGCGCGCCGGTCGATTTCCTGCCGGAACATGGGTTCCGAGGTTCGTGCGCGCAGATCTTCCAGCATGGCTAACCGCTCGCGCCGGGCGTGGTCGGCAAAGTAGCGGGTCAGCTCGTCGGTGTAGGCGTCCATGCCGGGGAAGACCGAAGCGAAGATGATGGCCGTATCGTCGCGCATGGAATCGGGCAGACCCCAACGGTCGGGAAGCTGCGTGTTTCTGGTGGTGGTCTTGTAATGCATGACCAGCGGGATGCCGGCGTCGCGTAAAGCGTCGAGGCCCGCGGCCATGGCGAGGGCCGTGACGCGGTCGAGAGCCGCCTGGCGATCGGCGGGAACGCCGAATTCTTCTCCGAGGTCGAAGGCGCCTCCGCGCGCGGCCAGCTTGATCACGTCGGCCGTGCTGGAGATGCGGTCGAAGACCGGGCCGCCGTTATCGCTCTTGACCAGCCGGGTGATGTTCTTGTCGAGCATGGCGCGGCGGAATCGCGAAGGGATCACATCGATGAACTGCTGTCCCTTGAGGATGCGGCCGACGTTGCTATCGTCGAAGATCCGCTCGGTGCCGGGAAGACCCAGGGAAGCGCCGGTGATCGCCACGGGCTCGCTGGACGAGGCGCCGTTCGAACCGTGGATGGCGTTCCAGCCCTGCTCGATGACGTTGGCGAACATGCGGCCCAGTTCGGCGTAGCGGTTGTTGGCCAGCGGCGCCGGAGGGGCGGCATGGGCGGAACCGGCGTTGGAGTAGGGAACGGGGGCTGAAACGGAGACCGGGGCTGAGACGGAGACGGGCGCAAGGTCCGTCTGCTCCGCAATGCCGGCGCCCAGCCCGAAGGCATAGAGACCGCAGAGGGCGTTGTTGAAGGCCGCGATATCGCCAAACTTGGGGTGGTTGGTGAAGACCGAGAGGACGTCGGCATCCGCGCCGAGGATGTCGTCGGCAAATCCCTGCAGCGCCTTCTTGGGGCCGACCTCGACGAAGACGCGCGCGCCGGCTTCGTAGAGCGTGCGCAGGCCCTTCACGAATTGCACCGGCGAGGCGACCTGGAGCGCGAGCAGGTCCAACATTTTGTCTCTAACGCCGGGCCCGGAAGGATAGAATTCGCCATTCACATTGGCGACGATCGGCAGGACGGGCGGCTGGAGATGCGTGCGGTCGAGCATGCGGCGCAGCGGCTCGCTGGCCCCCGCGACGATGGACGTGTGGAAAGCGTGGCTGACCGTCAACTCCACCACGTTGTAGCCGGCATTCTCGAAAAGCGCCTGGGCCTGCGCGACGGCGCCCGAGTCGCCGCCGATCACGGCCTGGTGGTTGCTGTTGATATTGGCGATGACCACATAGCCATCGACGGTTCCAAGGGTTCGCTCGATCTCCTCGAGGGGAGCGAAGACCGCGGCCATGCGGCCGTTATCGCCCAAGGATACGCGCGTCATTTCACGCCCGCGGGCGCTGACGGCTTCGAGGGCATCCTCGAACGGAAGAGCGCCGGCGGCTACCAGGGCGCCGTATTCGCCCATGCTATGGCCCATGGTCATGGAGGGCTGAATGCCGTACGCGGCGAGCAGGCGCGTGAGCGCGATATCGGCGGAGAGAATAGCCGGCTGAGTGAGGGCCGTCTGGCGGAGATCTTCTTCGGCCTGCGCCACGGCTGCGGCGTCGGCCGGGTCGACGAAGATAAACTCACTCAGCGGCTTGCCGAGGAACGGAGTCATCACGCGATCCGCTTCGGCAAAGGTGGCGGCGACGATGGGCTCGGCGGCGCGCAGATCGCGCAGCATGTTGACGTACTGCGACCCCTGGCCGGTATAGAGGAACGCCACTTTGGGCGCGGGGCCGTGGCCGCGGAAAACGCCCTGTGCGCGCAATGCTTTCCACACGGCGGGCTGGTTGGCGGCCAGCGCCTTGACGGCCTTGGCGGATTTGTCGGCCAGGTCGGCGGCATCGGCGAAATCGATGGCCAGGCGCTCGGGCGCGCGCAGATCTTTGGCGGAAGGCGCGGCGGGAGCCGGCGCGCGGCCCTCGGAGGCGGCCTTTTGAATGGCGCGCAGACGCTCGGCCAGCTCGGCCACCGACCCGGCGCCCACCAGCAAGGCGCCGCGCAAAGGCGCCTTATAAGAGGATGCGGCGGGAGTGCCGGCGCTGTCTTTTGCGGCGGTGCCTCCATTGGCGCCGGGGGCGGGCGGCGCCTCGTGGAACGCGACCCGGCTCTTGCCGTTGCCGGTTAGCTTGTGGGGTATGTATTCTTCGAGCACGGCATGGAAGTTGGTGCCGCCGAAACCGAAGGCGCTCACGCCGACTCGGCGCACGCCATTGGCGGGAACCATCCAGGGGGTCAGCTCGGTGTTGACATAGAGCGGGCAGCGGCCGAAATCGATATCCGGGTTGGTGCGTTGGCAGTTGAGGCTGGGCGGCAGGACCTTATCGCGCAGCGCCAGGGCGGCTTTGAGCAATCCGGCGGCGCCGGCGCCTCCCTTGAGATGCCCGAGGTTCGATTTGACCGAGCCGAGCGGCACGGAGTGGGGGGCAAGATGAAAGCCGTTGAGCAACTGCGTCATGCTATTAACTTCCACCACGTCTCCGACGCGCGTGGAGGTGCCGTGCCCTTCCATGTAGGTGCCCGTTTCAGGGGCCACGCCGGCATTCTGCCAGGCGCGTTCGAGGCAGAATTTCTGGCCTACCGGATTGGGCGCGGTGATGCCCTTGCCCTTGCCGTCGCTGGAGGCGCCCATGCCGCGCAGCACGGCGTAGATCTTGTCGCCGTCGCGTTCCGCATCGGCCAGGCGCTTCATCATCAAAACAGCCGCGCCTTCGCCCATGATGAAACCATCGGCTCCTTCGCCATAGGGGCGGGTACCGGTGGCCGAGAGCGCGCCGATCTTGCAGAATTTAACGAAAGAGGAGACACCCATATTGCGGTCGATGCCGCCGGTGATGGCCACGTCGAATTCATTGGCCACCAGGCCTTTCGCCGCGGTTGAAACGGCCGCCATGGCCGACGCGCATGCGGCATCGGTGGTGAAATTGGGTCCGTGGAAATTGAAGACGTTGGCCACGCGGCCGGCGATGCAATTAGACAGCTCGCCGGGCATGGTGTCTTCGGTGGTTTCCGGAAGGCGGCGCGCGATGCGGTTCTGCAATTCGCTGGAGATTTCGCGGCGCACGGCCTCGGGCAGCGCGCTGAAGCTGGCACTCTCTTCGAGTTCCCGCGCGTATTCCGGGAAGTAAATGAGCAGGGAGGTGAGATAGTGGCGCTCTCCGCCCATCGCGTTGCCGAGGATCACCGCGGTGCGATCGAGGTCGAAAGGCCGCTTGGGATAACCGTAATCTTCGAGCGCTTCTCGAACGCAGGCCACGGCCCATTTCTGGCCTTGATCCATGGACTCGGCGACGCGCGGCGGGATGGGGATGCGCCATTTCAGCGGATCCCACTCGTACTCGCGCACCCAGCCGCCGAGCTTCGAGTAGGTCTTTCCCGGGACGCTACGATCGGTATCGTAATAGAGCGCCGGATCCCAGCGGTCGGGCAGCACTTCAGTGATACTGTAGCGGCCGTTCTTCAAGTTATTCCAAAACGCCGGCACATTCGGCGCGTCGGGCAGAACGGCTCCCGCGCCAACGATCGCGATAGCTTTATAAGCGGTATCTTCCATGATGGCTGAACTCCCCAAACTTAGCTCCCTGACGGTAAGTTAGTAACTCTCTATAGGAATCAGGCGGCTGGCGCCGCGCGCTTGGCCGCGCGGTTGTACAGCACGTCGGCCACGAAATCCATATCCGAGGTCAATCCGGCCTGCGCGCGATAGATGGCGGGCAAACGCAACGCCGATTCGAACGCGGGCATTTCGCTTTCGTTTACACCGCCCGAGCCGGCGAACCAACGCAAGCTCTCGGTGCCGACGCGCAGAGCCGCTTCGCGCGCGAAGATGCGAGCCACCGCGGCGAGGGCCGTGGGATCGAAGCGGAAGCTGCCTTTTTCGTTCACGCGGCCTTCCGCCATGAGCGCCGCGCGGCGCGAAAGGCTGCCGGCGCACTCGGCATAAGCGATCCATTCGCCGAGCCGCAGGAGGATGTGCTGAAAGCGCGTGAGCCGGCCGACGCGGGCCCGTTCCATGGCTTCGGCCAGCGCGTGCAGCGCCAGCGCCGCCACGTCCGCGCCTACATCCGGGTGCGAAGCGTGAATGGCTTCGCTGCGGCGCGCCTGCTCGTGATAATACTGGCCGCGCGTCTTCAGGTGAAGCTGCCAGCGGTCGCGGCTGATGGTCATCTCCATGATCTCGGAGGTGCCTTCGTAGATACAGGTGATGCGGACGTCGCGCTTGATCTTCTCCACCATGTACTCGTGCGTGTAACCGTAACCGCCCAGGGCTTGGATACTGGCCTCGGCGGCGGCATTACCGGCTTCCGTGGACATGTACTTGGCGATGGCGCCTTCGGTGTTGAGGCTGCCTTCGCCCGCATCGATGCGTTCGGCGGTCTCCTCGATATAAGCGCGGCCGGCTTCCAGACGAACCGCGTGAGGAACGATCAACTTATGCGTGTATCCCTGCTTCTCCGAGAGCGGCGCGCCGCCCTGAATACGCTTGGCGGAGTAGGGAATGGCGCGATCCAGCGCGGCCCAGCCGGCACCCAGGCCGAAGGTGGCCACCATGAGGCGCGTATAGCCGAACACTAACTGCGCCTGAATCAACCCCTGGCCTTCCACGCCGCCGATCAGACGGCTGGGATCCACAAAGACATCGGTTAGCGAGAGCGCCGCCGTGTTACTCAGCCGGATACCGTGCTTATCTTCCGGCTTATCGTGATTGAAACCGGGCGCACCTTTTTCGACGATGAACCAACTGGGGCCCGAGGGCGTGCTGGCAAGGATGGTGTAAGCGTCGGCGATTCCGCCGTTGCTGATCCACTGTTTGCTGCCGTTGATCTTGTAACCCACCACGCGGTCGCCTTCCATCACCCGCTCGGCGGTGGTCAGCAGAGCGCCTAAGTCGCTGCCGGCCTCGGGCTCGGTGGCGCCGTAGGCGAACAACAATCCCTCTTCGGCGATGCGCGTCAGCCACAACTTCTTCTGCTCGGGAGTGGCGCCCACGAAAATCGGGTCGCTCCCCAGGAAGGTGGCGAGGACGGAAGTGGCGATGCCCAGGTCGATGCGGGCCATCTCCTCGCAGACGCAATACACGTCGAAAGCGCCGCCGCCGAATCCGCCGTATTCTTCGGGAATGAACAGGAGCTGGATTCCCAGTTTATCGGGGCTGCAGATGTGATGGACGATTTCAAGCGGGCACTCGTCGCGATTGTCCCACTCGCGGAGCTGCTCGTCGGGAAGCCTCTTCTTAGCGAACTCCCGGAGCGATTTCAGGCTGAGTTTAAGTGTCTTTTTCGAAATCACGAGCGGCCTCCCTTTGCGGGAACAGTGCATTCTTCGCGAACGCGGTTAGTCAGTTGCGGCAGAAACTCCAGGATGTCGGATACGATTCCGACATCCGCGACGCGGAATATCGGTGCCTTGGGGTTCTTATTGATGGCCACGATGAACGGGTTGCCTTTCAAGCCGGCTAAGTGCTGGAAGGAACCGCTGATGCCGCAAGCCATGTAGACCTTGGGTTTGACGGTCTTGCCGGAGGACCCCACCTGGCGGGATTTCTCCATCCACTTAGCGTCCACGACCGGCCGGGAGCAACTTACGGCCGCGCCCATGGCCTCGGCAAGCTCCTCGGCGATGGCCACGTTCTCTTCTCCCTGGATGCCGCGGCCGATGGAGACCAGCACCTGGTGCTTGGTGATATCGACATCGCCCGTTTCGGCAACCACGGTTTCGAGATAGCGCCGTCCCGCGGCGAGCGGTCCAACCGCGGCCGACTTATCGACCACCTGGCCGCCGGCGGGAGCGCCGGAGAGCGGTTTGAAGGCGCCCGGACGGATGCCGATCACGGCGCCGCCGGAAAGATCGCAGCGCACGTGCGTGCTTACCTGGCCGCCGAATTCCTGGCGAACCAGCTTGAGAGCGGCTCGATCGGCGCTATCGATCTCCACCACATCGGGCACATAGGCGGCATCCATGCGGATCGAAAGACCCGGCGCGAGATCGACGCCGAAGTGCGAATGCGCGACTAATATAATGCTGCCGCGCGGCACAACCGCCGCCAGGGCCTTGCGGACTAACTCCGCGTTGGGGTAAGCCAGGGTCTCCGCGGCGATCTTCCAAACCTCGCGGCAGGAAGCGGCCAGCGTGTTGCAAACGGCATCCAGCTCCGTGCCCCAGCCGGTGACGACGGCGACCGGAGATTGAGCGGAATCGATCCTTCCCGCCGCGGCCAGCAACTCGGCGGCGGAATCGTCCGGTACGCCGGCCTTATGCACGACATAGACAAAGATCGGAGCCATTAGTTCAACCCTCCCTTGACTTTTAGTAACTCGACTAACTTTCCGGCGATCTCCTCGGGGCTGCCTTCGAGCATCTCGGCTCCTTTGCCCAAGGCGGGAATGAAGTAATCGAGGCGCTTCACCTTGGCCGCGGCTTCGCCGACCGTGTCCGGGTCGATGCCCAGGTCCGAGGAGTCATAAGTTGGAATCTCGCGGGAAGCCACCTGGCGGATACCGCGCATGCCAACATAGCGCGGCTCGTTGATGCCGGTTTGGATCGAGAGCACACAAGGCAGATCGATCTCGCTCACCTCCCGGTTACCGCCTTCGATTTCGCGGGCGATCTTGAGCTTTCCGCCGTCCAGAACCTCGATGGAATTCACCAGAGCGGCGAACGGGTAGTCGAGCATGGCGGCCAGCATGCCGCCGACCTGGGCGGCGCCGTCGTCGGCCTGCACACCGGTCAGGATCAGATCGTACTTGCCTTTCCCGACGAATGCCTTCAGAACCGCGGCGGTGCCCCGGCCATCGGATCCCTCGAACGCCTCGTCGGAAAGGAGCACAGCGTTGTGAGCGCCCATGGCCATCTCGCGGCGCAGGATCTCCTCGTCGTCTTCGGAGCCTACGGTGGCCACCGTTACGCTGCCGCCGGCCCGATCGACCAACTGCAGAGCCTCTTCGACCGCATAGTTATCCGGCTCGTTGATCGAGTAGACTAACTCGTCGCTCTCGATGCCGGTGCCGGCGCGATCCAGCTCGATTTCATTCTCCGAGGTATCGGGCACCCTCTTCGCGCAAACCAGGATCTCCATCTGTTCACTCCTTGGAAGCGCCGGGTAGCAGCCGGCGCAGGCGGCGGGTTAGCAACTCGCCAGCGGGCTGACAGCCCGCTCCACACAAACTTGTCTATCTACGAGTTCGGTAATATCGATGGCGGTCATCCGGCCTTCCATGCCGGCGACCTTAATCGCGTCTTCTATGTTGACCATGCAGAACGGGCAGGCAGTTACAATCACGTTAGCCCCGGCTTCGGCGGCCATACGGACTCGTACCACGCCCATGCGCTGCTCTTCCTTGGGCTCGTAAAACAACGCCAGTCCGCCCGACCCGCAGCAGAAGGAACGGTCGCGCGAACGGGGCATCTCGACTCTCTTCAACCCCGGAATGGCGTCCAGCACCTCGCGGGGGTCGTCGTAAATGCCATTGTGGCGGCCCAGATAGCAGGGGTCGTGATAGGTATAGACGCTGCCGTCATCGGGGAGCGGCTCGAAGGCGATGCCGCCGGATTTCACTTCGCGGGCGATCGTCTGGCTGATATGTTCCACCGGAGGCATGTCCTTGTAGTCGTGCTTCAAGGCGTTATAAGCGTGCGGGTCGTTGGTGACGATGCGCTGTACGCCGGAAGCCTTGATGGCGTCCGAATTATGGTCTCGCAGGGCCATGAAGAGCATCTCTTCGCCGAAGCGCCGGACTTCGTGGCCGCTATCCTTCTCGGCCGCACCCAGGATGCCGAAGTTAGTACCGATGCGGGTGAGTATCTTCGCGGTAGCCCGGCCGATCGATTGTATACGGTCGTCGTAGGAAGTAATGCTATCGACGAAGTACAGAGTATCGGCGCCGGGTTTCCCATTCAAGATCCGGACGGTGCAGGCTTGCTGAAAGTCCTTGTCCTTTACCCAGTCGGCGCGCTTCTTTTCCATTTTGCCGTAGGGGTTGCCGCGGCTTTCCAGAGCTTTCAGAGGCTTCTGGAGGGATTGAGGCACCTTGCCGTCATCCACCAGGCCGCGCCGCAGATCCACGATCTTATCGATCTGTTCGATGAACAGCGGGCACTCGGCCTCGCAGGCGCCGCAGGTGGTACAGGACCAGATTTCCTCTTCCGAGTACACATTACCGACGAGCGGCTGGCCGTTGTGGGACTGGCCGAGGACGGGATAGTGCCGGAAGGCGTAATCGCGGCCTTTGACGCTGATGAACCGCGGCGACAAGGGGCGCCCCACGGCGTTAGCGGGGCACTGGTCCGAGCAGCGCCCACAATCGGCGCAGGAATAAAAATCTAGGATGTGCTTCCAGGTGAAGTCCTCGAAGTTCTTAACTCCGAACGATTTCACCTGGTCGAGGCGGTCGTCGCTAACGCCCCATCGCACGGGCTTGACCGTGCCGCGGTCCAACTTAGCGAAGTAGATACTAAAGAAAGACGTCTCCACATGAAACTGGATGCCAAACGGCCGGTAACACAGTAAGAAGAAGAAGGCCAGTTGATGGGTCAGGTAAGCGCCGAGGTGAAGATTCTGGAGTATCGGTACGGGAGTGAAGATGAGAGCGTTTTTTACCATCCAAGGCAGAGAGAAGATGGCCAGGGATTCCACCGGCTGAACGAGCTGAAACTGGGCGGCCGCCCTGGCGCCGTCGAACAGGGCATCGGCGCCCATGAGGATCGCGATGAGCGCCAGGAGAAAGACGGCATCTGCGGTGCGAGCCTTACCGTAGCGGGCAGGTACGGCGTAACGGGCCGGTTTGAACACCAGGCGCCGAACCACCGCCACCACCATGCAGAAGAACACCACCGTACCGGCGTAATCTGCGAAAGTGCTATATATGCGGCTCAGCAGAGACGGGACAGCGGGCTCCGCGGAAGCTCCGGCGATACCCAGAGTCATCAGCGAGCCGGTACGAATCACTAAAGTGATAAAGCCCGCGAAGATCAGGATGTGAAGAATCCCGGCCCCGATGAAGCGGGGATGTCTCCACTGCAAGAACCAGTATTGCAACAGCCTGCCCAGGCGGAGGAAGGGCCGGTCGAAGCGCGGGTCGCGCTGGCCCTTCATCAGCGGGGCCAGGCGCTTCGCGGCTATGTAGATGAAGCAGGCCGTCCCAATCAAGGCGAGGATCGAGAACAGGATGCGCCCCTGAATGAACCAATAAGTGGCCTGCGCCGGCGACTGGATAGCGTCTAACATAGGTTACATTGCCGCCATCGTGTGGTTGGTGGTGGTGGCCGGCCTCTCACTAAAGAGCAGGCGCCGAACGGTGCGCAGGTCGTTCAAGATGATGCGGCACTTATGCACGTGGCAGTTCAGCAGTTTCAGCTTGAAGAGGGCCAGTTCGACCGCCTGAGCGCGGCGCTCTTCGCCGTCTTTGGCGCTGGAGAGCTTTTCGCGGTCGAGATCCTTGACCGAATCCAGAATCGTCTCGGCGAGCACATTCATGAAATCGTGCGCGCTCTCGATGGTATCGAAAGGCTGTTCTATCTCTTTAGCCGACATATTGCTTCTCCTTACAACACGCGGGCACACACTTATCGCATCCATACCGGAAAGCTTCCGGCATCGGTCTCTGCTTCGTCAGCCGGGCGGCCTCAGAGGCGGGTATTTACGATTAGGCGCGGAGCGCCCTCGTCTGAACGAGCGAACAGCGGATGATCAAGGGACCGCGGGCGGCCGGGTAGCGGTCGTTCGGCCGGAAACGGCGCACGGCAGCGCGCGCGAAGTTCACTTCCCGCGATTCCCATCCGGGCAGGTCGGTGGACAAGCCCGGACGTTAGTGTTAGTTCTCTGCGGGTCCTTCTTTGAGTGCCGGTATCCTCGATGCACGCGTTCACGCCGAGGTTACCGATGTCTTCGGATTTCGACCAGGCGGCGTTCATGCGCAAACTCCAGTACTCCGATTTATTAATTGAACTGTTACTGACGACCCTTGTGCGGCCGGCGAGTTCTAGTAAGCGTCAGCGGTGAATTAGGGTCACAAGATAATAATACTCAAATGTCTTTTAATAGCAAACACGAATTTCGCGTGTAACGCTGCGTTTTCAAGCGGAAGTGTAAGAACACGAACCCCACTGCGGTGCAGTATATTTGGGGTTATGCAGATTACTGTACGGTAGCGTACAGTGGAAGCGCACACACGCCGCGGGGGGTGGCAGCCGGGGGCGAAAGCGGGCCAAATCGGCACGCCTTCGACGGCTGGTAGCATGGACTTGAGGTCTGCGTCCATGCTCTTCGAAATCGCCAGCGTGCCGACGGCCGAAAACTCGGCCATCCACCTCCATCCGCGCGACAATATCGCGGTCGCCCGCGTGCCTATCGCGGCGGGTGCGGAGCTGCGCATCGGCAACACCGGCGTGGTGGCCGCGGGAGCCATTCCGGCGGGGCACAAGGTGGCGTTGCGCGCGATTGTGGCCGGCGAAGTGGTGCTGCGTTACGGGCAAAGCATAGGCCGTGCCAGCCAAGCCATCTCCGCCGGCGCGCATGTGCACACGCACAACCTGAGCTTCGAGGACTTACGGTTCGATTACGAGTTTCCGGCCGGAGAGAGCGGCATCCCCGAGCGGCGCCAGGACGGTCCCACGTTCCTGGGGTACCGGCGGGAAGACGGACGCGTCGGGACGCGCAACTATATCGCCATCGTGGCCGCCAGCAACTGCGCCGCGCACACGGCGGAAGCCATCGCGCGCAGCTACGACGGCCAGCCGCTGCCGGACAACGTGGACGGCGTGGTGGCGTTCGGGCATGGCGATGGATGCGGCCACGCGCCGGGCCCGGATCTCGACCAGATGCGGCGCACATTGGGAGGCTTGCTGGACCACCCCAACGTTTCGGCGGCCATCATGGTGGGGCTGGGCTGCGAGGATAACCAGGTGGATCGCTACCCCTCTGGCAGCCGGCTGGCCGTGCTCACGCTGCAAGCGAGCGGGGGCACGCGCGGCACCATCGAGGCGGCGCGCCGCGAGGTGGACCGTTTCATCGAGCGGGCGGCCGGCGAGAAACGCGTGGAAACGCCCGCTTCGGCGATCGTGTTGGGTCTCAACTGCGGCGGCTCGGATTCCTTCTCGGGCATTACCGCCAACCCGGCGCTGGGCTGCTGTTCGGACCTGCTGGCGGAGTTGGGCGCGAGTTCGGTGCTGGCCGAGACTCCCGAGATCGTGGGAGCCGAGCACCTTCTGGTGAAGCGCGCGCGCAACCGGCAGGTGGGCGAGAAGCTGCTCGAGATGATCCGCAAGTACAGGCAGTATCTGGGCAGTTTCGGAGCGGGATTCGACGACAACCCCTCGCCCGGCAATAAGGCGGGCGGCATCAGCAACATTCTGGAAAAGTCGCTGGGCGCGGCGGCCAAGGGTGGCACGTCCAGGCTGATCGAGGTTTACGATTACGCGGAGCGCATCGCGGCTCCCGGTTTCGGCTTCATGAACACGCCAGGTTACGATCCCGTTTCGCTCACCGGCCTGGCGGCAGGCGGCGTGAACGTGATTGCGTTTACCAGCGGACGGGGCAGCGCCATCGGCTTCCCCACCATCCCGGTGATCAAGATCTCGAGCAACACGCCGATGTACCGGCGCATGAGCGACAACATGGATGTCAACGCGGGCGCGGTGGCCGATGGCGACAAATCCATCCAGCAGGTGGGCCGCGAAATCTTCGATCTCCTGCTCGAGGTGGCCTCCGGCCGGCGCACCGCGGCCGAGCGGCTGGGACACAAGGAATTCGTGCCCTGGCGCATCGGGCCGGTGGTCTGAGGTTCAGTAGAATAAAGATAATGTTCCGATCGGTCTTACTATCTCTGCCGGTCCTGTTGTGTCTTACACTGGCCGGCCTCTCGCAAAGCCCCAAGAAAACGGCCCTGGACAAGGCCACTCTGGAGGCCTATGTCCGCCATCTGTACGTGATGGATTCGCATATTGCCGTACAGGTGCTGGACCCCAAGCCCTCCACGGAGCTGCCGGGTTTCCTGGACGTGAAGATTCACGCGTCGGCGGGCGCCCAGTCGCAGGATTTCAATTTCCTGGTCTCGAAGGACGGCTCGAAGATCTTACAGGCCTCGGTTTACGACGTGACCAGCAACCCGTTCAAGGCCGACCTAGACCGGCTGAAGACCGAATTCTCGCCCAGCTTCGGGACGCCCGGCGCGACCGTGGTGATCGTGGCCTTCAGCGATTTCGAATGCCCGTACTGCAAGGAAGAAGCGAACATGCTTCGGCAGAACCTGCTGGGCGCGTATCCCACGCAGGTGCGGCTGTACTTCAAGGAATTTCCGATCGAGAGCATCCACCCCTGGGCCAAGACGGCTGCCATGGCGGGCCGCTGCGTTTTCCGCCAGTCCCCCGCGGCATTCTGGGACTATCACGATTGGGCTTTCGCCCACCAGACGGAAATCACCGCGGATAACTTCAATCAAAAGCTGATGGAGTGGGCCAAGGGCGAAAAGGACGTGGACGCGGTTCAGCTCACGCGCTGCCTCGAAACCAAGGCCACCGAAGCCGAGGTGGAGCGGACCGAGGCGCAGGGCAAGGAGCTGGGTGTCAACTCCACTCCCACCTTATTTATAAACGGCCGCAGGATCGCGCAAGCCATCGACTGGCCGAACCTGCGCTCGATTATCGATTACGAGATCGAGTATCAGAAGACGGCCAAGAACGCGGGGGAAGACTGCGGCTGCGACCTGAAACTGAACGTGCCGGGATTGCAGGAGCAGAAGGCGCTGCCGCTGCAGAAGAAATAGACTGCGCGCCAGCCTATAGTTCGGGCAGCAGCTCGCGGATGGTGCGGACCAGGTCCGAGGGGAAGAAGGGCTTACGCAGGAAGCGCACGCGCGGCAGGCGGGTGAGCGCCGAACCGCGCTGGAGGCCCGAGATCAGCAGCACGGAGGTCTTGGGATGGAGCCGGAGAACCCGCTCGGCGAGTTTATTGCCGTCCATTTCGGGCATGACGATATCGGAGATGAGCAGATCGACCGCGTTCAGTTCGCACAGGCGCAAGGCCTCCAGCGCGCTGGGCGAGACCAGGACCGAAACGCGGCGGCCGCCGAGCATCTGCTCGACCAGCCGCGGGATCTGCGGGTCGTCGTCGACAACCAGCACGGTGCGCGTCGAATAGCTCATCCGCAGCTTTGATTCTACGAGCCGGGGGGCGTGGGCGCAACTTGCCAAGGGCGTTCCCACAACCGGCTGGGCAGTGTGCGCTTGATCGCAATCGCCGCAGCGGTCATAATCGACGGTGGCGGGCTGGACGGCGGCGAGCGGCACGGGGCCGGCGCCAAGCGGCTCGCGGAGGATTCATAAAGATGAGATTTAGCCGCTGCACGACCGGCGTTTTGCTGGGCGGCCTGGCCTTTTTGTGCTTCGCCCAAGCGCCTCCGAAGAAAGGAAAATCCGACGTGAAGAAACAGGCTTTCGGCACGATGCCGGACGGCACCGCCGTCGAAGTTTACACGCTCACCAACGCGCGTGGAATGCAGGCTGAGATCACCACCTATGGCGGGGCGGTCGTGTCCCTGACCGCCCCCGACCGCGCCGGCAAGTTCGCGGACGTGGTGATGGGAATGGATAGTCTGGATGGCTACCGCGGGCAGGCCAAGTATTTCGGCGCGCTGGTAGGGCGGTACGGAAACCGCATCGGACACGCCAAGTTCACCCTGGAGGGGAAGACTTACACGCTGCCTAAGAACGACGGCGCCAACACCCTGCACGGCGGCGTGAAGGGCTTCGATAAGCATGTATGGAAGGCCGCCCCGGGCGAGGGCGCCTCACTGGAGCTGACTTACCTCAGCAAGGATGGCGAAGAGGGATTCCCGGGCAACCTCTCGGCCAAGGTAGTCTACACGCTGACCGACAATAACGAGCTGAAGATCGAATATACGGCTACTACCGATAAGCCCACCGTCCTCAACCTGACCAATCATTCCTACTTCAACCTGGCGGGACCGGGCGAGGGCGACGTTCTCCAGCACGAGGTTCAGATCGATGCGGATCGCTTCACGCCGGTAGACGCCGGCTTGATCCCCACCGGCGAGCTGCGCGCGGTGAAGGGCACGCCCTTCGATTTCACGAAACCCACCGCCATCGGCGCGCGCATCGGGCAAAGCGACGAACAGCTCAAGTTGGGCAACGGCTACGACCATAACTTCATCCTCAACAAGGGCAACGGCGGCCTGACGCGGGCGGCGGTGGTGCACGAACCCAAGACCGGCCGGGTGCTGGAAGTCCTGACCACGGAACCGGCCGTGCAGTTCTACACCGGCAATTTCCTGGACGGGAAAGATCGCGGCAAGGGCGGCAAGGTCTACGCGTTCCGCGGGGCCTTCTGCATGGAGACCCAGCACTATCCCGATTCGCCTAATCACCCGGCTTTCCCGACGAGCGAGCTGAAGCCGGGCGCCACGTATCATACCGTGACGGTGTTCCGCTTCTCGGCGCGATAGGGCGGTTTCCGGATCGAGCCGAAAGATATATAGTCTAAGTGCCAGGTGAGCCGGAGCCAAGCAATCCGGCTCACAGAACACAGGAGTTAGCCATGAACGACTTTTCGCGCAGAAGATTTTTTCACCTGACGGGAGCGCTGGGAGCGGTCGCTGGGGGACTCCGTTTGAGAGCGCAGCAACAGTATCCCGCTCCGGTTCCCGCAACCCCGATTTATCCATACACCGAGCGGTCGCCCGTCAGCCTGGTTCAGGGGGACGTGCGCCGCAAGAACGTCTTCGACGCGCTGATGGCCGTGGACCGCGAGATCCGGCCCGCCATGAACCGGAAGAAGTATGTCCTTCTGAAGATTAATAATGTCTCGACGACCATCCAGCTCGCGGCCACGCACGTGGATGCCGTTCGCGGCATCCTCGATTACGTGGCGCCGCGCTTCAAGGGACCGGTAGTGATCGTCGAAGCCAGCGCCCGGGACACCATGGAAGGCTTCGAGACTTTCAAGTACGCTCAGCTCATCCCCGAATTCAAGGCCCAGAAGATCAAGCTGGTGGACCTCAACCGCGAGAAGAAATTCGAAGTCTTCGCCATCGTGGACCGTAATGTAAGGCCGGTGCCCGTGAGGCTGGCGTCGCAATTGATGGACCCGGACGCTTTCGTCATCTCCGCGGCCATGCTGAAGTCGCATAACGCCGTGGTGGCTACCGGCTCGGTCAAGAATATGGTGATGGGCGCCCCGCTGCACAGCGTGCCGGGCGACAGCCAGGAATTTCACGACAAGCGCCTCATGCATGCCATGCCGCTCGGCAACTGGCAGATCGGTATCAACGAGTGCCATCACGCCATGAACTACAACCTGGCGATCACCGCGCTCCACATGCGCCGCAATTGGGGCGTCGCGGTGATCGATGGCTACGAAGGCATGGAAGGTAACGGACCCGTGAACGGCACTCCCGTCCCCATGCACGTGGCACTGGCCGGGCCGGATTTCCTGGCCGTAGACCGCGTGGCCGTCGAGACCATGGGCATTCCCGCATACGCCGTCGGCTACATGCAATACGCGGCGGAAATGGGTCTCGGCCAATACGATCTGTCCAAGATCGATATCCGCGGCGTAAAGCCCGAATCGGTGAAGAAAACGTTTAAGCTGAACCAGAACGCGAACTTCCAGTTGGATTGGCTGACGGACTTGAATAAGACCGCCTGATCCGCTGCAACTCGCTCGGCCGGGACAATACTAACTTGGGAATGGAACGCTATAAGATTGCAGTGGTACTGATGTTACTCGGTCTGCCGCTGGCGGCGCAAACCGGAAATGCGGGACCGGCGCCGCCGGTGGTGGCCAAGTTCCTGGGCTTATTCGACCAGTTTCGAGCCGCCGACGCGCAAAAGGGAAAGCCCTCCGTTCCGCACGTCGGCTTTCAGCTTCGCGACAGCGAAATCAACGACTATCTGCGCTACTCTCTGAAGGCCACACCGCGTCCCGGGCTGGAATCGGTGACGGTGAAAGTTTTCCCCAACAACTATATCTCCACGTTCACGGTGGTGGATTTCGATCGCGTGGAGCGCTGGAAGCCCGGCACCATTCCCACGTTGTTGCGGCCCGTGCTGAGCGGGCGCAAATCCATCTGGGTGGATTGCCGCTTCCAGGCGGACCGTTCCATGGTCAGCTTCTCGGTGGAGAAGGCTTATTATGAGAGCATCCGGCTGCCTGGGTTCTTCGTGGAGAAGATGATCCAGGTGGTGGCCGCGCGCCAGCCGGAGAAATACGATACCAGCAAGCCCTTGCCGATCCCGTTCGGGTTGCGGCAGGTCTGGACCACCGAACACGTGATCCAGGGACAGAACTGAGGAGACATGCGGAAAGTTCAATGGGGCGTTCTGGGAGTGGCCCGCATCGCCACGACCCAAGTGATTCCCGGCATGCAGCGCGGGGAGCTGAGCGAGATCGCCGGCATCGCGTCGCGCGACCTGCCCAAGGCTCAAAAGGCGGCGCGCGATCTGGGCATTCGCAAGGCCTATGGCTCGTATGAAGAGATGCTGGCCGATCCCGAAATCGAGGCGGTCTACAATCCGCTGCCCAACCATATGCACCTCCCGTGGTCCATACGCGCCGCGGAAGCGGGCAAGCACGTGCTCTGCGAGAAGCCCATCGCCATGAGCGTCGCGGAAACACGGGAGCTGATCGCGGCGCGCGACCGCACGGGCGTAATCGTCGGCGAAGCCTTCATGGTGCGCACGCACCCGCAGTGGCTGCGCATCGAGGAGCTGGTGCGCGCCGGGCGCATCGGGCAGCTTCGCTACGCCGCGGCGACGTTCGCCTATTTCAATGTGGATGCGCGCAACATCCGCAACATCCTCGCATACGGCGGCGGCGCGCTGATGGATATCGGCTGCTACCCCATCAAGGTCTCGCGCTTCGTTTTCGGCGAGGAGCCGGTGCGCGTGGCGGCCACCATGGATCGCGATCCGGCCCTGGGCGGCATCGACCGGCTGACTTCCGCGATCCTGGAGTACCCTTCGGGCCCCTGCACCTTCACCTGTACCACCCAGGCGTTCCCTAATCAGAGCGTGCGGTTTTACGGCACCAAAGCCAGCATCGAACCCGAGGTTCCGTTCAACACGCCCAAGGACCGGCCGTCGCACATCCGCATCGACGAGGGCGCGGCGGGCACCACCATAGAGGAGTTCCCAGCCTGCGACCAGTACACCATTCAGGGTGATCGCTTCTCGCGCGCTATCCGCGAGGGCGGCGCTCCGCCCGTGCCGCTCGAAGACGCGCTGAAGAACATGGCGGTCATTGAGGCGGTATTCCGCGCGGCCGAAAGCGGCAAGTGGGAGAAGCCGTAGACCGCATCGCCGCAAGTGAAATCCCGCACCCGGCGGCCGCCGGCTGAGGGACAATCCAGCGTTTCTGCGCCGGACACGTAGGAATACCCGATTTTGGGGCCTCATATTTTGGGGCCTCATATGTTGTTAAAATAGACAGTATCGACCGGTATGCCGAAGGGAACCGGCGGTTGTGCCTTGCAGTGTCTTTCTGGCCAGGCCTGATCCTCGAGAGCGATCGGAAAGGGAAAGTTCATGCTACGAAGGTGCTTTTTGCGGGCGCTGGCCGCGGTTCCGGCCGCCGGCCTGGTCCCGTTTGCGTGGATGCGGGAGGCTGTCGCCCAACAGCGCGGCGCGATGTTTCAGGCCGATCCCTTCAAGCCTGAAGAGGCCAACAGCCCCTTAGGCGAGGGAAAAGGCATTCATCCGGGCAGAGTGGCGTGGACACGCGATGCCAAGGCCACCACCTGGGACGGGACCACGGGTTTCTGGTGGGAGGATGCCTACAACGATCAGAAGATCGTCAACGGGATGAGTTCCCGTTTGCTTCAGGGCCTGACCGGAAGCAAGAACGACAAACAGGCGTGGGACGCGCTATTCCGCAGCTTTAACGAAACCCATAAGCTGGGAAAAGCCGGCTACCGTCCGGGAGAGACCGTCGCCATCAAGCTCAACTGCAACCAGGATCGGACTCCGGAATGGGGCCAAGCTTCCACCGCTCCGTCCGGCCCCGGCCGCGGTCCCAGACCTCCTCTGAACGGCTTGCCCAGTCCGCATGCGGTGTACTCGCTGGTGGCGGATCTGATTGAAGCGGGCGGCGTGCGCGGCGAAGACATCCTGATCTACGATGTCGCGGCTAGCCGCAACGTCGGCAACCCGATCTTTGCCAAAATCCGGGCGAATTCGAATCCGCAATTCCAGGCCGTGAAATTCCTGGTGGGCGCCGATTACAAGATGGGCGGCCGCATGTTCGCCGAGCATGACGCCGGCAACCCCGTCAGGTTCTCCAAAGCGGGCGTGCCCACCGCCTATCTGGCGAAACAGGTGACCCAGGCAAAGTACCTCATCAACATGGCGCTGATGCGGCCGCACGGCATGGCTGGCGTCACCTTGACGGGCAAGAACCACTTCGGTTCCGTTTACTTCCCCAACGATGGCGGCTGGACCCCCGCGCCCCTGCATCCCAACGTTTTGCGAACTCAGCCCATGGGCGCTTACAACGCGCTGGTGGATCTGACGGGGCATCGCCACCTGGGCGGCAAGACCATGCTGTTTGTTTTGGATGGCTTGTACTCGGCGGCGCACAACGAAGGCAACGTCATGCGCTTCGCCTCTTTCGACAACCATTGGGCGTCCAGCTTGCTGATGTCGCAGGACCCTGTGGCGATCGATTCGGTGGCGCTCGATATTCTCAGGAACGAGCCCAATGCCGTCGAGGTCCGCGGCCACGCGGATAACTACCTGCACGAGGAAGCCCTGGCGGCCAAGCCGCCTTCCGGAACCGTCTACAATCCCGATGGCAGCGGCACGCTGGCCAGCCTGGGCGCGCACGAGCACTGGAATAACGCGAGCGAACGGAAGTACTCGCGCAATCTGGGCAGGAAGCAGGGCATCGAACTGGTCGCCTGGGTTTAGACGCGTGCCCCGGCAGCCTGTTGCCGGGGCACCACCTCAAATTTCAGGGCCGGGCAAGTTAACTTGGCTTGCCCTCGAACGCCCTATGCGTAGATCCCTCGCAGCTTGATGGCGAAGGCCACGCGGTCCAGCGCCACCATGTAGGCCGCGATGCGGTTGTCGGCGCGGTGCTTATCGGCATAATCCACGATCGCGTCGAACGATTCCACCATGATCTCCTGCAGCCGCTCGTTGACCAGCGTCTCGTTCCAGAAGAAGCCCTGGCGATCCTGCACCCACTCGAAATAGGAGACTGTCACGCCACCCGCGTTGGCCAGAATGTCGGGGATCACGAAGACCTTCTTTTCGGCCAGAATCACATCCGCCAGCGGGGTGGTGGGGCCGTTGGCGCCTTCGCACAAAATCCTGCAGCGCAACTGGTCCGCGTTCTCGGAAGTGATGACGTTTTCCGTGGCGGCCGGCAGCAGCACCTCGCACTCCAGGAACATGGCCTCGTGCTTGTCCATATCCTCGCCGCCCGCGAAGCCGCAAATGGAGCCGGTCTCATGGCGGTGCCGCTGCAGCGCGGCGATATCGAGGCCGTGAGGATTGTAGACCGCCCCATCGTACTCGATCACGCACACGATGCGGAATCCCACGGCGCTCATCAGCCGCGCGGCCATGCCACCCACATTGCCGAATCCCTGAATCACCACGCGCGAGCTTTCCGGCTGCAACCTCAGGCGCTCCAGCGCCTTCAGCGTGACGATCATGCAGCCGCGCCCGGTGGCTTCCGGCCGTCCCCGCGACCCGCCCAGCGCCATCGGCTTGCCGGTGACCACCGCCGTTACCAGCCGGCCCGTGTGCATGGCGTAGGTGTCCATGATCCAGGCCATCACCTTCTCGTTGGTGTTCACGTCGGGCGCCGGGACGTCGCGCTCCGGCCCCAGAAAGTCGATGATCTCGGCCGTGTACCGCCGCGTCAGCTTTTCCAGCTCGGAATCCGAAAGCAGGTTGGGATCGCAGATCACGCCGCCCTTGCCGCCGCCGAACGGGATGTTCACCACGGCGCACTTCCACGTCATCCAGGACGCCAGGGCGCGGACCTCGTCGAGCGTCACGTCGGGCGCGAAACGGATGCCTCCCTTAGCCGGACCGCGCGCCAGCGAATGCTGCACGCGGTAGCCCGTGAAGACCTCCAGACGCCCGTCGTCGAGCTGCACTGGAATATTGACGGTGATCTCCTTGGCGGGCGCGCGCAAGACCTTGCACATGCCTTCGTCCAGCTTCAGACGGCGGGCCGCCTCGTCGAAGCGCGCGGCCGCGGCCAGCCACGGGTTCTTTTCGTTTTCGAGCGAAATGGAAACAGGCAACGCGAGCGTCGGCACAATAATGCCTCCGGTTTACATTATGCCAGACCGTTACGAACCCATCACCTCGAGCGCCTTCAGAATCGCCGGATCGCGCTGCGCTTCGACCTCGTCGCCCTTTTCCACGCCGAACGCCTGGTTGAAGATCTCCGTCTTGATGCGGTTGAGAATGAACTCCCGGTCGGCCGACCACTCGGCCACTCCCGGCTGCACCCGCCGCGCGGCGGCGAAGGAGCGGAACTCATCGAGCACCTCGGACGTGGCGTCGAACTCCTCGGTCACCTTGTTCCGCTGCAGGTAGTCGGTGGCGAATTCGGTGAACATGCCGCTGGCGTCCAGCACCATTTCGAGGCGATCCACCGTGGCCGCGGGCACCTCGATATCCGGCTGGATGCCGCCTCCGCCCGTCACCTTGCGGCCCTTATCCGTGCGGAATTCCTTCTGCGTGTTGGGGTGCGCCGTGACGCCCGAAAGCTCGAAGCGGGCCGCCTCCAGCGGTTTCTGAATGGAGCGCCCGCTGGGCGTGTAGTAGAGCGCCGTGGTGAGCGCCATCCCGGTTCCCCCGGCCAGCGGGAAGACGCTCTGCACCAGTCCTTTTCCGTAGCTCGGCACGCCCAGGATGGTGGCGCGGTCGTGATCCTGCATGGCCCCCGAGACGATCTCCGAGGCGCTGGCGGTCTTCTCGTTCACCAGAATGGCCAGTTTGAACGGGTAAGGCTTGGCATCCGGCGGCACCAACTCGGAGTTCTCGGGGACCGCGCGCCCGCGCACGGTGACGATCTTCTGACCGGGCTTGAGAAACAGCGAGGCCGTCTCGATGGCCGCGCCCACCAGCCCGCCGGGATTATTGCGCAGGTCCAGCACCAGCCCCGCCAGACGGTTGCCGCCCAGCTTCTCGATAGCCTCCCGGAGCTGCGCGGCGGTGTTCTGGTCGAAGCTCGAAACGCGTATATAGCCGATGCCCGCACCCACGAAAAACGCCCGCTCCACGCTGGGCGATTGCATATCTTCGGGCGTGAGTACGAAGCGCATGGAGCGCGCCGAACCGGGGCGGCGCACATCGAGCTGCGCCTGCCGCTGGCGCGACGCCGTGAGCAGCTCGGTAAGCTGCTCGACATCCAGCGACGCCACCGCGTAGCCGTTGATTCCCACGATTTCGTCGCCCGGCGAAAGCCCCGATTTAGCCGAGGGCGTCCCCGGCAGGGTCTGCAACACGATCACGCGGCCGGGCAGCAGCGAGACCACGCTCCCGAAGCCCTTCTGCGTGGAGGACTCCATCTTCTTGAGCTGCTCGAACTGGCCGGGGTCGAAGAAAACCGAATGCGGATCGAGCGTGCGCAGCAGCCCGGGGATGGCGCCCTGATAGAAAATCTGATCGGAGGGCACGGCGCTCGCGGCGTTCCCCTCCACGATGGCGCAGGCCTCCATGACGCGCTTCATCTGCGAATCGAGATCGTCGCCGGCGGCGAAGGAGGCGGCCGCGCAGACCAAAACTGCGGTGAAGCGAAACATCAATCGGGCCAGATCCCCGCGATATCCACTTGGACGCCCGGGAAGCGCCGTGGTTTCAGGAGGCCCTCCGCGAGGATCGGCGCGCTGCCGCGCAGATAGCCGTTCTCCAGATACAGAACTTCCACCGTGCGCGCCTCGGGCGAAACCACCCAAACCTCCGGGACGCCCAGCGCGGCGTAATCGCCCAGCTTCTCTTCGCGCTCGCGCCGTGTGTTGGAAGGCGAGAGCACTTCGACCACAAGCTGAGGCGCAGAATGTACGTAGCCGTCCTGCTCGACCATCGTGCTCAGCTCAAACACCGCCAGATCGGGGACGCGCGAAGTCAGTGGCTCGCGGCGGATGATCAACCCAAAATCGGAGATCAGTATGAGGAAACGCGCCGGGTCCAATTGAGCGTCGAGGGATCTGCGCAGCCGCTCCACGATCAACGCATGCTTCAGTTTTGCAGGGGGCATGATGCGGATTTCGCCGTTCACCACCTCTTCGATCTCGTCGGAGACCTCGGGCAGGCGCAGCCACTCTTCATAAGTGACTATCTTCGAGCTGGGCAGGCTCGCCATGTCTTTATTCTATCGCGTGAACTTAGTGGCCTTCCGCCGTGCGTGGCGCTCGAGCGCCAGCTCGATCAGCTTATCCACCAGTTTCGCGAACGGGATGCCGCTGTACTCCCACATCTTGGGATACATGCTGATCGACGTAAAGCCTGGAATCGTGTTGATCTCGTTAATATATAGCTTGCTCGTGGCGTTTTCGAGCAGAAAGTCTACCCGGCCCATGCCCTCGCACTCCACGGCCTTGTAGCACTCCACGGCCAGGCGCCGCAGTTCGGCGGTCTGCTCCGGCGAAAGGTCCGCCGGGACCTTCGCTTCGGCGCGGTCCAGCAGGTACTTGTCTTCGTAATCGTAGAAATCGCGCGAGGGCAGAATCTCGCACGGCAGCGAAGCCGCCGGCGCGTCGTTGCCCAGCACCGCGCACTCGAACTCGCGGCCCAGGATGGCCCGCTCCACAATCACCTTGCGGTCGTACTGCGCGGCCAGGGCCACCGCCGCCTCCAGCTCCCGCGCGTCGCGCGCCTTCGAAATCCCCACCGACGACCCCATATTGGCCGGCTTCACGAACATCGGAAACGGCAGCCGCTCGCAGGCTTCCGCGATGCCGGGCGCCTCGCGCGTCACCACCACGGATTCCACCACGGGCAGCCCGCGCTCGGTGCACACGCGCTTCATCATCTCTTTATCCATGGAGAGGGACGACCCCAGCACGCCCGCGCCCACGTACGCCAGATCCGCCAGCTCGAGCAGCCCCTGCACTGTGCCATCTTCGCCGAACGTCCCGTGCAGCACCGGGAAGACCACATCGATCTCCGGCTGCGCGCCCGGCTCGGGTAGAATCGGCCGCGGACTCCACTTGCCGTCCTTCGAGATGAAATATTCCGTGACCTCGTAGCGGGCGGGGT
>CAYRWE010000007.1:0-50591 GCA_964427655.1 uncultured Solibacteraceae bacterium | reverse complement strand
TGGCAATTGAACGAGCGCAGCCAGATCTTCTGGATGATCCCGCTGATGGGCTTCACGCAACTGGCCCTGTTCGGCGGCTATGCCATTTACCTGCCGGAGCTATTTCCCACGCGTCTGCGCAGCACCGGAACCAGCTTCTGCTACAACGTGGGACGCGCGGTGGCGGCGGCCGGCCCGCTCACCCTGGGATTGCTCACGCATCGCGTATTCCACGGCCCGGACGCCATGCGCCACGCCGGCATCGCCATGTGCCTGGTCTTCCTGGTAGGTCTGGCCGCGCTGCCCTTCGCCCCCGAAACCCAGGGCCAGCCGCTGCCGGAATAGGAATTCTCCGGCATTTCCGGCAGTGGTACACTTTGACGGCGTGCTACCTCTTCAGCGGTGTCCGGTAAACCGTGACGACACTGCTACACTGCATAAGTAATGCCTGCCAACATGGCGGCGCCGGGCGTCAGCCTGAATGAACTTCTCGAGAATCGCGCGGTGCGCGAGTGCCTCCAGTGGCTCACGCGCGAACGCCCCTGGATGAACGAAGTCCACCTGGCGGTGTGCCGTGTGCCCGCTCCCACGTTTCTCGAAGGCGAGCGCGCCTTGTGGTTCCAGGAGCAGCTCCGCGGGCTCGGCTGGGACGCCACCCTTGATAAAGCCGGCAACGTGATCGCCGTGGATGGCTCCGGCCCCTACATAGCTCTTACCGCGCATCTCGATACGGTCATCGCCGCGCGCGGCAGAGACGATATCTCGGTGGATGCCGACGGGCGCTTCCGCGGCCCCGGCGTGGCCGATAACGGCGCTGGCTTGGCCGCCCTGCTGGCCCTCGCGCGCGTGTGGAAATGCGTGGCCAAACTGCCCGAATTCCGCCTGCGCCTGCTGCTGGCGGCCAACGTGGGCGAGGAGGGCGAAGGCAACCTGCTGGGTATGCGGTACCTGGCCCGCCAATCGCCTCTAGCCAAGAAGATTGAGACCTACATCGTGGTGGATGGCGCCAACATCGATCACGTCACCAGTCGCGGGTTGGGCAGCCGGCGCTTCGAGCTGACCTTCACCGGCAGCGGCGGCCATAGCTGGAGCGATTACGGCGTCGGCAATCCGCTCCACGCGCTGTGCCGCGCGGTGGCCTGGTTCACCGAGCCGCGTCTCGAGGGCGCGCCCAAGTCGGCCGTCAACGTGGGCCTGATCGAGGGTGGAGCGGGCGTGAATGCGATCCCTCAGATGGCCCGCGCCAAGGTCGATATCCGCTCCGAAAGCAATGAAAAGATGGACATTCTGGTTAAGGACCTGGAGGCGGCCATGGAGCGCGCGCGGGATTTCGAGAATCAGCGCTCGACCGGCGCCAAAGTCTCCGCCAAGATGAAAGAGATCGGCTCGCGCCCCGCGGCGGCCCTCTCCGACGATGCCCCTATCCTGCAATACCTGCGCGCCGTGGATGCCCACCTGGGGATCCGCTCGCATCTCGATTGCTCCTCTACCGACGCCAATATTCCGCTTTCCCTCGGCGTTCCGGCCATCGCCGTCGGCGGGGGTGGCATCGGCGGGGGTGCCCACACAACCCAGGAGTGGTTCCGGCCCGAAGGCCGCGACCTCGGCTTGAAGCGCATCTTCCTTTTGTTGCTGCTCCTGATGCGCGGAGCGGAAAGCGTCGCGGGGAGCGGCCGGTGAGCCGGCAGAGGGTCGCCGAGGCGGCCCTGGTTTTCAACACCATCGTTTGGGGCTCCACCTTCGTGCTGGTCAAGGCGGCGCTGGCCGACGTCTCGCCTGTCCTCTTCCTGGCCTTGCGCTTTGCGCTCGCCACGGCGGCCCTGCTGCTGGTATTCCGCCGCGCCCGGCCCGCGCCCGGCAGAGCCTGGAAAGCTCTTGCGGCCGGCGCCCTTACCGGCACCTTCCTGTTCGCCGGGTACCTTTTCCAGACGCTCGGGCTGCGCCTCACCACGGCGCCCAAATCGGCCTTCATCACGGGCCTCTCGACGGTGATGGTACCTTTACTGGCCGCGCTCGTCTATAAGATCAGACCAAGAGTTTCGGAGGTAGCCGGGGTGATCGTGGCTACCGCGGGGCTCGGCCTGATGACGCTCGAAAGCGCCATCGGTCCGGTAGGGCGAGGGGACATGCTGACGTTGTGCTGCGCGGCCGCTTTTGCCGCCCACATCGTTACGCTGGGCCATTTTTCCGAGCATATGAGCTTCGAATTGTTATCTCTAGCACAAGTAGCCGCCGCTGCCGTCTGGTCTCTGGGGCTGTTCTGGTGGGTGGAAACCCCCCAAGTGCTTTGGCATCCAATGGTCGTCTGGGCCATACTGATAACGGGGCTGGTAGCCACCGCGCTGGCATTCACGATTCAGGCGTGGGCTCAACAGTACACGACTTCGACGCGAACGGCTCTGATCTACACTCTGGAGCCGCTGTTCGCCTGGCTGACCTCTTTCGTCTTTGTGGGTGAGGGCCTTTCGGGACGCGCCGCCGCGGGCGCCGCCCTCATCTTGAGCGGGGTTGTGTTGGTGGAAATGAAACCCTTGAATTCGCGGAAACATCCACCCAATTAGCTGGTGCGGCGTGGAATCGATTCGGTCGCACATACCCAAGGAGTAAGAGATTCAAAATGAGTATTTTCGACAGGTTGCGTTCGCAGAAGCTGCTTTCCTTCACGCTGGTCCTTTTTACGCTGTCGATCGGGATCGTCATCGGTACCCTGATCAACTCCGGCGTAAAGGCAGCCAAAGATCCGAGCCCCGCGCCCGGCGCGACGGCTCTCCAGATTCCCAGCCCCGTCGAGCTTTCGACTACCTTTTCGCAGATTGCCAAGCAGGTCGAGCCGTCGGTGGTAAATATTTCAACGACCTATCTGCCCAAGGCGCCCTCGCGCACGCGCAACAACAGCCGGCGCCCCCAGGTGGCGCCTCCCGGTGACGATGACGACCAGGATCAGGGTCAGGGCCAAGGCCAAGGCGGCATGGATGAGTTCTTCTACCGCTTCTTCGGTAACCCGCTCGGCGGCGGCGGCGGCGAGGACGCGCAGCAGCACCGCACCGAAGCGCTCGGCTCCGGCGTGGTCGTGGATCGCGCCGGCTACATTCTGACCAATAACCACGTGGTCGACAAGGCCGACCGCATCCAGGTGAAGTTCCCCGGCGATCCCACCGAGTACGATGCCAAAGTGGTGGGCGTGGACGCCCCCACGGACCTGGCGGTGATTCGCGTGGAAGGCAAGAGCAATCTGGTTCCCGCCAAGATCGGCAATTCCGACGCCGTGCAGGTGGGCGACTGGGCCGTGGCCATCGGCTCCCCGTTCGGCTTCCAGGCGACTGTGACGGCCGGCATCATCAGCGCGACGGCGCGCGATATCCCGGGCGAAGTCTCGCAGTTCCAGCACTTCCTCCAGACCGATGCGGCCATTAACCCCGGCAATAGCGGCGGCCCGCTGCTCAACGCGCGCGGCGAGGTCATCGGCATCAACACGGCCATCGCGTCCCGCTCGGGCGGATATCAGGGTATCGGCTTCGCCCTGCCGATCAACATGGCGGCCAAAGTCTACAACGACATCATCAAGAGTGGCAAGGTGGTGCGCGGCGGCATCGGCATTTCGTTTACCCCGTCGGATAATCCCGGCGCCACCGCTCTGCTGAAAGCCAATGGCGTCAGCGAGGGCGCGTTCGTGCAGAGCGTGGCTCCCGGCGGACCGGCGGAGAAGGCCGGCATCAAGGATGGCGATATCATCCTCTCCATCAACGGCAAAGCCATTCACGATGGCAACCAGCTCATCGACATCGTGACCGCGACCTCCATTGGGACTCCGCTGAACCTGACGGTCCTGCACGAGGGCAAGCGCGATAATCACTCGGTAATGGTGGGCGATCTGGCGCAGATCTTCCCGGATCGTTTCGGCGGGTCCAGCGAGAATTCCAACGGCAAGAAGGAAGAGACCGCAGCCAGCTTCGGGATGTCCATCCAGAACCTGACCCCGGCCCAGCGCGAAAACATGGGCCTGAAGCAGGCGACCGGAGTGAAGGTGGTGGAAGTCGAACCGAATTCCTTTGCCGAGGATATCGGCCTGCAGCCGAACGATGTGGTGACCGAAATCAATCACAAGCCGGTGAATTCGGTGGACGACGTTTCGCATATCAAGGCCACGCTCAAACCCGGCGAGGCGGTAGCCTTCCGTGTCCTGAGGAAAAACGGGAACGGGCGCAACGCCGACTGGGTGACCAACTTCGTGGCTGGCATTCTGCCCAACAACCCGTAGGGCTTTCGCTTTTAGATTAGCGGCTTGACGCGGCGGCCGGGCGGTCCCCCCCAGGGGAACCCGGCCGCCCTTTTCGTCGGGCCCCTGATAAACTGGAAGAACACACGCATGCGAAAGATTTTGTGCTGCGCACTGGGTATCGGGATGACCATCCTTGGATGGAGCGCCCAAACCTCCACTCCGGCTACCCAGAAGGCACCCGCCAAAACCCGCGCCACCGCCGCTAAGAAGAGCTCCACGAGCGCCAGCAAGTCCTCTACCGCGCTCCACAGGAAGGGCTCCGGCGTCACCAAATCCAGCGCCACGCACAAGCCCGGCTCAACCTCTCACAGGACCTCCGCGGGCGCGGCTACCGGCCCGGGCACAGGCTCCTCCACCGCCGGCAAAAGCGCCTCCGCTAGAAGTTCCGCGTCGCGGCGAGGCAAGAAGGGAGCCGCGACGACGGCCGCGCGCCGCCCCGCCACCACCTGGCGCAACCGGCAACTGGCACCCACGCCGGATCGCTACAAGGAAATTCAGAATGCTTTGGCGGCCAAAGGCTATCTCAAGCCCGAGGAAGCTACCGGCACCTGGGGCCCCTCCTCGGGCGAAGCACTGAAGCGCTTCCAGGCCGATCAGAACCTCGATGCCAGCGGGAAGCTCACGGCCATGTCGTTGATCGCCTTGGGTTTGGGACCCAAGCACGAAACCGCCATGGCGAAACCGCCCGATCCTCGCTGAGCTTCCGTTTAGCCTCCTTGAACCCGGATTGCTCCGCGCGCCCGCCTGCCCTATAATCTGAAAGGCCTCAACGGGTTTTCGCCGACATTCCGTACCGGGGCCCCTTCTGTGCCGGCGCGCTCTTTGACATGAGGCCGCGGATTCAATAGAGGAGATAGCCAATGCTCAAGCGGACGTTCCTGCTCGCATTCATCGTTGCTCTGGCGCTGGTTCCGGTCTACGCACAACAGAAGCCGGCGCTCGTGGTCCATGCTTTCACCGTCGCTCCCGACGTGGCGAAGTGGCCTTACGATTCGAACCAACTGCAGAACCAGACCATCGCCGTAATCAAGGTTAAGAATGAGATCCAATTCGACGTGGTTCCCGATGCTTCTTCAACCCAAGCCCGTGTCTATACACTCGATGGCGAGGTCCTGGAGTGGCACAAGGGAAACACGACGGAACGTATGCTGATTGCCGCCGGTACGGTGGCGGGACGCGAAAACGCCAAAATTCACTTCTGGCTGACCGACAAGGACGGGAAGAAGGTCTTCGAGCAGACCGACACCATCCGACAGGAATTCATGCGCAACCGACATGAAAAGAACATCGGGATGCTCACCAAGCCCTTCGCCGACAAAATTGCCGAGCGCTTGAAAGAAGCCAAGCTGGACGTCCAATAAATAGCCGGGGGCGAGGTTGAACGCCGATCCGGCGTCGCCAGGATCCACACCCCGCCCCCGATTTTCCGGCGGCAACCCTATTCCGAGCGCGGCCCGCGCCCGATGCGGCACTGGCTCCCTGTTAAAATAGGCAGTTCACACCCATGCCCGTTTCTTCAATCGAGGAGCTTGAGTCCCGTGCCCTGGAACGCATCGCGGCGGCCGGCTCGGCCGAGGAGTTGGAAGCCGTTCGCGTGGAGGCCATCGGCCGCAAAGGCCGCCTCGATCAGCTCTTCAAGGAGATGGGGAAACTCGCTCCGGAGGAGCGCAAGAGCGCCGGCCAGCGCCTCAACGCGGCCAAGCAGAGGCTCGAAGCCGCCCTCCAGTCCCGGCAGGCACAGTTCGCCGCCGCCGCGCTCGGCGCGCGCCTGGACGCCGAATGGCTCGATCTCACGCTCCCCGCGCCCGGCCCACGCCGCGGCCATCTGCACCCCATCACACGCGTCCAGCGCGAACTCGAAGAGCTGTTCGTTTCGCTGGGATTCGCCGTGCTCGACGGTCCCGAGGTCGAGACCGAGTATCGCAATTTCGACGCACTGAACATCCCCGCCGACCACCCCGCGCGCGACGCCCAGGATACCTTCTGGCTGGCCGGCGGCAACCTGCTGCGCACGCACACCTCCCCGGTGCAGGTGCGCGGCATGGAACGGCTCGGCCCGCCGCTGCGCATGATCGCCCCCGGCCGGGTCTTCCGCAACGAGAGCGTGGACGCCTCCCACGAGCATACCTTCTACCAGATCGAAGGCATGATGATCGACCGCGAGGTCTCCGTCGCGCACCTGATCTATTTCATGAAGCAGATGCTCACGGCCGTTTTCCAGCGCGAAGTCGTGGTGCGGCTGCGTCCCGGCTTCTTTCCGTTCGTCGAACCGGGCTTCGAGTTGGATATTCAGTGCCTGCTGTGCGGCGGCTCGGGCTGCCCGGTGTGCAAGCAGAGCGGCTGGGTGGAGCAGTTGGGCTGCGGCCTGGTGCATCCGCGCGTGCTGCGCATGAGCGGCATCGATCCCGATCAGTGGAACGGCTTCGCCTTCGGCCTGGGTCTCACGCGCCTGGCCATGATGCGCTACGGCATCGACGATATTCGCTGGCTGCAAAGCGGGGACCTGCGTTTTCTGGAACAATTCTGATCGTCCGCCGCATCGGGGCGGTTCATTGTCGAGGCCATTTTGAAGTTCTCATACAACTGGATTCGCGAGCTGGTCGAGGATTTGGATTACGCCCCCGGCCCGCTCGAACATCTCATCACCATGAAGACCGCCGAGTGCGAGCGAATCGAAGCCACCGGCGCTCTTCTCGACCGCGCCTGCGCCGCGCGCATCGAATCGGTCGAACCCATCCCCCACAGCCACAACGTCAAGGCCGTGGTGGAGGCCGGCCGCTACGGCACGCGCACGGTGGTCTGCGGCGCGCCCAACTGCCGTCCCGGCCTGCTCACGGTCTACGTGCCCGTGGGCACCAAGGTCATCGACGGCGTCGAAAGCCAGGGTATGCTGGCCAGCGCGGCCGAGCTGGGAATCAATCGCGACCACACGGGCATCGTCGAGTTGGAGGGCCGCGCGGCCGTTCCGCCGGGTTCGCCGCTCCCCGGCTGCGTCCCCGACAGCGTCATCGAGATCGATAACAAATCGATCACGCACCGCCCGGATTTGTGGGGCCATCACGGCATGGCCCGCGAAGTGGCCGCCATCCTGGGCCGCAAGCTCAAAGACCCGGTGCACGCGGAGCTCCTGCCGCAAGGTCCCGGCGCCATTCAGATCGCGATCGAGGATTACACGCTATGCCCGCGCTACAGCGCGCTGGTGTTCGAGAACGTGGAGACGCTGCCTTCGCCCCTCTGGTTGCAATACCGGCTGACCGCCATCGGTCTGAACCCCATCAGCAACCTGGTGGACATGACCAACTTCGTGATGGCCGAGCTGGCGCAGCCCATGCACGCGTTCGACGCGGACCTGCTGGCGGGCGATACTATCTTCATCCGTCCGGCCCGCCCTGGCGAGCGGCTCCGCGCACTCAACGATGAGGAGTACGCGCTCACGCCCGCCAACCTGGTGATCGCGGATGCCTCGGGGCCCATTGCCCTGGCCGGCGTGATCGGCGGCATGGCCACCGCCATCAACGATAAGACCCGCCGCGTGGTTCTCGAAAGCGCCAATTTCAACGCCGCTTCGATTCGCCGCACCTCGGCAGCGCTCAAGCTGCGCACGGATGCCTCCATACGCTTCGAAAAGGCCCAGGACCCCGTCAGCACGGTTCGCGGCCTGGCCCGCGCGCTCGAGCTGCTGGGAGAGATTTCGCCCGGCATGCGCGTGGTGGGGGGCGTGGCCGACCGGATGAAGGAGATCCCCGTGCCGCCGCTCATCGACCTGCCGCTCGATTGGCTGGAGAGCAAGCTCGGCCGTGCCGTCGCGGCCGCCGAAGTGCGCCGCATCCTGGAGAGCCTGGAGTTCGGCGTCAGCGAGCCCGAGCCGCGCCGGTTCTCCGTGCGGGTGCCCTCGTGGCGCGCCACCAAGGACGTTGCCATCAAAGAGGACCTGGTGGAAGAGGTGGGCCGCATGGTGGGCTACGACACCATCACTCCGCGGGCGCCTCTGTTCCCCTCCGTGCCGCCGCCTCCCAACGAAGGGCGCGAATTCCAGCACGAAGCCCGCCAGATTTTCATCGACCTGGGCTTCACCGAGGTCTACAAGTACTCGTTCATCAGCGAAGAGAGCGCGCGGGCTTTCGGCTTCGATCCGGCCGCCCACGTGCGGGTAGGCAACCCCATCGCCTCGGACCAGGCGCTCATGCGCACTTCTCTGCTGCCCGGCCTGCGCCACGCCATTCTGGAGAACGCCAAGCACCGCGACGGCTTCCGCCTGTTCGAGATCGGCATGGAGATCCACGCCCAACCGGAGGGCTTGCCGGAAGAGAAGCCGCACCTGGCGGCGGCCATCTACGACCGCTATGGCGATGGCGCGGCCGGCCTTTTCGAGCTGAAGCGCGCCGCCGAATGCCTCCTGCCCGGCGCCCAGACCTGCCCCGCCGAGGCCGCCCCGTACGAGCACCCCGCGCGCGCGGCCCGCATCCTGTGGCAGGGCGAGACCGTCGGCCGCCTCTTCGAGCTGCATCCTACGCTGGTGGAAACGGGACGTGCGGCCATCCTGGATTTGGATCTCGGGCCGGTCGAGGCCCATTGGAACGCGGACACACGCTACACGCCCATCCGCCGCTACCCCTCTAGCGCCTTCGATCTTTCGGTGATTGCCGGAGCGCGCGAGCTGGCGGGCGAGCTGGAGGCCAAGCTGGCGGGCCTGGCCGGACCGCTGGTGGAATCGATCGAGTTCGTGCGCCAGTATTCCGGGCCGCCGCTGGCCGAAGGGACCAAGAGCGTATCCTTCCGGCTCACGGCCGGCTCGCCCGAGCGGACGCTCTCGAGCGACGAAGTGGGCGAGATCCGCGCCCGCATCATCGAAGGCATGCGCCGGCTGGGCTACGAGCTGCGCGTGTGAGCACGCGGCGCGCCAGGTGGGGCATGCTTTAGCTTGCCGATGGTGCGGCGGCGAAGTGCCCTGCGGCCGCTTGAGCTTCTGCGGCCCCGTCTGCGTGCACCACTTCCGGCTGCGCGCCGATCCGGCCTACCTGCGCCGGGAGATCTTCGCGCGCGACCGCGGGGTGTGCGCGTTGTGCGGCCTGGATACCGAGGCGCTGCGTAAAGGCAAGCGCATCCTGGACTATCGTGCGCGCCGCCAGTTCGAGAAAGAATGGGGCGGCCGGCGTCAGTTATGGGATGCCGACCACGTCCTTCCGGTGGCCGAAGGCGGCGGCGAATGCGATCTGGCGAATATGCGCACGCTCTGCCTGAAGTGCCACCGCCAGGTGACCGCGGCGCTGCGGCGGCGCCTGGCCTCAGCTCAGGCCTGAAGCCGAAGGCCTGAATCTGCACACCACGGTCGGCCATCCCGGTATATGATATGGACAGTTCCGCCACCCGCGCGATCGGGCGGCGATCTGCTCAGAAGGAGACAAAACGACATCATGACGAAGTGGACTGTCGCTGCCGCTACCATCCTGTTCGCCGCCGGGCTCTCCGCGGCCAATAAACCCGTAACCGTCGATGTGAAGGACGCCAAAGGCCAGAGTGTGGGCACGGCCGTCATCAGCGACGCCAAGAGCGGCGGCGTCAACATCAAACTCAATCTCAAGGGTCTACCGCCCGGCGAGCACGCCGTGCACGTTCACCAGAACGCCAAGTGCGAGGCCCCCGGCTTCACCACCGCGGGCGGGCACTTCAACCCCGAGCAGAAGCACCATGGCCTGCAGAATCCGGACGGGCCGCACGCCGGCGACATGCCCAATTTCACGGTAAAGCCCAACGGCACCGCCAAGGTGACGGTCACCGATCCGCGCGTAACTTTGGGCGATGGCAACAACTCGCTGTTCACCAGCGGTGGGACGGCCCTGGTGATTCATGCTAAGGCCGACGATATGAAATCCGATCCGGCCGGTAACGCCGGCGAGCGCATCGCCTGCGGAACCATCACGAAGTAATCCTCCCCGTCCCCGATCCCGTCTGCGATTGCTTAGGACTTTCCCGGAGCCTCCGCTCCGGGAAAGCGCTCGAGATTCGTACGTGCCGCGCCACCCCCCGGCGCAGGCTAGTCGCGGCGCCCCGCTCCGATCATAGCTGTCAGCTTTCCGGCGATGTCCCGCAACTCTTCCGATTGGTGGGTCAGTTCCTCTGCCGCGGCCGCGCTCTGTTCCGCGCCCGCCGCGGACCGCTGTGTGACCTGGCGCATTTCGGCAATCGCACCCACCACGTGTTCGATTCGGGCCGACTGCTTTTCGGTGGTATCGGAGAGCCGCTCGGCCACCCCCTGCACCTCGGCCCTTATCCCGGCGCTCTGTTTGAGCGTGCCCAGCACCGATTCCAGCCGGGTGACGGCTTCGCGGACTTTGGAGTTGTTGCCCTCGACCAGTTCCGCGGTGTCCTTGGCCGCCTGGGCCGAACGCTGCGCCAGGGAGCGGACCTCGTCCGCCACCACGGCAAAGCCCGCCCCGGCCTCGCCCGCGCGGGCCGCTTCAACGGCCGCGTTGAGCGCCAGAATATTGGTCTGGAAGGCCACGCCATCGATCACGTTCAGTACTTTCGAGATCTTCTGGCTGGATTCCTTCATCTCGCCCATGGTCTCGGCAAGCTGCGATACTGCTTCTAACCCTCCCCGCCCGATCTCCTGCGCGCGCACCATGGTCACGGCGCACTCCCGCGCCAGAGTTGCGTTCTGCCCGGTGAGATTGCTGATCTCCTCGGTGGAAGCGGAGGTCGCATCCAGAGAGGCGGCCTGCTCGGAGGAGCCTTGCGCCAGCGATTGGCTGGCCGAAGACAGCTCAGACCCCGATGCGGCCACCTGTTCGGCCCCCGCGAGCAGCGATTCCGCCATCCCCCGCAGCGTCTTGAACAGTCCGGCCACAATCCAATAGACTCCTACACCGGCCAGCGCCGAGAGAAACGCGAAGCCCCAGGCAAACAGCTTGGTCATCGATCCGATTTCCTCCAGAGCCTCGGTCGCGACGCCCGTCGCCGCCCTCTGGCTTGCGGCGCTGGCCTCGCTGATCCCGACGGCGCTCTTTTCGAGCGCATCGATGATGGGCGTGGTCTTCTGCAGCGTGATCAGATGCGCTTCTTCCACTTTTCCTACCGCGCAGAGGGCCGCAAACACCTTGAAATTGTCCTTCCATTGCTCGAGCCCCGTCCGCATCCCCTCCAGGGCCTGGCGGTCCTCCGGCGACAAATCCGCCGCATCCGCCCGCTGGATGGCATCCGCAATCCGGGCGGCCGATTCGTCGAATAAAGCCCGCGCCTTTTCCACCTGGTCCGGGTTCTTCTGCAGGGTAAACAGAGTCACGCCCCGCATGGCGCTGCGCATATTCGCGATAGCCACCGTGATCTGCCGCGCCTGGTCCAACCGCGACCCGCTGCTCATCATGTCCGCCACCTGCCGCTGGACATTGTGAATCGTCGAGAGGGATTCAAGCGACGCGATCAGGGCCACCGCGAGAATCAAGCTAAAGCAAGCCAGTAGCTTCAACTTCAAGTTTTCTTGCTGTTTCATTCTGTTTCGCTCCGCTGGGCCGCTACCCGCCGGGCAGGATCGTCTCCACCCCGGCCGGATATACATGTTTGTTGTTCCTTGCCGTGAATTCCTCGCTTGGACAGGTCAGCCGACTGAATTACTTATCGGCTGATTCGAGCTTGAAGATTAGGCGGCAAAGGGGTGAGTTGCAGGACCCAATCCGGCAATGCGACGATCCGAGCCGCGGAGCGGCACCTCGGTGGCCTCCGCCATCTCCGCGCGCCTGCTCGGGCGCGTTCATGGCGTGAGGTCATCCGCCAAATCGTTCTCCGATCGCGCTTCTCCGCGAGGCTCCGCGCCTCCGCGTCTTCGCGGTGAGTTCCAGCCCCGCCCGACGCTACTCGCCCACCCGTATGCCCCGCGCCTCGATGGTCCGCGCCGTGGCCCGGTCCAGGTTCGCCAGCGCCTCGGCCACGTCCGCGCGCGCCCGCACTTCGCGGCTGCGGGCGGTAATCAGGTCCGTCTGGCGCTCGAAAACCAGGAACACGGTCGAGGTGCCCGCCTGGAACTGGCGCTGCTCGCTCGAATATTGCTCCTCGGCGGAGCGGCGCGCCAGCGCGGCGGCTTCCAGGCGCGCGCGCGCCGAGGTGGCGGCTTGGAGGGTGTTGCGCACGTCCGCCTCCACGGCCATCCCGATCTGGTCCTGCAAGGCCCTCAGCCGGCGCCCTTCGGCCACCGAAACCGCCGCCTGGGCCTCGGCCGTGCGGTTGCGGATGGGCAGCGATACCTGCACCCCCACCTGCACCGAGGGAAAGCGGCCCGAGGCCAGGTTGCTCAGCGACTGCCCGTAGCTGCCCAGAAACATCGGCGGGATTCCGACGCTTCCGAACGAGAGATTCGTTACCCCGGGCAGATTGTTCAGGGCCGCCAGTTGATCGAGCAGCGTGACCATGGGGGTGAACGCCGCCGTCAGCGAGTTCGGCCCCGCGGGAAGTTGCGCGCCCGCCAGGCCCGAGGTGCTCAGGTTGGCGTAGGCGTCGACGCGCGGCCGCGCGTTCTCCCGGCTGAGGCGCGTATCGAGCATGTTCATGGCGATCGAAATATCGCTTTCGGCCAGCTCCGGCCGCCCGGCCAGCGCCCGCTTGACGGCTGCCTCGAACGCCGGCAGCTTGGCCTCCGGCTGCGCCTGCGTCTCCGGCACTAGGGCGGCGCCCCACAGCAGATCGGCGCGGTTCGGCAGCATCATGGATTTCAAATTGTTCTCCGCCTGGGTGAGCGCCTGCTGCGCCAGCAGCACGCCCTGCTGGAAGGTGGCCACCTGGGTTTGCGCGGCCACCACGTCGATGGGCGCCAGAATCCCCGCCTCCGCCTGCCGCCGGTTGCTCTCGTACTGCCTCTCGGCCAACCGCACGGCCTCGCTCTCCACGGCCATGTTCTGCCACGCGAAAACCAGCTCCCAATAGGCCTGGACGGCCTGCGTAACTACCTCCGTCACGCGCTGCCGCAACTGCTGTTCGGTGAGGCTGGCGTTCTGGCGGGCCACCTGCACGCGATGGCGGTTCTCATCGAAATGCAGGCCGCGCCACAAGGGCTGGGTCAAATTCAAGGCGAGCTGCGTGGGATAGAGCGGGTTCAGAGTGTTGAACGAGCTGTCGCTGGTCTGGCGCGAGTTGACGAAGCTGAGCGCGTACGTCCCGCCCAGCGCGGGAAACGCGCCGCTCAATTGCGGCGTGGCGTTCAGCTCTCCCTGGGTGAGCTTGCCATCGGCCGTGCCGCCCAACACCGAAGCCACCGGCAGCACGGATTTGGTGCGATAGGCGCGCAGCCCCATCACCGGGTCGTAGACGCCCAGCGCCGCGCGGATATTGGTGAAGGCCTCGTCGCGTTCAATGCGCGCCACTCTCAGATCCGGGTCGCTCGCCAGCACCCGCTCAATGGCTTCTCCCAGCCCCAGCCGGGCCTCGCTCAGGATACCGATCCGCGCCGGAATCTCCACCTCGCGCAGCGGCTCCAGGTGCACCGCCACGGGCACTTCGGCGGGCGCGGCGGTCTTCTGGACCTGTCCGAAGGCGCAAGCCGCCAGCGCGAAGGCCATGAGAGAGAGCAGCCTGGGCAAGCTAAACGGTGGGGCATGCTTTAGCTTGCCCTTACACAGGTGGATTCGCAAAACCGCATATTTACTGGCAAATAGCATTTACAGTTTCCCTTGTCCCACCGGCTCGCTCAGGGCCGGCTCAGCGAGCCGGGCCCCGCGCCGTGGCAAACTGTCGCGCAATCCCCGCGCCAGCCGCGCCAGGCGGCCCGTCGCGAAGGACGCTCCCAAATCTTCGAAAACCGAGTAGAAGACCGGCACGGCCAGCAGTGTGAGCAACAGGCAGAGCGTCTGCCCGCCCACCACCAGCACGCCGATCGAGCGGTTGGTGGCCGCTCCCGAACCGCGCGAAATCACCAGCGGCAACATGCCCGCCACCAACGCGATAGTGGTCATCAGGATGGGCCGCAGGCGGTCCCGGTTGGCCTGAATGATGGCCTCGTAACGGGGCATGCCCTGTGCGCGCAGCCCGTTGGTGTGGTCGATCTGCAAAATCGCGTTCTTCTTGACGATCCCGAACAGCAACAGCAGCCCCAGCCCCGTCATGATGTTGACCGTCTGGCCCGCGATCAGCAGCGCCAGGATGCCGAATGGCACCGCCAGCGGCAGGCTGATCAGAATCGTGATGGGGTGCAGAAAGGATTCGAACTGCGCCGCCAGCACGATATACATAAAGATGAAGGCCAGCGAAAACGCCAGCGCGAAGTAATACCCGGTGCGGCCCAGCTCCCTCGAGGTGCCCGTCAGGCCGGCGCGGTAATCCGTCCCCATCCCCATCTGCGCCGTGTACTGGTTCAGCTCGTTCAAAGCGGCCGCCTGGGAAGCTCCCGGCAGCAGGTTGGCCGAGAGCGTCACCTGGCGCTGCCGGTTGATGCGGTTGATCGAGGATGGCCCCGTGCCCGGCCCGATGCGCACCACGTCGTCCAGCCGCACCGAGCCGACCTTGGCCGAGGGCACCGTCAGCTTGGCCAGTCCCGCGGTATCCCCGCGAAACTCCTCCATGGCCCGCACGCGCACGTCGAACTGATCGTCGCCGGCGTTGAACGTGGAGGCGACCTGTCCGGCCACCAGCGTATTCAGGGCCTGCTCGATGTCCATCACCGAAACGCCCAGATCCGCCGCGCGCGGACGGTCGATCTCCAAACGCACCTCCGGCTTCCCGCTGCGCAGTGTGGTATCCGTGTCGGCCAACCCCGGAATCGACCGCAGCTTGGCCACCAGTTGGTCGGAGTATTTGGCCAGCCGGTCGAGATCGGGACCCTCCACGTAATACTGGATGTCGGCGTTGCTCTGGTTCCCGCCCACCGAGCTGACCAGCTCGACCCCCGTGTGGATCTCCGGCGGATAGCTCCGCAACAGGGAGCGCGTGCGCTGCATGAGGTCCTCCTGCGTGAGCCGCCGGTCTCCGATATCCGCCAGCCGCACGTAAATCGAGGCGTTGTTGACCGATTTATCGGCCCCGCCGCCTACCGTTGCCAGGGTGTGGCGCACGCCCGGAAACTTGCGGATCTCCTGTGCGATGCGCTCGGCCAGGTTGGTGGTGGCGGCGAGCGAGGTGCCCTCCGGCGTGCGCACCAGAACGTTGAATTGCGACTGGTCGTCGTTGGGCATGAAGTTCTTGCCCACGAACATGAAGAGCGGCACGGTGCTGAGCACCACGCCCACCGAGAGCCACACCACCGCCCGGCGATGGTTCACCGCCCACATGAGCATGCGCGTGTAGACCCGGTCGATATGCCGGAACACGAACGATTCCTTGGAGGAGTGGTCCGCCGCTCCCGCGCGCGCCGGCTTGAGGAACCGCGAGCACAACATGGGCGTGAGCGTGAACGAAACCAGCAGCGAAACCGCCACCGCGAAAGCCGCCGTGAAGCCGAACGAGCTCATGAAGCGGCCCACGATTCCGCCCATGAAGCCCACCGGCAGAAACACCGCCAGCAGCGAAAACGTGGTCGCCAGCACCGCCAGGCCGATCTCCCGCGTGCCCTCGATGGCCGCCTGGAAGGGTGACATCTTCTTCTCTTCGATGTAGCGGAAGATGTTTTCAAGCACGATGATGGCGTCGTCGATCACGATCCCCACCATCAACGTCAGCGCCAGCATGGTGACCATGTTCAGAGTGAAGCCCATGGCCGCCATCAGCCCGAAGGTCGAGACGATCGATGTCGGAATGGCCAGCGCGGCGATCAGCGTGGTCCGCACGTTGGCCAGAAACAGGAAGATCACGACGGCCGCCAGCAGGCTGCCCTCCAACAGGTGGGTGCGTATGGATTCGACCGACGCCTTGATGAACACCGATTGGTCGCTGACAATATCGGCGTGCACGTCCCTGGGCAGCGAAGCCGAGATCTGCTTGAGCCGGGCGGCCACTTCGTCGGCCGTGGCCACGGTGTTCTCGCCGGATTGCTTGGCCACCACCAGCGTGACCGCCGGGAGCCCGTCCAGGCGCGCGGCGCTGCGCGGTTCCTCGTAGCTGTCCTCCGCGTAGCCGATGTCCTTCACCGTCACCGTGTAGCCGTTGCGGTTGGCGATGGCGATCTGGTTGAATTGCGCGGCATTCGCCACGCGGCCGGTGGTGCGAACGGTGATCTCCCGCGCGCCCGCGTTCAGGTTTCCGCCGGGCAGCTCCAGGTTCTGTGCGCGCGCCGCGTTCACCACATCGGTGATCGTGAGATTGTAAGCGCGCAGGCGGTCGGGATCCACCACCACATGGACCTCGCGCCGTGCTCCGCCCAGGATGGTGATCTCGCCCACGCCCTTGGTGTTTTCGAGCTTCTGTTTGATCAGCTTGTCGGCGATGAGCGTGACGTCGCGCAGGGAGCGCCGCGCCGATACGGCGATCTGCAGAATCGGCTGGGCGTCCGGATCGAACTTCAGCACCACCGGCTGCTTGGCCGTGGAGGGCAGGTCGTTGACGATCAGGTTGACCTTGTTCTGCACCTCCTGCGCGGCCACGTCGCCGTCCTTGGACAAGAGAAACATGATCACCACCAGCGACTGGCCCTCGGACGAAGTGGAGCGCACTTCGTCGATCATGCTGATGGTGTTGACAGCATCCTCCACCTTCTTGGTAATCTCGGTCTCGACCTCTTCGGGCGAGGCGCCCGGATCGACCACCGTCACCGAAACGGAGGGAATATCGACCTTCGGATACAAGTCCACACCCAGGCTGAAGTAGGAGAAGATCCCCACTACCACCAGCGCGAGGATCAGCATGGTCGCGAAGACCGGCCGGTTAACGCAGAGTCTGGCTAATGCATGCATGGCACAATCCTCGGCGCTAGGTGCGCGGTTCCACGGGCGCGCCGTCGTACAGCTCGCTCAGCCGATCGGTCGCCACGGTTTCGTGCCCGCTCAGGCCGCCGGTGATCCGTATGAAGTCGCCTTGCGCCTCGCCGGTCATGACCACGCGCAAGTGAGCCGCCCCGTTCTCGATGGTGAAAATCTGGTAGGAGTCGGTCGTTTTATCCCGAATTACCGCCGAGCGCGGCACGAAAATCGCCTCCTCGCCGCCGGGCAGCAGCACGCCGGCGGTGGCGAACATGCCCGGCCGCAGTGCCGCATCGGGGTTGTCGAAGCGCGCTTCCACGATGAAGACGCGCGAGCTGGGGTCCACCGAAGCGTTGATGGCGGTCACCTTGCCGGTGAATTGGCGCTCGGGATAAGCCGCCACACGCGCCACCACGCCCATCCCGATGCGCGCCCGCGCGGCCCTCTGCTCGGGGGTCTGCAACTGGAGCTTCAACGTGCTCATGCGGACGATGGTGGCGATCTTGTTGCTCAGCCCCACGTACTCGCCGGCGGCCACCGGGCGCGCCGTGATGTTGCCCTCGAAGGGCGCGCGAATGGTGGTGTCCTCGAGGCCCTTCTGCGCCTGCGCGAGCTGCGCCTTGGCGGATTCTACGCCGGCCTGCGACATCTCGACCCCGCTCCGGCCCTGGCGCGCGCCGTTGAGGGCGGCCTCGTATTGCTGGCGGGCGGCATCGGCCTGGGCTTCGGCGGTTTCCTGCTGCGTGCGGGCTCGCTCGTAGGCGCTGCGAGAAACGTCGCCGGAGGCCACCAGGTTGGCAAAGCGTTTGGCGTCCGCGGCCGCCTGCCGGGCCAGAGCCTCGGCCGATTGGAAGGCGGCGCGCGCCGCCACCGCTTCCGGCATATTGGCCGGATCGAACGCCGCGCCCGTCATTCCGATGCGCGCCTCGGCCTGGCGCTCGGCGGAAACGGCTTGTTCGAGCTGCGCGTGTGCCTGATCCAGGCGGAGCTGCGCGTCGCGAGGGTCGAGTTCGCAGATCACCTGCCCCTGCCTGACGAAATCTCCCACATTCACGGGAGTGGTCAGGACGCGGCCCGCCACCAGCGGTGCGATATCCGAAGTTTCATCGGCCACGAACGTCCCGGTTTCTTCGAAGGATGCCGGCACTGTGCGCACGGCGGCGTGCGCAACGCTCACCGCGAGCTTTCGCGCGACCGGAGCGGCACTGGCCGATTGGGTCGATGGGGAGCATCCGGTCAGCAGCGACATCGTATAAATGCCGAGCGTCCAAACAATAAAGCCGTTCATGAAATTCCCTTTTCTGGGGGTACGGAAATGGGGCGAATTCCGTTCAAGACAATTCCCGTGAATGCTTCTACCATTTCATCGTCCCGTAGCTTGGAACTGTAGCCGAACATCTGGGTCAGCATGGCGTAGAACTGCGACATACCCGTGATCGCCAGGATCACCGAGCCGGCGTTGACCTCGCGCAGGGCCCCTTCCTGTTCTCGGCGCGAAAAGTAGTCGTGCAGCAGATCGAAAACCGGCAGCGACAACTGCCGGTGGTGGGCCAGCCCCTGTTCATGCCCCTCCAGCGCCGCAAAAAGCATCAGCCGCTCGAAGCGCACATCCTTGCGATAGCTCGCCATGACCGCGGAGGCCAAGGTACGCAGAAGGCCGGCATCGTCGTTGCGCTCCATCTCCTCCCGAATCTGTTGCATCCAGACTTCTGAACCGCAGAATTCCGACTCATACTCTAAGACGGCGGCGTATAGCGCCTGCTTAGTCGGGAAATGCCGGAAGACCATGGCCTCGGTAACTCCCGCGGCAGCCGCGATCTCCTTCGTGGTGCTGCCTTCAAAGCCTTTGCGCGAGAAGACTTCCAGAGCCGCTTCGAGCAACTGACGGCGGCGGTCGAGAGCCGGCAATCGGTGGTTGGCGCTGCGGGACTGTATCACGGCCCGATTGTAAGTAAGTACTTACTTACAAGTCAAGACAAATCTTTGGCCGTTCACTTGCTTAGACCTGTCCCCATGAGACCTGATTGCCATATTTCGGAACGCGTCAAGGGATGCTGCGATATTTGCCGGAACTGGCCCACGCGTTTGCACATGCCGGAAGAGGTCCACGGCTGGTACTGCGGGAGCTGCTGCCCGGTGTGCCACCCCGCGGCCGTAATTCGGCCACCTGTCGAGATTCCGGATAGCGCTTCGCAACCGGCGTAGTTTTTCGCGCTCGCGACGCGCCCCTTCTGCCGGTATTTGGGCAGAGGCAGTTTTCTCTACCCGGATACCGCGCCCAACCCTATATTTTTCAATACAGTCGTCATGGCCAGCCTCGTGCATTCTAATGTTCTGGTCTAGCCATGCTTAAGATCACGCTCCACGATGGCGCGGATGAACTGCGCTTTGATCTCGAGGGGAAGCTGTCCGGCCCATGGGTGAGTGAACTGCGGCAATGCTGGCACACAGCCCGCTCTACCACGAGCGGCCGCAAGACCATCCTGGACCTTGGTGAGGTGGATTTCGTCGACGTTGAGGGGCAGACGCTGCTCGCCGAGATGCACGGCCAGGGAGTGCGCCTGACGGCCTGCACGCCCGTGATGCAGGCCCTGGTGACAGAAATTTGCCACCCGGTACGGTGTGCTAGCGTTGAGGAAAGCCATGCTTCGGCCTCCGCTCAGCGACCCGGGCGCGGACCGCGCACGCGATGAGACTCTGCTCGAAGTGGCGGAGTCGATCGCCTCGCACCGCCAACTTTCCACTTTGTTCGCCGACCTGCGGGTCTGCCTGAAGCGCCTGGTCTCCTTCGATTTCATCAGCTTAACGCTGCTCGATCCCAAGGAAGGCGTCGTCCGGCTGCATATTCTGGAAGCCGACCAGCCGGTCCAGCCCAGCCCGCTGACCGCTCTTCCCATTGGCGACAGTCCGACTTTCCTGGCGCTCCAGTCGCGCGAACCTTATTACATGCCCGACAGCACCGCGGAGAGCCGCTTTCCGGTCATTCGCGATCTGCTGGCGGATTATGGCATCCAGTCCTATTGCACTCTGCCGTTGTTCACGGCCCAGCGCGATATCGGGGGGTTGCACTTCGGCTCGCTCCGCACCCACGCCTATACTCAAGAAGACATTGCCTTTATGCAGGAGGTCGCGCGCGAGGTGGCGCTCGCGGTGGACAATGCATTAGCCCACGAAGCCGCGCGCGTCGCCGAAGCGCAACTGGCCCGTGAGCGCGACCGCCTGCGAACCCTGCTCGAAATCAACAACGCCGTGGTGAGCTGCCTGGCCAGCCAGAAGCTCTTCCAGACCATCGGCGCTTCTCTGCGACGCACCTTCGGGCTGGATTACGCCAGCCTGCTGATCTACGATCCGGAAGTCCGCGCGCTGCGCTTCCATATGCTGGATTTCCCTGAGAGCACGGGAGCGATCCGCGAGGACGCCGTAGTTCCGATCGAGGATTCGCTGGCCGGCCAGGTATTCCGCAGCCTCGAAGGCCGCATGTTCACGGGCGAGGAAATACGCGCCACCTCCGTGCTGGAAGCCGAAGGCCTGTGCTCGGTCTGCTGCTCGCCGCTGATCATCCGCGGCCAGGCCCTGGGAACCCTCAACGTGGCTTCGCGCCGCGAAGGCTTCTTCACCCCGGAGGACGTCAGCTTTTTCACCCAGGTGGCTGCCCAGATCGCGATCGCTCTCGATAACTCCTTATCCTACAAGCGCATCGAGGAGCTCAACGCGCGCCTGGAGGAGGAGAAGGTTTACCTCGAAGACGAAATCCGCACCGAGAACCGCTTTGAGGAGATCATCGGCCAAAGCCCGGTGCTGAGGGCCATGCTAAAGCAGGTCGAAACCGTGGCTCCCACCGATTCCACGGTCCTGATTTGCGGCGAAACGGGCACGGGCAAGGAGCTGCTGGCGCGCGCTATCCACGAGCTGAGCGACCGCCGCCAGGGCACTTTCGTCAAGCTGAACTGCGCCGCCATCCCCACGGGATTGCTGGAAAGCGAGATGTTCGGCCACGAAAAGGGGGCCTTCACCGGCGCCATCGCCCAGCGCATCGGCCGCTTCGAGCTGGCGCATCGCGGCACCATGTTTCTGGATGAGGTGGCGGAGATCCCCCTGGAGCTGCAAACCAAGCTCCTGCGGGTCTTGCAAGAGCGCGAATTCGAGCGCCTGGGCAGCTCCCGCACCATACACACCGACGCGCGCCTGGTTGCCGCCACCAACCGCGACCTGGCGTCCATGGTGGAGGAAAGGCAGTTCCGCGCCGACCTCTATTACCGCATCAACGTTTTTCCGATCACGGTGCCGCCACTGCGCGACCGCCGCGACGATATCCCCTTGCTGGTGCGCTACTTCGTGCAGCAGAACGCGCGCCGCATGCACCGCCGCATCGCGACCATCCCATCCCAGACCATGCAGGCGCTGGTGCACTACGACTGGCCCGGCAACATCCGGGAGCTACAGAACTTCATCGAGCGCGCGGTGATCGTTTCGCCGGGTACGGTGCTGGAAGCTCCCATCCGCGAGCTGAAGCGCGGGCACCTCAAAACGCCCGGCGCCGTGACCCTGGCTTCGGCCGAGCGTGAAGCCATTGTGGCCGCGCTGCGGGACTCGGGTGGCCGGGTCGCCGGGCCGCGGGGCGCCGCCGCGCGCCTGGGCCTGAAGCGGACCACCCTGCAAGCCAAGATGCGCAAGCTCGGTGTGAACGCAAAGAGCCTCTGAGGCAGCGTTTGCCCCATTTGCCGCGTCACTGCCAATATATCGGCAGATGACCGGCCTTGGCCTTAGTTTCGCCCTTTATTTTCAGGTCTTTGCTTTGGCCGCGCACATGCCCTGTACGCCAGAGACATGTACATGATCGGGATGAATCGGCGCTTCTTGTTGCTGCTCGCCGTCGTTTGCTCCGCCGCCTGGGCGCAGGAGACCGGACCGCTCCGGCTGACGTTGCACGATGCGGTGGCGCTGGCGCTCAAGCAGAATCCCCAGGTGATTCTCGGCAACATCGGAGTGGCGCTTAGCGAGCAGGAGCGGCTGGTGGCCCGATCGGCCCTGTTGCCGCAGTTGGATGGCAACCTGGCGGAGACCGATAACCGCATCAACCTGCAGGCCTCCCTGGGGTTGCCGATTCCCGGATTTCCCGAACACGTCGGTCCGTTTCAGGTGTTTCAGGCGGGCGGGCGCTTCAATGCCCCGGTTTTCGACCTGACGCTGTGGCGCCGCTATCGCGAGGCGCGTTTCGGCATCCAGGCCAATCGGGCGCAGGAAATGACGCTGCGCGAGCAGGCCGTGGACCTGGTGGTTTCGCAATATCTCGCCAGCCAGCGGGCTACCGCCGATGTGGAAGCCGGCAAATCGCGCGTGGAGCTGGCGCAGGCTCTCTACGATCAGGCTGCCGACCTGCAAAAAAACGGGGTGGGCACGGGCATCGATACCCTGCGCTCCAATGTGCAGTTGCAGAACGAGAAGCAGCGGCTCATCGTGGCCCAGACGCAGTTGCAGACCTCGCTGTTCGGCCTCGCCCGCCTGCTTAGCGTGGACCCGCGCCGCGAAATCGTGCTATCCGACCAGGTGAACTTCTTCGAGACGCCGCCGGTCTCGGCGGGCGTCACCCTGGAGCGCGCTTATAGCACGCGGCCGGAGCTGCGGCAGATTCTGGCGGAACAGCAGCGTGCCGAACTGGAGCTGAAAGCGGCCGGTGAAGTGCGCCTGCCGCGCGTCTCGGTCTCGGGCTTCTGGGCGGAGCAGGGTCTCACGCCCAATACCGCGATCCCGGTCTACCAATACGAAGCCAGTCTGGACGTGCCGCTGTTTACCGGCGGACGGATCCAAGCCCAGCGCGCGGAGGCCGATCTGGCAATTAAGCAGCTCAAACAGCAGGAGCAGGATGTGCGCGACCGCATCGCGCTCGAAGTGAAAACCGCTCTGGCGCAGCTCGAATCGGCGCGCAACGAGGTCACCGTGGCCAACCTGGGGATCGATCTGGCCCGCCAGGAAGTGGTGGAGGCGCGCGACCGGTTCCAGGCCGGAGTGGCCAACAACATCGAAGTGATTACCGCGCAGGATGAGCTGGCGCGCGCCAACGACAACCAGATCGCGGCCCTCTACCGCTACAACCAATCGCGCGCGGATCTAGCGCATTCGATCGGCCAGATGGAGGCGCTGTACGTCAAGTAGGGAATCATCGGGAACGGCTACGGGGCCCGCACCAGTTCCCTACGCGCCGCACCATACCCATATCAACCCGTGGATTATCGCCTTCACGGTGATGATCGCGACGTTTATGGAGGTGCTGGACACCACCGTGGTGAGCGTCTCGCTGCCGCACATTGCCGGGAATCTTTCGGCCAGCGTGGACGAATCCACCTGGGCGCTGACTTCCTACCTGGTGGCCAACGCCATCATTCTGCCCATGGGCGGCTGGTTTTCCATGCTGATGGGGCGGAAGCGCTTCTACATGCTGTGCGTGGCGCTGTTTACGATCAGCTCGTTCCTGTGCGGCTTCGCGCCCACCCTCGGCCTGCTGATTTTCTTCCGCGTGCTGCAAGGGCTGGGAGGCGGGGCGCTGCAACCGGTCTCGCAAGCCATCCTGGTGGAAACGTTCCCGCGGGAGAAGCAGGGGATGGCCATGGCCATCTATGGAATGGGTGTGGTGGTGGCGCCTATCATCGGTCCCACGCTGGGCGGCTGGATCACGGACAATTACAGTTGGCGGTGGGTCTTCTACATTAATATCCCGATCGGCATCCTCTCTTTGCTGCTCACCTCGGCGCTCATCTTCGACCCGCCCTACCTGGTGCGCAAGGGCTTCAAGGATGGCCTGCGCATCGATTATATGGGGCTGGGCCTGCTGGCGGTGGGCCTGGGCGCGCTCGAAGTGATGCTCGACGAAGGCCAGAAGGAAGACTGGTTCGGCTCCCACATGATCGTGATGTTCTTCGTCATCACGGTGGTTTGCCTGGTGGCGGTGGTGTTCTGGGAGCTACGGCAGGAACATCCGGTCATCGATTTCCGGGTGCTCAAGGAGCGCAACTTCGCGCTATCCACTCTCACCATGCTGGTGCTGGGCTTCGTGCTGTACGGCAGCACCACGCTGTTGCCCCTGCTGCTGCAAACCCTGCTCGGTTACACAGCCATGCTCAGCGGAATGGTGCTTTCTCCAGGCGGCATCGTGGTGGTGTTTTGCATGCCGATCGTCGGCCAGATGCTGCGCAAGGTACAGGCGCGCTGGATGATCATCTTCGGATGCCTGGTGTGCTCCGGCGGGCTGTTCCTGATGTCGCGCTTCGACCTCTACATCGATTACCGGACGGCGGTGACCAGCCGTTTAGTGCAGAGCCTGGGGATGGCGTTCCTGTTCGTCCCCATCAGCACGGTGGCTTTCGCCCTGATCGACAGGACCCGGACCGGCTACGCCACGGGGATCTTCAACCTGGCACGCAACATCGGGGGCAGTTCGGGGATAGCGGCCGCCACCACTATGCTGGCGCGCCGCGCGCAATACCATCAGCAGGTGCTGGTCGGGCACATGACGCCGTACGACGGGCGCTTCCGCGAATCGCTGGCGGGCGTTACGGCGGTGCTCCGGAGCCACGGGGCAAGCGCTCCGGACGCCGCCGCCCAAGCCAATGGAATGCTTTATGGGAGCATGATGCGGCAGGCGACCATGCTCTCGTTCGCGGACACGTTCTGGTTTATGGGAGTGCTGTTTCTGTGCATCATTCCACTGGTATTTATGATGAAAAAGATCAGACCGGCTCGGAAACCGATGATAGTGGAATGAGGGGCAAAGTTAGCCGGATGGAAGGGAATCTATATGCCGAGAGTTGAAGATGAAGACCAGGTGAGCGAGCCGGAAATGGCCGAAGAAACCGTGCCGGAGGTGAAATCCGCCTCCCGGCTGCGGATCGTTCTGCCTCTCCTGCTGGTGATTGGGGTGGTTGGAGCGTATGTCGCATACCTGCACTATCGCGACCGGGTGTCCTCGGACGACGCGGAAGTGGAGGGACACGTCAGCGCGGTGGCACCCAAGATCGCGGGCAACGTGATCGAGGTGCTGGTGGACGATAACCAGCCGGTGAAGGCCGGCGATGTGGTGGTGCGCATCGATCCGCGGGATTTTCAGGCCCGCGTGGATGCGGCCAAGGCGGCCCTGGCCGAGGATGAAAGCAAGCTGCGTTCGGCGAAGGTGACGGTGCCGCTGACCAACGAAACCACCGAATCGGGCACCACCGCCGCTTCCGCGCAACTCGGCAACGCTCAGGCGGACCTGGCGCGTCTCCAGGTGGCGTACCAGCAGGCCGCCACCGCCGATCTGGCCTTCGCCCGCTCCAACGTGCGTTCCGCCGAGGCTTCCAACGAACGCGCCCAGGCTGACTTGGCGCGCATGAAGCCGCTGGTGGCCAAGGCCGAGATTTCGCAACAGCAGTACGATGCCTATAACGCCGCGGCGCGCGTGGCCGAGAGTCAGCTTCAGGCCGCCCGCGACAAGCTTTCCTCAGCCGAGCAGGAAGCCGCCCTCCGCAAGACCGCGCTCGAAGGCGCCGAGACGCGCATCGATCAAGCTAAAGCGCAACTGGCCACTTCGGTGGCCAACCGCAAGCAGGTGGACATACGTACGGCCGACGTGGGCACGGCCGAAGCCACCGTGCAGGCGGGGCGCGCCAACCTGGAAGCCGCCGAATTGCAGCTCAGCTACGCCACCGTGGTGGCGCCCGTGGATGGCGTAGTGACGCGCAAGAGCGTCGAGGTGGGGCAGATCGTGCAACCGGGACAGGGGATCATGACCATCGTTCCGCTCCAGAACACCTGGATTACCGCCAATTTCAAGGAAACCCAGCTCTCCGATGTCCACCCCGGCCAGAGGGCGGAGGTTCACGTGGATATGTATAGCAAAGTTCTGAAGGGGCACGTGGATTCCATCGCCGGGGCCACCGGCGCGCGCATGAGCCTGCTGCCGCCCGAGAATGCCACCGGGAATTTCGTGAAGGTGGTGCAGCGCATTCCGGTGAAGATCCTGGTGGATCAGGAGCAGGGCGTGATCTTACGCCCGGGCATGAACGTGGACGTCACGATCTTCACAAAGTAAGTCCACATTCCCAACTGTCGTGAATATCGTTACAAGGGACGCTCCGATGCCATACTAGTATCAGGTGATGTGTTTTAGGCCACTCGCGCTCCTCCTGGGAATGTCCGCGCTTTGGGCGGCCGAGGATCCCCGGTTGACGCTTGCATTGCGGGCGCAAACCGATTTCGATCGCGTGGAATCCTCCGCTATATCGTCGCTCGCCGATGCGCAGCAATGCGTGCAATCGGAGGCGGCCCTTCTGCCCGTGGCTCCGCTCGAAGAAGCTCCTCTGGTGCATTACCGGAAAGGCTATTGTACGCTGGCGGGAGCCTTGATCACCGGCAGCGTCGGCGAGTTCGCGCAGGCCGGCCGGGAGTTCGATGCATCCCTGGAAGCCTGGGCGGCGCGCCCGCACAGCGCGGGCAGGAATGCGCCGGCGGAGGTCCCTTCGCCGGGATTGCGCGTGCTGGCGTCCATCGCCCGGCTGAAAGCCGGCCTGGACTCAAGCGGCGTGAATCGGGAACGCGTGGCGCTGGCCCAAGTCTGGGAGGATTCCGGCTGTCCGGCGAGCGTGATGCCGCTGAACCTGTGCCGGCAAGTTTTGGAAGACGGGCGGCGCTGGCTGGGCTGGATCGCTCTCGAGCGCGACAACCTGCCCGAAGCCGCCAAAGATTTCTCGGGTCCCGGCGCGGAGGCGTGGAGCGCGTGGGTCGCGGGCCGTTCCGCGGCTGAGCGGAAGCAATACGCGGAAGTCGCGGCCGGGTACCAGAAAGCGCTGGAGTTGTGGACCGCGACACCCGGCGAAGCGCCTTCCCTGGCTCAGCGGTTAATGCCCCAGCCGGACCTGGCGCCCGATTATGAGGATTTGGGGGGCGCCCAGATTCTGGCGGGCAATCCGGTGGCGGCCATCGCCAGCCTGGATGAGGCCGCGAAGCTCAACCCATCGAACGCCCACGCCATCTACCTGCGCGGGCGCGCCAAAGAGCTGGCCGGCCGGGGCGAGGAGGCTCTGGCGGATTACGGCCTGGCCAGCCGCACGGCGTTCGCCAATGCCAAGGATTTGGCTTCGGGCGAGGCGCACCTCTATCGCGGCATCATGCTCTACCGTCGGCAGGAGTACGCGCGCGCGGAAGACGAGTTTTCGAGCGCCCTCAACTTCGCCATTCAGGCGCCCCTGCGGGAGGACGCCGTGGCCTGGCGGCACCTGGCCGCGGTAGCCAGCGGCGCCTGCGGATCGGGACCGAATCTGGATCGCGCCATGATCTCGGCCTCGCCCTACTTTCCCAGAGACGAAGCGCGCAGCGCCATGAACTCCTGCCAGGCCGCCATGACGGCAACCGGCGCGGCGCAAGCCCGGACGCAGTAGCGGGCGCCCGCGCGGGCCGGGTGTGCTACAGTTCAGGTTAATATGGCATCCCGAAGCGTCAATAAAGTCATCCTGCTTGGCCATCTCGGCAAGGATGCCGAGACCAAGTTCACCCCCTCGGGGACGGCGGTCTCCAACTTTACGTTAGCTACCAGCCGGCGCTGGAAGGACCAGCAGACGGGCGAGTGGAAAGAGGAGACCGAATGGCACCGCATCGTGTTGTGGCGCTCCGAAAACGTCTCCAACTATCTGCTCAAGGGGAAGCAAGTCTATATCGAGGGCCGCATTCAGACCCGCAATTACGACGATAAAGAAGGGCAGAAGCGCTACGTCACCGAAGTGGTTTGCGAAGAGCTGATTCTGCTGGGCAGCGGCCGCGAGGGCGGCGGTGCTCCGGCGGGCGGCGGCGAGTATTCGCAGCCCGTCTCGATGCCGCGCGCGGGGCGCCCGCAACCCGCCGCTGCCCCTGCCGCGCCGGCACCCGCCGACGATTTCAGCCAGGGAATTACGGAAGACGACGTGCCTTTTTGAGGGCCGCCGCTTCGGCCCTATCCCCCGGCTCATCCGTCTCGGCCGGGATCGGTTCCGCCAGCGATTTGGTCGGCCGGCCGCGCCGCCGCGGGGCGGACTGCTGGAGCCGCTCCAGCGTCGAGATGGCTGCGTCGAGATTAGCCAATTCCTGACGAAGCTCGGCGACGACCTTCGTGATATCCATCGACGCTTCAATTATACGGGAGGGGAGCTAGCGCAGGCGCGGCGTCTAGCGGTTTTCGAGGGCGGCGCGAAAAGCGGCAAAGAGCTGCGCATCCGGGCCATCGGCGCGGGCTTCGGGGTGCCATTGCACGGCCACGACGAAGCGGCGGTCGGGCATTTCCAGCCCCTCGATCACGTTACCCGGCGCCATGGCCGTCACGAGCAGACCGGGCGCCACACGGCCGGCCGACTGGTGATGGCGTGAATTCACCGTGTACTCGCGCGTACCCAGGATAGCCTCCAGGCGGCTGCCGGCCGCGATTTCGACCGTGTGAGCGTCGCGCACCTTGCGCAGGCTATGCCCCTCGATGTGCTGAAGGAGCGTTCCGCCGCGCGCCACGTTGAGCAGTTGCAGGCCGCGGCAGATGGCCAGCACCGGAAGATCGCGTTCGATGGCCTCGCCAAGCAACGCGATCTCCCGCGCGTCGCGCAGCGGGTCGGGATCTTCCGTATGGGGGCCGGGCGGCTCACCGTAGAGCGCCGGATCGACGTCGTTGCCGCCGGCCAGCATGAGGCCATCCAGGCCATCGAGCGTGACGGCATCTTCTAGCGGTTCGATCCCCTGCGCGCGCAACGCCTCGCGGTACGGGACGCGCTTCTCGTCCGGGGAGCCGGAGCCAAAGGGGAGAGCGACTCGCAGCGGCGGCGGCATCAGGCGGTGGCGCGGTTGGCGACTTCTTCCAGACCCCGCTCGCGGATCTCCTGTTCCCGTATGAGGAACTTCTGCACCTTCTTGGTGATGGTCTGCGGGAAAGAATCCACGAAGCGGACGTATTGGGGAATCTTGAAATACGCGATCTTGCCGCGGCAGAATTCGCGGATCTCTTCCACCGTGGCCTGTTCGCCGGTTTTCAACTGGATCCAGGCCAGCACGGTCTCGCCCAGCTTGGCATCCGGCAAACCCACCACGTAGACGTCGGCCACTTTGGGGTTGGTGTAGAGGAAGTCTTCCACTTCACGCGGATAGATGTTCTCGCCGCCGCGGATGATGGTGTCCTTGGCGCGGCCCTTGAAGCTGAAGTAGCCGTCCGGCCGCATGGCCAGCAGGTCGCCGGTGTGCAGCCAGCCCTCTTCATCGACCACGGCGCGGGTGGCCTCCGGATCGCCGTCGTAGCCCTTCATGACCAGGAAGCCGCGGGTGCACAACTCGCCCTGCGCGCCGATGGGCACTGTCTGGCCGGTCTCGGGGTCGACGATCTTCACTTCCACGTTGGCCAGCGGCGTCCCGACGGTGGTCACGCGATTCTCGAAAGGATCGTCCACGTTGGACATGGTGATCACCGGCGAGGACTCGGTCTCCCCGTACGGGATGGTCATGCGCTCGATGTGCATCTTCTCGGCGGTGCGCTTCATCAGTTCGATGGGGCAGGGCGAGCCGGACATGATGCCCTTGCGCAGCGTGCTGAAATTGAAGGTGTCGAATAGCGGATGCTCGAGTTCCGCCACGAACATGGTGGGCACACCGTAGACGATGGTGGCGCGCTCGCGGTCGACGGCCTGCATGGTGGCCAGGGCGTCGAACTGCGCCGACGGCAGGATCTGCGTCGCGCCGCTCACCACGCACACCATGCTGCCGATCACCGAGCCGAAGCAATGGTACAGAGGGACGGGCGCGCAGATGCGGTCCTCGGAAGCGGCCCGCAGCGCGATGGAGATTCCCAGGCCGTCGTTGAGCAGCCCGCGGTTGGTCAGCAGCACGCCCTTGGGCGATCCGGTAGTGCCGGAAGTGTACTGAATGTTGGCGACGTTATCGGGGTTTTGCTCGACCGGGGGGAAATCGACGCCGCAGGCGATCATGTTCTCCCACGACTTCTCGCCCAGCCACACGACGTTCTCGAGCGGGAGGGCGTCGCCGTTGCGGGATTCGGCCAGGATCTCGCGATAGTTGGCGCGGGAATCCTTCTCATGCAGGAACAAGGCGCGGATGTGCGATTTCTTCAGAACGTAGCGCAGCTCGTGCGACCGGTAGGCCGGGTTTACGTTCACCAGCACGATGCCGGCGCGCGGGGCGCCGTACTGCAACAGGATCCATTCGAGGCAGTTGCTGGCCCATACGCCGGCGCGATCTCCGGGAACCAACCCCAACCCCCGCAGCCCACGCGCAGTGCGTGTCACTTCGCGATCGAGCTGGCTCCAGGTCAGGCGGACCCCCTGATGGCAAACCACCAGAGCTTCGTGGTCCGGATACTTTGCGGCGGTGTCGGCGAGCGCCTGGGAGATGGTTTTCTCGATCGGAGGCACGGCCGCCCCCCGTATATGGCTCATTCCTTCGTGCATCATCGTACCTGGCACAATCTACCAGTGTAGCCAGGGTCGTTGGCAAAGTTGAATAAGGAATCTAAATGGGGCTATTACACCGGTTCGAGGTGGATGAGGTCCGGCGGGTCTCTCTGCGGCGAGCTTCCGCGAGGTCCTTGAGATCGAGGAGGTGTTGCGGTTCGTAGGCGTGGGCGGACCATTTCGAGCCATCGCGAAACTCGATGCCGACGAAGTAGCCGATATCGCGGTACTCGCAATAGCGCACGAAGCCCTCGAATTCCTGTCCGGCGGAACTCCAGCGGATGGCCGACCCGGCGGGAACGGAGCTTTCCATTTGCAGGCAGGCGCCCGAGGAGGAGATATCCTCCAGCAACGCGGTGGCGTGCCGGGATCCGCCCGAGGGGGGCACCCAACGAACCTGAATCATGTCGGCACACATCAAGCGAACTTCCGATCGGCGCTCCTGCATACGACTCATATCGGCGGAATCGGAGATTTTTATTATGTCGCCGCCCCGGTTTGTTTCCGAAAGCTCAAAGCGGTCTGCACCACCCGCCCGAAATCCGTCACCGTGTAGGGCTTTTGCAGGAAGCCGTCGATGCGGTTACCGAAACGCCGCTGCGCCACCAGCTCGCTGTAACCGCTGGAAATGACGATGGGGATATTCGCGCGAATGGAGCGCAGGCGCTCGAGAGTCTCCTCGCCGCTCAGGCCCGGCATGGTCATATCGAGCAGGATCAGGAGGACTTCGGCGGCGTGCCCGCTCAGCAACTCCACGGCCTCGGCGCCGCTCGAGGCCACCAGCGGCGTGTACCCGGCCCGCTCCAGCGAGTGGCGGGCGGCTTCCCGCACCATGTCCTCGTCATCCACCACCAGAATGCAGCCGGTTCCCCGGAAAGGCTGGCAAGGGACCGGAGAGGGACTGGTACCGGCAACGGCCGCGGCGGGCAGGAAGATCTGAAAGGTGGTGCCCTCGCCGGGTGCCGAAACCAGCTTGATGCCCCCGCCGTGTCCGCGCGTGATTCCCAGGGCGGCCGCCAAACCCAAACCGCGTCCGGTGAACTTGGTGGTGAAGAAGGGGTCGAAGATGCGCGCCTGGGTCTGGGCGTCCATGCCTATTCCGTTGTCGATGACGGTCAGCACCACGAAGCGGCCGGGCTGGACGTTATCGGCCAGCACCCACTGAGCCATCTCGGCGGCATCCACAACCTTGTCGCCGGTGACCACCTCGACCAGGCCGGAGCCGGGGCCCACGGCCTCGGCGGCGTTGACCACCAGGTTCATGATGAGCTGCTGGATCTGCGAGGCATCGGCTTCCACGAGCGGCAGGCCGGCCGCGAGATCCAGGCGCACCTCGACGTTCTTAGCGAGCGAAGCCTGCAGCAGCGCGGTGATCTGTCTGACCTGCTCGGAAAGGTCCAGCGGCTCGACCACGAAGCGTCCCTGCCCGGAATAGGCCAGGATCTGGCTGGTCAGCATGGCGGCGCGCTCGCTGGCCTTGATCACGCTGTCGAGCATTTCGCGAGCGGGGGCGCCGGGCGGGATTTCGTCTTCGAGCAGGCTGGCATTGCCCATGATGGCCACCAGGAGATTATTGAAATCGTGCGCGATGCCTCCCGCCAGCACGCCCAAGCTCTCGAGCTTGGCGGCATGGCGCATGCGCTCCTCGGCGCGCCGCCGGTCGTCGATATCGGTGTAGGAGCCGATGTAGCCCAGGAACCCGCCCTCCGAGCCGAAGCGCGGCACCTTGCGCCCCAAAACCCAGGCGTACTGGCCATCGCTCTTCCTCAAGCGGAACTCGAAGGTCAGCGGCTGGCGGTCGCGGAAAACGCGTTCGAAGATCTCGATGGCGCGGGTGCGATCGTCTGGATGGATGCCCTCGTGCCAGCCGTGCCCCAGTTCCTGCTCGAGCGTGCGGCCGGTGAACTGGAGCCAGGGCAGGTTGCAGTAATCGCGCAGGCCGTTGGCATCGTCGGAGCAGATCATGACGGGGGCCGAATCGGCCACCGTGCGGAAACGGCGCTCGCTGAGGCGGAGTTCCTCTTCGGCTTTGCGGCGCGCGGTTACGTCGCGGAATACCAGCACCGCGCCTTCCAGCTTGCCGTCGCGGGAGCGAATGGGAGCGCCGCTATCGTCGACGGGGACATCGAATCCCCCGCGCGAGACCAGCACCGTGTGATTGGCCAGCCCGACCACCTGGCCCTCGCGCAACACGCGACGGACAGGGTTATCGACGGTCGCTCGCGTCTCCTCGTTGGCGATCCGGAAGACCTCCTCGATGGGGCGGCCTTGCGCTTCCGCGCCGCTGAAACCAGTGAGGCGCTCCGCCACCGGATTCAAAAAGGTGATCCGTCCCTGGGCATCCGTGGAGATGACGCCATCGCCGATGCTGTGGAGCGTGGTGTAGAGCAGATCGCGGGCGCTGGCGGCCGCTTCGGTGAGCGACTCCTGCCGCTGGGCGGCGCGGCCCAGCATCAGCGCGCCGGGTATGACGAGGCCGGCCAGAAGGAAGGACTCCAACAAGGTGAGCCAACGGGCCGTCGCGGCATCCGATTCGAGATCTGCCCAGGAGGTCTGGCGGCGCTCATCTTCGTGCGCCGCGAGATCGCTCACGGCATCCCGGAGCTGCGTCATGGTGTGCCGCCCCAGGTCGGTCCGAACCACCGCGAGGGCGGCATCCAGACCCACGGTACGGCGGAGTTCGATGGTGTCGCGGAGTTCGCCCAGTTTGACATCGACGAGGGAACGGATGGTCTGGACGCGCCCGGACTGCTCGGGATAGTCGTGCGTCAGCCGAGTCAGCTCATCCAGTTCCGAGTAAATCGCCTGGACGGCGCTGTGATAAGGCTCGAGATAGTCGGGCCGGTTGGTGAGCAGGAAACCTCGCTGGCCGGTTTCCGCATCGACCACGTGGGCGAGCAGGCTGTCGTTCGCCGCAAGCACCTGCCGGATGTGCGGCACCATCTCGGAAGCCTCGCGAAACCGGCGCCAATTCACGAACGAGAAATAAGAGATAACCAGGAGTGTCAGCAGCGCCAGCGCAAGCGCGGATAAACCCAGCCGGTTCACTCGGGAAGGATGCATGAGTGATTACTTTGACGATATCATGACGCTCCGGCCGGCCCGAAACGCTACTGTACGGAAGCCGACCAGTGGCCGGCGCATGCCATAATCGAAACGATGCCGCGAGCCTTACCCGCGGGGTGGATTTCGCTTGCCATTCTGGTTACCGTGGCCGCCTCCGGGTGCGCGCACAGGAAGCATGCGCGCGGGGTGTCCGTGCCCCCGCCGCCCGCGGTTGCGCGAACGGTCCCCGGCGATACCGAGACGGGCATTGCGAGCTGGTACGGACATCCGTACCATGGCCGGCCGGCCGCCGATGGCGAAATCTACGACATGGAGAAGCTGGTGGCGGCGCACCGCACGCTGCCTTTCGACGCCTGGGTGCGGGTGGTGAATCTGGACAACCAGAAGACCGTGGAAGTGCGCATCATCGACCGCGGCCCGTTCGTCGCGAACCGGATCATCGACCTCTCGCATGCCGCGGCGCGGGCCATCGATCTGATCGGCCCCGGCACGGCGCCGGTGCGCGTGGAAGTGATTCGCACGCCGGCGAATGCCGAAGCGGCCTTGTTCGCGGTGCAGGTGGCGGCTTTCCGCGACCGCGCCAACGCCGAGCGGACGCGCGCGGCGATGGCCGCGCGGTACGGATCGGCGCGGCTGGTGCTGCGCCCCGGCAATCCGGACATGTGGCGCGTCCTGGTAGGGGCGGAGACGAGCCAGGATGGGGCCCGGGCGCTTTCCCAGCGAATTCAGAGCGAATCAGGTGAGAGAAGTTCGTTCGTCGTGCGACTAGATTCTCAAAAAGCCGGGCAGGCGCGAAGGCATGAGCGACCATCTACTCACCGCAAAGACGCGGAATCCGGGCAAGCTAAAGCATGCCCCACCGGTGGGGCATGCTTTAGCTTGCCCTAACCGCGGCGGTTATCGGTGAATCTAGCGACGCGCGGCGGCCAGGAACTGGTGGGCCGGTCGGCTCCGATCGAAGCTGTCCGGAGGCTGATCGACAAAGCCGCGCATCACCGTCTGCCGGTTCTGTTGCTGGGAGAGAGCGGCACGGGCAAGGAGGTGGTGGCGCGCGCCATCCACAATGCCAGCCCATGCGGCCAGTTCGTGCCCATCGATTGCGGCGCACTGGTGGGCACGTTGATGGAAAGCGAGCTGTTCGGCCACGTCAAGGGATCGTTCAGCGGTGCGTCGCAAAGCAAGCGCGGCCTCGTGGAACTGGCCGACGGGGGCACGGCGTTCTTCGACGAGATCGGCGATCTGCCGCTGGAGATGCAGGTCAAACTTCTGCGGCTGGTGCAGGAGCGCGAATTCCGGGCAGTGGGCGCGCTCGAATGGCGCAGGGTGGATCTGCGGGTGATCTCGGCTACGCACCGCGATCTCAAGACGGAGGTGGCGGCGGGCCGCTTTCGGCAGGACCTGTACTACCGGCTGAACGTCTTTCCCATTCACCTGCCGCCGCTGCGCAATCGCAAAGAAGATATTCCGCTGCTGATCTCGCATTTTCTCGAAACCCGCCGGCCGCCGGGAGCGCCCGCCCTGCACGCGCCGGCGGAGATCATGGAACTGCTGGTTTCCTACGACTGGCCGGGCAACGTGCGGGAACTGGAGCATTGCGTCAGCCGCATGGCCGCCATGCAGAGCGGCAGCTCGCTGGAGGTTGCCGATCTTTCGACCGCCTTGCAGTTCCATAAAGCCGCCGCGTCCATCGGCCGGCTGGCCGGGGCCACCGCGAACGAAGCGGAGGAGCCTTTCGAGCTGTCGCCCGAGCCGCCCGTGGTGCCTCTGCCGGAAACCGAGCGGAGGGCCATCTCGCGGGCCCTTTCCGCCACGCGAGGAGAGCGCACGCAAGCGGCGCGGCTGCTCAAGATCGGCCGCACCACGCTCTATAGAAAGATGAAAGAATACGGAATCAAGTGAAAATCGCGCTGGATGCCACCTATAGCATTGGCGATGAGCTCTCGGGCGTGGGGCTCTATTCGCTGGAGATTCTGAACGGCCTGGCGGTGGGGCATCCGGACGTATCTTTCGACTTCTACTACCGCCCGCAGCGCTACTGGCGGTCGCGGAAGGAACGGCTGCCCGCCAATGCGCGGCGGCGGCTGCTGATCGAGCCGCTGGGGCCGCGCTCGGCCGCGCTGGTGCACGGGCTCAACCAGCGCCTGCCGCGCATCCCGGTCGACCGCGCGGTGACCACTTTCCACGATCTGTTCGTGCTGACGGGCGAGTACTCGACGCCCGAGTTTCGCGCGCGCTTCGCCGCGCAGGCCCGCGACGCCGCCGCGCGTTCGGCCGCCATCATCGCGGTTTCGGCCTTTACCAAGAGCCAGGTGGTGCGCCTGCTGGGCGTGGAGCCAGCCCGCGTGACGGTGATCCACCACGGCATACGCGAGCTGGCCTACCCGCTGGACGCGGCGCGGGAGAACGTCATCCTGAACGTCGGCGTGATTCAGAAACGCAAGAACATCGACCGGCTGGTGGCCGCCTTCGAGACGGTGGACCCGGGCTGGCGGCTGGTGCTGGCGGGTTCGCACGGTTACGGCGCGGAGGAGATTCTGGCGCGCATCGAGGCCAGCCCGGCGCACGACCGCATCCAGTTGGTGGGCTATGTGACGCACGAGGAGCTGGCGGGGTGGTACGCACGGGCCCGCGTGTTCGCCTTTCCCTCGCTCGACGAGGGCTTTGGTATGCCGGTGCTGGAGGCCATGGCGGCGGGCACACCGGTGGTCACTTCCAACCGGTCGGCGCTGCCGGAGGTGGCCGGAGACGCGGCTATCCTGGTGGATCCCGAAAACACCGAGGCTCTGGGGCAGGCGCTGCGAAGGGTGACGGAGCGAGAGAGCTTGTGGAAGGACCTGGCTTGGCGCGGTGCCGCGCGAGCGCACTTATTTACCTGGGAGAAAGCCGTCGAGCAGACGTGGAACGTTTACCGGGAAGTTTTGGGTTGACCGCTAGTCAACTTTTAGTGGCCTCGTCGTCGACCGCAATTTTCAAGGCGCGCAGAAAACGGTGGTCCTGGGAAGTGAACTTGATCTTGCCCGTCGACTGGAAGGTGCGTTCGGGCGGTTTCTCCTCCTTCTCGTCGTCGTCCTCTTCCTCATTTTCGTCATTGTCGCGACGATTAAAGCCGACGGTCGCTTCCAGAACCAGGAAGACATCGTAGCCGGCCTTCTTGATTTCACCGATCGCTTCCGCGATCCGGTCGGACTCGGAAAGGGAATCGTTGATGGCGTTTCCCAGTTCCTGCATGAGGTGTTTCAATGGCTCGTCCACAGATACTCCCTCTTTAGTGGATGCACCGGGGATATCCGGCGTTCCACCCACCCTATCCACCCGCTTCGATTGTAGTGGACCTCAAACCGGTTCACAAGTTGCAGCACTGATTCTATCGGCAATTTACAGGCCGAACTCTACACGAAATTACAAGAAAATGCGAGCCGACGAGGTCTGATACGATGGAGCCGTGGGACAGAGGCTGACTCTACGGCACGGTCGTGTATTTCTGCAGCACGTGGTGCCTGCCGTGATCAAGCCGGCACGAGCTCTCTGGAATGAGTTAATCGGCTTTCTTTTCTTGTGCTTAGGCGTGGTTTTCGGTTTCAAGACGGGAACCTATATCCGGGATTTCGTGCGCACCCCTCCGGGCGCCGCCACGGGCGAGTTGATCCGCATGCTGATGGCCGGTTTCTGCACCGTGGTGATGGTGTGGTACGGCCTCACCTCGTTCCTGCGCGCCCGCAGAATCTACCGATCGTGAGCTCCATGGACACAGGTGTGTCCGGTTAAACGCCCTCGGAACGCCCGGCGCGCTAGGCCACCGTTGAGGTGACTTCGGCGTAGGCGTAAACTTCGACCGGTCGGCGGCGGCGAACGCGTTCGCGCAGCCCGAGACGGTGCATGAGACGGCCCACGTGATCGGGATCGTAGCGCACGCCGAAGCGCAGGAAGATGGCCTCGGCGAAACGCGTGGTGGTCCAGCGGTCGTTATCGAACCCGGCGGAACGCGGCCCGGCGATGTAGATCGCGGCGATCGCTCGAAGCTGGTCGGTCGAGAGGCGGCAGGGGCGACCCGGCGCGCGCCGCTTGCGCAACGCGTCGAAGCCCTTACCGCTCAGCGCACGGCACCAGCGGGACGCCGTGGTACGGCTGACGCCGTACTTGCGGGCCACCTGCGATTGCGAAAGACCCCGTTGCAGATCTTCCGCGGCCAGCAGGCGCCTGCTTTCCATTTCATCGCGAGTCAAAACTCCAGGAGCGACTGTATCCATAAAGCTCGCGCGGTTTCGGTGGCCAGAGCGATACCAGAATAGCAGAAAACATTCCCTGTGCAAATTGTTTTTTGCAGAAAGAGGCGCGGGGAACGGTAACCGGCGGGGGATCGGCGGGCTTGGCCACTCAGAGAGGGAATCCGATCGCGCATTGGGCTGGCGCGCGGAGATCCGGTCGCGCGGGGCTGGCCGGCGCGGAGGCTGGCCGCATGGTGGCAGGCTGGGTGGAAGGTGGCCGCGCGGAACTGGCGAGGGCGCGCGGGAGCACCGAGCAACGCCCGGCCGCGCGAGCGATGGCCCGGCCCCGCCTCGATTACAGATCCTGCAGGAAATAGTTGAAGCGCTTCTCGCGCCCGATGGTGGTATTCTCGCCGTGCCCCGGAATGACCGTGGTTTCGTCCGGTAGCGGCAGCAACCTTTCGTGGATCGAGCGGAGGATCTGCCGCTCGTCGCCGCCGGGCAGATCGGTGCGGCCGATGCTACCGCGGAACAGGGTGTCGCCGGCTACCAGCTTGCCTTCGGAGGGAATCCAGAGGCCGATGCTGCCGGGAGTGTGGCCGGGGGTATGCAGAATCTCGAAGCGGGCCGCGCCCAGCGAGAGCACGCCGCCGTCGCGGGCGTCCGCGTCGATATCGACTTCCTCCGGCTCGGGCATTCCCAGCCAGCCGGCCTGTTCGGCCATTTGACTCCTCAGCTCGTCGTCGGCCTGGTTCATATAGACGGGCGCACCGGTGGCCACCTTGAGCTTATGCGCGCCGCCGATGTGATCGATATGCGCGTGGGTGACGACGATCGCTTTCACGGTGAGGCCGTGCCGCCGGACAATTTCCAGGATGGCCGCCACGTCGTCGCCCGGGTCCACCACCAGCGCCTCGCGGCTGGTTTCGTCGCCGAAGACCGAACAATTGCATTGCAGCATGCCCACGGGAAGGATTTCGTGAATCATGACCCGATTGTATACTCTTGCTATGGCCGAACTGATCAACCTGTCGATGCGCTGGCTGCACCTCTCCGCCATGGCGGTGTTGGTGGGCGGTTTGCTGTACACGCGGCTGGCGGCGCTGCCCGCCGGCGGAGAGATGGAAGCCGGCACGCGGACCAAGCTAGCCGACCGTGAGGCGGCGCTGTACCGGCCGTGGCTGATAGCCGCCATGATCGGGCTGGTTGTCTCGGGACTTTACAACATGCTCAGCACGCCCGGTCACACGCCGCGGTACCACGTGCTGTTGGGCATCAAACTATTACTGGCCGCGCATGTCTTCGGGGCCGCGTTGGTGGCTACCAGGGCCGGGAACACGCGGCGGTCCCGCCTGCTGGCGGGGGCGGCGATTTCGGGGCTGGCAATCCTGCTGATTGCCGCCTATCTGCGGCGTATCTTTTAGAGTGCCCGCGGTTTAGCAGGGCTGCTCTTCCGGCGCGAAGCCGAGGCTTACTTCGACTCCGTTCACCTTGGTCAGGACCCACTCGGAGGTCTCCGCAAAGGCGTCGGCAGTCAGTTGCGGAGCGGCTTCAGGGATTCCCGCGGCGATTTGCTCCAGGTCTTCGCAGGGTATGGCCTCCACCACCGACAGGCCCATCAGGTTGGCCATCTCCGAGGCGGCGTGGACCAGCCGGATCAGGTTGCCCTCGCGCGACGAGCTGTCCGGCGGGCGATCGTGCTGGCCTGCCGCGTTCTGCAACTCGACCGGGCATCCCCACTGGCTGAGGAGCCATCTTCCGGCTTCCGCGTGATCCAGGCCGAAAAGGCTCTTCTCGAGTTCGATGAGTCTGAGGGGCCGTTCTTTGCTCGTGGTCAGAGCCTTCTCATAAACCGGGTAGGAGGTGAGGAGAGCGAGTTGCCCGATATCGTGGATCAGGCCGGCGGTATAGGCATTGGCTTCCGGAATATTCAGCGCGAAGGAGAGTCTTTGACAGATCAGGGCCGAGGCCAGGTTGTGCCGCCAGCAGGTTTGAATCGAGCGGCTGAGGCGCGCCGAGACCAGGGTCCGCAGACAGGTCGTTAGGACCAGGCCGCTCACCATGTTGGAACCCAGGAACACGATGGCCTGCAATACGCTCTTGATCTCCATGCGCGCCGGAAGGATGGGAGAATTGGCGATCTTCAGCAGCTCCATCGACAGGACCGAATCGGTCTGGATGAGGTTGGCGACCTTGCGGAAATCGGCCGAGGGGTCCCGGACCATGCGCAGCAACTGCACCGCTACGGGGCGGAAAGGCCGTACGTGGGTCTTCAGATACGCGCACGTGGTGTTTGCGTTGGGTTTCATTTGGGTTCCTTGGAAAGCGGGCCATCCTGGTTCCCGGCGGCGATCATGGCCACCATGGCCAGCAAATGGGTCACATCGAGCGGCTTGGATATGTAGTCGTCCATTCCAGCCGCGAGGCAGCGTTCGCGGTCTCCTTTCATGGCATGGGCGGTCATCGCCACGATCTGAACGTGGCCGCCGAAACGGGTCTCCCGTTTACGAATACGCCTAGTGGCCTCGAGGCCATCCATTTGAGGCATTTGAACATCCATCAGCACCAGGTCGAAGGGGCGCTGCTCGAGCAGCCAAAGCGCCTCCACGCCATTGGCGGCGGTGGTCACTTTGTGGCCCTCGTGCGCCAGGGCGGTGGAGGCCAGCGAGCGGCTGATGGGGTCGTCCTCGGCGATCAGCAGGTTCAGCAAAGGCTGATCGGGATTGGCGCTCTCGCCCCTTTCCGGCACGGCTTGGGGGGCGGGAGCCCCGACGCCGAAAGTGGCCGTCACGTGGAAGGTGCTTCCCCGCCCGACCTCGCTCTCGACCCAGATCCGGCCTCGCATATGTTGAGCCAGGCGGGACGAAATCGCGAGACCCAGACCGGTACCGCCGTATTTCCGGGTGGTCGAGCCATCCGCCTGCTGGAACGGCTCGAAGATAGCCTGCTGGTGCTCGGGCGGTATGCCGATGCCGCTGTCTTTGACGGCTAAGTGAAGCACCGCCGCCGCCCCGCTCACGGATTCCGCGGTTACTTCGGCCCGTATGAAGCCACGGGCGGTGAACTTGACCGCGTTGCCGAGCAGGTTCAGCAGCACCTGGCGAAGGCGCGTGGAGTCGCCGAGCAGGGCGTCGGGGACCGCGGGGGCGATATCCCAACTCAGATCCAGGCCCTTGCCCATGGCTTCGGGCGCGACGGTGCTGACGGCTCCCGCCAGGGTCTCGCGCAGGGAGAAAGGCTCGCGCTCCATTTCGAGGCGGCCGGCTTCGATCTTGGAAAAATCCAGGATGTCGTTGATGATGCGCAGCAACGCGTGGCCGGAGCTCTCCACGGTTTCGAGGTAATCTTTCTGGTCGTCGGTCAGGGGCGTCTGCAAAGTCAGTTGCGTGAAGCCGATGATCCCGTTCATGGGCGTGCGGATCTCGTGGCTCATGTTGGCCAGGAACTCACTCTTGGCCCGGTTGGCCGCCTCGGCCGATTCCTTGGCGTGGGCCAGCGCCTCCTCGATGCGCCGGCGGTCGGTGATGTCCTCCTTCACGGCCAGGTAATGCGTGGGCACGCCACGGGAATCGCGGATGGGGCAGATGCGGGCGGCCTCCCAGAACAGCTCGCCGTTCTTCTTGCGGTTATGGAAGTAGCCGCTCCATTCGCCGGTGCGGATGGTCTCCCAGAGTTTGGCATACTCCTCCGCGCTGGTATCGCCGCTCTTGAGAATGCGGGAGGTCTGACCCCGCACCTCGTCCAGGGTATAGCCAGTGAGTTCGGTGAACCTGGGGTTGATGTACTCGATGCGGCCTTCCAGATCCGTAATCACCACCGACACGGGACACTGCTCAAGAGCTCGCGAGAGCTTGCGGAGCTCGTGTTCCATCTTCTTTCTTTCGTTGACGTTGCGGCCAATGACGATGAGATGGGCGGGGCCTCCGGAATGGCCGGCGACGGGGACGAAGCTCATCTCCGCCCATATGTCGCTGCCGTTCTTGCGGCGTAAGAGCAGCTCGGCACGGCAGGGCTTTTTGAGGGCCAGCAGGCCGGCGAGGCGCTCGACTTCGGAGAGGTCGACGTTGGGACTGTAAAGGGAGCGCGCATTCCTTCCCAGAATCTCATCTCTTTCATAGCCCAGTTCTCTGGTAAACGCCGCATTGGCGAGCACCACGGTGTACTCGCGGTTGACCGGATCCATGGTCGTCAGCAGAACCCCTTCGTCGGCGTTAACCACAATGGATTCCATCAGACGGAGCGATTCGGAGGCCTTTTCCTGTTCGGTGATGTCGCGGAAGCTGCGCACCGTTCCCAGAATTTCGTCACCAATGAGCTGCGGCCGGCAGTAGCGCTCGAAGACTCTGCCATCCCGGAACCTGAGCGTGGAGCGGCTCTCCAGTTTGGGATCCATGTGCGCCTGTCCGACGTCCCTCCGAAATTCCTCGGGGTCGACCAGTTGGGAGGCCACGAAATCGATTACCTTGCGGTTGTCTCCTGCCGTGGCCAGAGAAGCAGGAACCCGCCATAGTTCCAGGAAGCGGCGGTTGTAACCGGTGATGCGGTGCTGAAGGTCTACCACCAGAATTCCATCCGTGGTGGCGTCAAGGGTGGCGTTGAACAGGGAGACGGATTCACGCAAGGCGCGCGCGGCACGTCTGCGCTCGACGAATAGCACCACCAGAAAAGCCGTCAACGTACAGGAGACCACCACCAGGAGATCGATCTGGGCCCTTCGGGCGGCCAATGCCCGAGTGATAGACGCCTCCTCCTCCCGCACGCGTGCCGAGGCCTCGTCGGCCGTGGCCACGGCGTCGTCGGCTTGGCTCTCGACATCCCGGCGGCGTTCCAGCATCGCCGCGGGGCAAGCGTCCGGACCTGGCATCCCGTCGTGAATTGCGGATATCCGGGCCATGTCCGCGTCGAGCCGGGGCATGAGGTCCTCTACCGAACCATAGGTAGAGACCTGCGCTAGATCCAAACGGGCCTGACGGTATTCGCTCTCGAGTTCCTGCCAACCCTGTGGTGGAGCGGTTATGTCACCCAATCGATGCAGAATCCTCTCCATCGCGCTGAGGTCTGTCAGAAGCTGCCCGTTAGTTGTCTGCCGGCTCTGGAGCCGATGGGCCGATCCGACCAAGCTGGAGGTCCAGATTATGAAAACCACGCACGCCAGGATCACCGCAACGGGCCAGCGCCGGAATGTGACAGCCTTATACACTTTCAGTTGCCTTGCACCGCCGCGCGGAAGCGTGGCCGGGAGCGGGCGGGAAGCCGCTATCCCGATGGTCCTCTAGGGATATTCCCGGTTCAAGATTCTCAGAAGGTATGAACCTGTTGTTAACTTAGGCGGTGGAACTCAAGTCCCGTGCCGCCTATCGTGCGGCCGGGCAGCCATAACGTGTGGCGGCCCAAGCGGCCACCTGGAGAGCGTTCTCGGGCCGGCGGGCATCCCGGTAGATGGCCTGGAGATCGGCGGCGGCCAGGCAAAAATCGACGGCCAGGCGGGGGCACCGCGGATTGAGAGCCAGAACTCCGTCTCCCGGATTCACGGCGCAGGCGCCCTCGGGGATGCGCGCGTAGACGTCGCGCAGAGCGGCTAGGGTAGCGGGCTGGAAATCATCCACCTGAGCCTTTTCGAGCAGCGCCAGGGCGGCCCGTGCGGGCTGGTTCGATCTCAGGTAGGCGAGGGCCATGCCATCGTAGGCGTCGAGGGAGCGCGGGTCGAGGCCGGCGGCATAGCGGCAGGCTTCGGCGGCCTCCGCGAAACGGCCCAGGTTCAGGTCGGCATTGGCTAGGCCGAGGTAAAGCTGCGGAAAGCCGGAACGGGCGGTGAGCGGACGGCCCTGGGCGCGCTGGGCATCGTCGTAGGCCTTCTCGGCGGCGCGGGAGATCGCCTGCGCGCGCACCAGCACGGCCGCGGATTTCTCGTACCACGCGCGTCCCCGCGGATTGGCCGCCCCCAGGGAGGCAGCCTTCATGCCGTAGTAGATACCCAGGGACATGGGCGGCACCTCGGAGGAGATTTCGGGCGGCAGCGGACTGAGAATGGCCCAGGCCTTCTCCTGCTCGGCGATGGCGGCGTCGAGGTTGCGTTGGGGGTCCTGGTCGAAAAGAGCGCGCGAAAGCAGGTCGTGCAAGCGAAAGCTGCGGGAGGCGGCGGCGGTATCGGCCATGCCGAGAGAAAGATCGTCGTTCCAATCGGGGTTGCGTGCCAGGGTACGGCCGGTATAGAGCAAGGCCAGCAGGATCACTGCGCCGGTAGCCAGGCGGCGCGGCTGGATGCGATCGGCCGCGGCGGCCAGAGCCATGGCGAAAGCCACCGATGGCAGGTACAGGAAGCGCTCGGCCATCAGGGCGCCGATGGGGAAGAGCAGGTTGGCGGTGGGCAGCAGGGCGAGGCCGAAGAATCCCGCCAGGAAGAACCACAGAGGATCGCGGCGGAATCGCACAGCCACGATGGCCAGGATCGCGACGATCGAGATGAGCGCCAGCCAGGCCGCCAGATCCGCCGGGCCGGCCAGAGGAACCTGGTCGAAAGAGCGATCCGAGGAGAGGCGCAGCGGCCAGGCGAGCAGCCACAGATCGAGGCCGATGGCCTTCAAGGCGGTGAAGCGGCCGGTCCAGAAGCCCGCCGCCCGGATCATGTTGTCCACGTAGACCGGCTGGGCCACGGGAAGCGCGCTCAGCACCGCGTGACGGGCGAGCGCCAGGCAGGCGAGCGAGGCAGCCACGGCGCCGTAGAACGGCGCACGGCGGGGGAGCTCGCGGCGCAGAGCGGCGCGATCGAAAGCGATATCCCAGAGCAGCATCAGGCCCAGCAGCACGGCGGTGTTTTCCTTGGCGAATACGCCCGCCGCGGCGATGGCGAAGAGAGCCAGCGCGGCCAAAGTGCGGCGGCGGCTCGCGAAGGCCAGCGCGCGGCGATAGAGCAGCAGGCCTCCCAGGACCGACAGGGCGGCCAGCAGGTCCGCGCGGCCCACGATGCTATCGACCGCTTCGGTGCAGATGGGGTGGACGGCCCACAGAGCCGCCGCGCACAGCGCCGGTCCTTGGCGGCGGAAGATGAGGAGCGCGAGTTGATAGAGCAGGCAGGCGTTGAGGGCGTGCAGCAGGAAATTCAGCCAGTGATAGCCGGCGGGGCTGGGGCCATTCCCCAGGATGGCGAAGTTGAACAGGAATGACGCGGTGGTGATGGGGCGGTACAGGCCGTCGCCCGCCTTGGGCCACCAGTAATTCTTGGTTAGGATGAGGCCGAGGTTCTCGGCCGTGGCGGCGCGCACGCGGGGGTCCTGGGCGACGATGACTTTGGAATCCTGGGCCAGGCCGAGGCCGAAGGAATCGGCATAGGCCACCAGCGCGATGGCGAACAGAATAGCCCACGGCTTCCAGCGGGCGGGCGGAGGCGCAGCAGCGATAGGCGCAGCAGCGGGAACGGGCTTGGTTTTCTTGGCAGGCGGTGGAATAGCCGTAGTATAACTTGGCGCGGCGGCGGGCTAGGGCTTCTTGGCTTCCAGCTCGGCCCAACGGGCGTAGAGGGCTTCGACGCGGGCTTCGGCGGCCTGCACTTTCTCGTATGCATCGCGGAGACGCAGGGCGTCGGAAACCACGTCGGGAGCTTGCATGGCGGCGCGCAGGTTCTCGAGCTCCTCCTCGGCCGCCAGGATGCGCTCCTCCATCTGCTCGAACTCGCGCGCGTCGAGATAGCCCAACTTCTTAGGCGCGTTGGAGCGCGGGGGAGCGGCGGCCTTGGAGGGCGCGGCGTCGGGCGGAGGGGCCTCGGATTGGGCCTGCTCCCATTGCCAGTAATCGGCGTAGATTTCGGCTCCACCGCGGCCATCCAGGCCCAGCACGGCGGTCGAGACGCGGTCGAGCATGAAGCGGTCGTGAGTCACCAGCACCAGCGCGCCGGGAAAATCGGTGAGGCTCTCTTCGAGCACTTCGAGAGTGGGAATATCCAGATCGTTGGTGGGCTCGTCGAGCAGTAGGAGGTCGGCGGGCTGGAGCATGAGGCGGGCGATCAGCACGCGGGCCTGCTCCCCGCCGGAGAGGCTCGCAATGGGGCGCTCGAGCTGGCCGGCGTCGAACAGAAAGCGCTTGGCCCAGCCGGCCACGTGCATGGGGCGGTCGCGGAAGACCACGGTATCCCCGTGCGCGCCGAGGCCCTGGCGAAGGGTCTGATCGGGATCGAGCCGCTCGCGGGCCTGGTCGAAATAGACGGTGCGCAGGCCTGGAGCGCGCTCGATTTGGCCGGCATCCTCGGCCAGCTCCCCGGCCAGGATGCGCAGGAGCGTGGTTTTCCCGGTGCCGTTCAGCCCTAGCAGGCCCAGGCGCGTGCCCGGGCCGAGGCCGAAGGTCAGGTCGCGGAAGAGCGTGCGGCCGCCCATTTGTTTGGCGATGGCCTCGACGCTCACCAGGCGCTTGGTGCGGCGGTCGCTGGAGGTGAAATCGATCTGCGAGACGCCCTTCACGGCGCGGGCTTCGAGATCGCTCAGCTCTTCCATCAGCCGGCCGGCCTTATCGATGCGGGCACGCGATTTGGAGGTGCGCGCCTTGGCCCCGCGCCGCAGCCACTCCACTTCGCGCCGCACCGTATTGGCCAGCGATTCCTGGCGGCTGGATTGCGCGTTCAGGAACTCTTCCTTCTTCTCGAGGAAGCGGCTGTAACCGCCCTCGACGCGGAAGATGCCTTCGGGATAGGCGCGGCCGAGCTCGGCCATGTCGTTGACCACGTGATCCAGGAAATAGCGGTCGTGGCTAACCACGATGCTGGCGAAGGAGGAGTTGGTGAGCAGTTTTTCGAGCCAGAGGATGCCTTCGAGATCCAGGTGGTTGGTGGGTTCGTCGAGAAACAGGAGGTCGGGCTCGGCGGCCAGCTCGCGCGCGATGGCGAGGCGGCGCTTCCAGCCGCCGGAGAGCGTTTCGGTGCGCACGGTGCCATCGGTGAAGCCGGCGCGGCCGAGGGTCTGGTTGATGCGCGCGGCGCGCTCGAGATCGTCCAGGTGGTCATCGCGTACGGCTTCGGCGACCACCTCTGCCGCAGTCTGGCCATCGGGAAAGGCGGCTTCCTGGGGGACGTATCCCACGCGCAGATTGCGGCGCATGGAGATCGAGCCGGAATCGGGTTCCAGGCGGCCGGCCAGAATGAGCAGCAGGGTGGACTTGCCCGAGCCGTTGCGGCCGATCAGGCCCAGGCGTTCGCCTTCGGAAATACCCAGCGAGATATTTTCGAACAGCGTTCGCGCGCCGAAACTTTTCGAGAGGCCGGTACAGCTTTCTAGCAGGGGCATGAGAGATGGAGGCGGTACACCGATTCTCTCATAAGGATGGCGGGAGAAAGCTGGCTACTGGATGCTCAGGCTGACGGCGTTGGAGGCGGCGCCATCGGCCATCAGGTAGACAGGCACGCCTCCGGCGCCGACGTGGAGCCCGCATACTGCACCGTGACGCTCTGGCCGGCCACGAAGCACTGAACCGAAGCCGCGCCGCGAGCCCCGGTGCCATAGAGGGAGACGTAGAGCGTGTCGGTCGAGGCGCCCAGGTTCAAGGGCACGCAGACGCAGGCCGTTTCGGGCACCACCAGGTTCGCGGCGGTGATGCGAAAGGCGATTGGAGCGGCCGCGCCGGCGCCATCCGAATTGATCGGAACCGAAGTGTAAACGGAAAAGGGCGGATTTCGGGCGCACTGCGCCGATTCGCCGCCCGTCAAGTACGAATGCGACCGAAGCTACCTGATGTCGATCTTGAGCAGGGAGTCTGAATGCTCGTGCCGCCAGTTCCAGTAATTCTGTTGGTCGCTATCGTTGAGCTTGACAAAACTGGTAGACTTGCGGTGGTTTTGTTTGGCATAGATACGATAAGCCTTATCTTCCTGACCGTTCCATGCATGGCTGTCGTTGTGGCCTTTATCCTGATAGGTGTGAGCGGCTTTCTGATCTGCGGCTCGCAAAACTCCCGGCGCCAATGCTATTGGGACCATAAGGCCGGCACTCAGCAGGGCGGTATTCCAAAAACGGGACATGATTGTTTGTTCTCCTCGTTGGCGAATAGGGCAATTGCCGGGCCAAGCACTTACCGGCGGCTGCGGCGAATGCAACGAGCAGAATACAAGGACGATACGAAGACCATCCTAAGCGCTGAATGGCGGGTGCCCGCCCAGGACGAAGTTAGTGACATGCAACGAATGACGTCAAGCGACGGATGAGGTGCAGATTCTGCCGTTCGGAGACGGGAATACAGTTTCTGAGCCAGGCGTACAGGAATTCTGTACAATACGAAGAGGGTGTCCGGTGCCGACTGAAACGACGTATACGAGCCTCCGTGAAAACCTGGCCAGCGTTCTCGACCAGGTGGTGGACCAACAGGAAACGGTGATCGTTCGACGCAGAGGATCCCGCGACGTGGCCCTCGTTCCCGCCAGCGAACTAGCCGGGCTCATCGAAACCGCTCACCTGCTACGCTCGCCCCGGAATGCGCGACGCCTGCTCGCGGCGCTGCGGCGCGCAGAGCGCGGGAAACAGAAGCCCGCGACGATAGCGGAATTGCGGCGAGAAATGCTCGGTGCAACGGGAAGCTAAGCGAGCCGCCGTCTTCCAGCCGGAGTTCCGGGAGGATCTGCGATTTTGGGTAAAATCCGACCGGAGCACCGCCATCCGAGTGCTGGAGTTGGTCGAGGCAGTGATGCGCGATCCATTTCAAGGCCCAGGTAAACCCGAGCCGCTCAGATATCTCCTGGCGGGTTGCTGGTCACGCCGAATCACGCAGGAGCACCGGTTGGTCTACCGCGTTGGCGACGAAGCGGTGGATTTTCTTCAGGCCCGGTATCATTATTGATGGCGCGGGCTGCGCCACTCTCACCCCGAATGGACGAATCGATTGGCCCGTCTCAATGATCTGCGAAGTAAATGGATAGCTCAATCTTGATTCTTGTTCTGCTCGCGTTCTTCGGCGCAGCGCCCCTCGTTGTTTTCGCTGGATCCGGCGCTGCGGTACAAAACCTTGCTCCGCTTCCATTGCGGCCAGGAGCTAACTCTATCGCTAGCTCGCTGAACGGTTCTCATCTGGCTCAACGAGCTGTGGTTTTTCAACGCGATTTTGGCCATGATTTAGTCCCTGCAACCTCTGCAAGACGTCTTTGAATTCGTCTAGCAATTTATCCTCACGCTCTAGATAGCTTAACGCAACCATCGGCACGCGTGGAGGGCTGTCCGTTTTACTCGGCCAAATCGGGGTCCCGTCATCGTTCTTCCGCCTAATTTCACGCCCGCTGCTCAGATCGAGTGAAAAGAGGTCCAGGTAGCGCCGGGGACCGATTCCAACGAAAGGCAAAAATGGGATCTTCCCAGACTTGTCTGCCTCCGCCTCGTCGAAGCATATCGCATCGTCATGGAGATCCTGTGCCCTGCTTTTCGGATACGGCTCAATGTAGTAGACCTTCTTGATTCCCGCGCCGATGATGTGTCTCGTGCAGTTGTGACAGGGGAACGTCGTCACGAACAAATATTTGCCCTTGACGCTGATTCCCAGCCGGAAGCAATTCAGAAGTGCATCCATTTCGCCATGCACGGCCCTTCCGTACTCGGTGATCTCACGAAGGTCGCTATTATGTACCAAGGCAGCAGCCCTCGGCGAATCTGTTAGGAATGGCTGGAGCTTGCTTACCTGTTCCCGGGAGATCGTGTCGAGATCCAAAGTATCCGCGCCCGGTTTCATCTCGGAGACGACGCTCCTTACAATCGGCAGTAAGTTTTTCTCGGTCAGGAGGTGACAATCCAGACGCTGTAGAACGCTCTGCACAATCCGATCACGATGTACGAAATTTGAATCCGCTTCCAATTGGTGATCACGACGGTCATCCGGATCTCCGTCCCAATATGGCCCGCCCCTCGGCGATGGAACCTCATTCATCCCGACCGCAACCACCTCGCCCTCTGGAGTCGCAATGGCAGCCCCAACCTGACGCCCAAGCTGAGCCGATCTTGCCGCCGACGCATAGGCCATAAACATCGCATGCTCTTCTTTCTTTGGAGTCCTAAATGGGTGACCAAAAACCACCTCCAAAAAACGATCCGGTTGCTCCTTGTAGGCCTCACCCTTACGTTGCACGAACACGTCGGCCAGGTAGAACGTTTTTCGAGTACGCTGTCCGTGCGGGAGGTGTTCGTCTCGGTCTCTCTCGATAAGTCGCTCGGCCTGGGGCTTATCTAGGCCAATCTCCTTTGTTAGATACGCGATTTGAGAGTCGTCATCGTCGGCAATACCGATCAAGAAGAAGCCTGGCCTGTAAACCTGTCTGAGTAGATGAACCTCCTCCGGCCTCTTCAAGGAACGAATTATGTGTGCAGTTCGCTCCATCGCTATCGGGCGGCTCTGCTCATCTTCCGTGCGGCGCGATGCGATATCGTTAATGGCCATTACCGCCAGCACCCGGTCGTCGTCGGCACGCTCGCAAGCCTTGTTTCCGGCATTCATAAGAGCGCCCATTCTTTCGAATAGGGATGCCAAATCGACTGACATGCCCAATTCCAAAGACCGAAGCTGTTCACTGATTCGAAACTCCTCAGCCGTGTATCGATACTGCGTCAAATAGTGCTTCAGCGCAGTGATCACGGGGTCCGCATCTGTGCCTACTGCATAGACGAATCCGAAGACGAGCTCGGCAAATTCCGCTCTGTTCATAGCCGGTCTTCCGGCTCTGGTGTTTGCCATAACGAGGCCAATTCATATTAGCTTCTGGCGCAGGAGCCTGCATGAGCAGTTCGCTGCATACAGAGAATCTAGTGTAGTGCGGCGGAAGTAGTAACCGATAACCACAACGCAGCGTCTCTAT
>CAYRWE010000006.1:0-52663 GCA_964427655.1 uncultured Solibacteraceae bacterium | reverse complement strand
TGTTGCCGTTCTTATCGAGTTGAAATTCCCCATCGCGCGTGTAGGCCAGGTCGCCGCTGGGGCGGCGGATCTGGAAGAAGCCATTGCCCTGAATCACCAAGTCCAGGGGATTGTCGGTCTCCGTGAAGTTCCCCTGGGTGAAGATGATCTCATTCGACGAGGCGCGCGTTCCGAGACCGAGCTGAAGCCCGGTGGGCACGGTGGATTGCTGGCCGGAGGCCGCGCCCGGCTGCACCATATTCTGGTACAGCAGGTCCTGAAACTGGGCGCGGCGGGACTTGTAACCCGCGCTGTTCGCATTGGCCAGGTTGTTGGCGATGTTATCGACGTTGAGCTGCTGCGCGTTCATGCCGCTGGCGGCGCTGTACAAAGCCCGGATCATTGAGACTCCTTACCTCTTCGCGCGGGCCCGGCTTACGAGCCGACCCGCGCGACCTCTTGAATCGTTTTCGTATCCATATCGCTGCTTACGCCGATGGCTTTTTGCAGCATTTCAAACTGTCGCATCACGCCGACCAGTCGCATCGCGGCTTCGGCCACGGGCACGTTCGAACCTTCCAGCTTGCCCTGCTGGACGTCGTTCCCATTCGAGTCCGGAACCGGCTTATTCTTCGGATCGCTGTTTTGGAAACAGGTGCTCCCGAACTTGGCCAGCGACTTAGTGGATGAGAACGTTACCACCGCGAGCCGTCCCAGAGCATTCCCGCCCTGCGTCACGGTTCCATCGGTGGAGATTTCGATCGGCTGGCCGGGCGAGACTTGAATGGTTCCCCCGCTGGCCGTGGTGATGGGATAACCATCGGCGGTTGCCAGCGCTCCCGAGGGCAGCACCTGCAGAGTGCCGTTGCGCGTATAGAGGGGCCCGCTCGGTCCCTTCACGACGAAGAAGCCGCTGCTTGAGAGAGCCACGTTCATGGGGTTGCCGGTGACCTGCAGATCTCCCTGCGAAAAGTCCGTCCATTGCGATTGAATCGTCGGCAATGCGGAGGCCGCCGTATCGCCCGCGCCGGAGGCTTCGTCGGAAGTGAATAGGCCGTAAAATTCCTGATCGCGCTTGAACCCCGCGGTGCCCGCATTGGCGATATTGTTGGCGAGAAGATCCAGCGACTGCATTCGGGATCGTAGCCCGCTGACGGCCGCGATGGTCAGGGAATCCATATAAGGTATCGGCAAGCGATTCATGCACGCCGGTCGCCAAGAAGAATCCTCGAAAAAACGTGCCAGTCAAACGATATGTAAGGTAAGCGGAGTTACAAGTCGTCAAACGTTTGACTAAACGGGTTGACTGTCAAAACCCCAACACCCCGTTGCCCTGACCCATCTGGTTGAAAAGACAGCTTTCGCGCGGTGGCGAGCGATCTGCTTTTTCTCTCGCTGTGACGATCTCCTCGGCCGCGGCTCCCATCGTTCCGCAAGCGTCCGCTGTTTCCGCGAAGTCGTCTCCTAAGACCGACGTGGATTTCGCCGAGAGCCCGTTTGCCCAGGCCCTGGCGGTCGCGGGATTCAGCCTGGCCGACACCAGTGCCGCGACATCGCTATCGGCTGCACCTAAGCCGGTGGGCGTCGCACCGCGCGCGGGACGAAATACCAAGTCCCAAGCCAAGCAGGAAGCGACCCAGTCCACTACCCCTGCCACGGCTACCAGCGCCGTTTCCGTGCCCGCGCCTGCCGCCGCGCCGCTGGAAAGTATCGCCTTGGCATTCCCTTGGGATCGTGAAGCGTCCGTGCCGGCCGAACAGTCTTCGGCAACCGAGAGCGCGGAGACCTCGCAGCCCACGTCTCCGCTCGGCACTTCCGCATCCACGGCGGCTCAACCAGCGATCGGCGGAGCCACACAGATCCCCGCGAGATGGAGTGCCGACTCCACGCGCGGCACCTACGCGAGCCAGCAGGCTTCCGAATCAGCCGCAAACGAAGACTCGGTGCCGCCGGCGACCCCCGCGCAGCCCACGAGCGTTTCGGAAGCTAATCCCGCGTCCGTCTCCGCTTCGAGTTCCATTTCGGCGCCGCAATCCAGCGAATCCCGAGCTGCATCTGGCACCGCGGCAGCGTCGTCCCGGAGCGGGAAATTCGGTACCTCCACGAGCTTTGCGGATATCGCCGGCAGCGGGTTCGTCCAGGCCATGGCCGCCGCGGGATTCACCCTCCCCGTTACCCCATCCGACACTTCGCTTTCGAGCGCATCCCAGCCGGTAGACGGTACATCGCGCGCCCAGGCGAACGCGAAACCGGAAGCATCGACGGCCACAGACGCCGCTTCGGCGCTCACTCCCGCCGCTGCGTCGCCGGCCGGCCAGTCCGTGCAGGCGCAACCCCTGGCAAGCGTCCTGGCCGAAGCCGTGCCTTCCGCTACGTCAACCCCGGCAGCCTCCGAGGACCGGCAAGCGCGCGCGGTAAGTGGACAGAGCTTCGCCGCGCGGGCCGCCTACGCCTGGCAGCCTACTATAACGGCCTCGCAGACTTCGGCATCCGCATCCGCGCCAGCCGATCTTGCAATCGCCGCCCGCGTGCAGCCGGCCGGTGAACAGATCTCCGGCACGCGGGCCACCGCACCGGCCGCGCAGACCGCGGCATCCGCATCGACTTCCGATTCTGCAAGTGTCGCGCCTGTGCAGACTGCTACCGGCACCGCGGATCGACGGACGGCGCAACGCGAAGCTCCGGCCGCGGCGCAAGCATCCTCGAGAAGAACGGTCGAAAGCTCTGGCAGCGATGCCACCGTGGTTCCGCCGGCCGCCGCAAGCTCGGGTTCATCGGCAGCCTCCTATGCGCACGCCTTCGTCCAGGCGGAAGGCCCCTCGACCGCCGCGGCATCGTCCGCAACCCAGGAGCCGGCCGCTGCGCCGGCGGCTCCGGCTGAGGCCGCCACTATTCCCGAAGCCAAGCTCACATCGGCTTCCGCGCCATTGAAAGACATCTCGATTCAGGTGGCGCAACCCGGCGCGCAGAAGGTCGAGGTCCGCGTGGTGCAGCAATCCGGCGAGCTCCGGGTGGCCGTCCGCACCGGCGATTCCGACCTGGCACACGGCCTGCAACAGAACCTCTCCGATCTGGTCGGCCGGCTTCAGGAATCGGGATTCCGGGCCGAGGGTTGGCGGCCGGCCGGGTCCACCGTCGAGTCTCCCGCGCCGCTGGACACCCGCAGCACATCGAATACGCCGTCTCGCGACGGCAATCAGCAATCGAATTCCGGAGGCTCGCAGGGCCAGGGAGGCGAGCGGCAACAGAGCCGGTCGCAGAGGCCCGCGTGGCTCGAAGAGTTGGAAGCCAATATCAACGGTAACGCGTGGTCTCAAGGAGCATCTCATGGCATCGGCAGTTAATCCAATAACCGGATCGTCCGGTTCCAACGCCGCCTCGGGGAGCAGTTCTTCCTCGGGGAGCAGTTCGTCGTCGTCCAGCAGCATAAATGCCCCCACCGAGCAGATGTTTTTGCAGTTGCTGGTGGCGCAGCTTCAGAACCAGGATCCGCTGAACCCTACCGACAGCACCCAGTTCGTTTCGCAACTGGCGCAGTTCAGCGAACTGGAGCAGGTGATCGGCATCCGCGGCGATATCGAAAGTTACATGAAAACGAACGGCACCACGGCTAGCACCGACAGCAGTACGAGTTCGACCGGCAATAGCACTTCGCCGACGGCGCAGACCCAATCATAGAAGGAGATAAGGAATGTCTTCCGCTTTTTCCATCGCACTTTCCGCCCTGACTGCCAACTCAGAAGCCATAGACGTGGTTGGCAACAATCTGGCGAATATGAACACCACCGGCTACAAAGATGTCGATGTGGCCTTTGAAAGCCTGATGTCGCAGAGCCTTGGCCTGGGCACCGACACCAACCAGGTCGGCATGGGCATCGGCCAGCTTGAGACTCCCAGCAACTACTCGCAGGGCACGCTCACCACCACCAACGGGCCCACGGACGCAGCCATCCAGGGCAACGGCTTTTTCGTGGTCAACAACGCGTCGGGCCAATCCCTCTATACGCGCGACGGCAGCTTCCAGGTGAATTCCACCGGCCAGCTCGTTACCGCGACCGGAGAGAAGGTTCAGGGTTGGAGCGCAGTGAATGGCGTCGTCACGCCGTCCGGGCCCATCGGGGATCTGTCGGTTCCTCTCGGCGCGAGCGTTCCCGCGGCCGCCACCTCCACCATGAGCCTCGATGTCAATCTGGACTCGCAATCCTCGGCCACCACCAATTCGTTCTCCGCTCCCATTCAGGTCTACGATTCCGAAGGCACCAGCCACACATTGACGGTAGATTTCACGGAAACCAGCGCCGGCAACTGGAACTACACCGTAACGATTCCCTCCGCGGACTTGACAGCCGGCGGGACTACCAAGCTTGCGTCCGGTACGATGACATTCGACTCCAGCGGGAACCTGACATCCCCGGCAGCCTCGACCGATCCGCAGACTATCGCGATCGCCGGGTTGGCCGACGGCGCGGCGGACATGAGCATCGGATGGAACCTGTACAACAGCGATGGAAGCTCCACCATTACGCAATATGCCGAAGCTTCCGGTGTGGGAACCACGTCCCAAAACGGCTACGCCGCGGGCCAGATTACCGATGTGAGCCTGCAAAACGGCGGGATGGTGGTGGCCAATTATTCCAACGGCCAACAGGTCGACGTCGGACAGCTTGCCATCGCTTCGATTCCCAATCCGGACAGCCTCACCTCGGTCGGCGATAACGATCTGGCGGCCTCCGCTTCCACGGGTGCTATCTCCGTGGGCGCGGCCAACAGCAATGGCCGCGGCCAGGTCGTAGCCGGCGCGCTGGAATCCTCGAACGTCGATATGGCCACGGAGTTCACCAAGCTGATGAGCTATCAGAACAGCTATGAGGCCGCTTCGCGCGTGATCACCACCAGCGACCAGCTCCTGCAGGAGACCGTGAACCTGATCCACGAATAAGAACGCGCCATGGGAACCCTTGCGGATTTGAACCATCTCGCCGATATCCCCGTGCGCTTCGAAGCGCTCCTGCCGGGGCCGGTGCTGCGCGTCGGCGAACTGCTGGCGCTGGTCGAAGGCAGCATCGTCAACACCGGACAGCCGGCGGGCGAAACCGTGCAGGTCTTTGCCGGCGGCGCCCTCATTGGCTTCGCGGAGATCTCCGATACCAGTGACCGCCGCGCGGTGCGCATGGTTCATTTCCAAACGGAGGGCCGCTAGTGGAAACCGTTCAACCCATCCTCGCCATTGTCTTCGTGCTGGCCCTGCTGGGGGGCACGTTGTACTGGCTGCGGGTGAAAGGCCTGGTGCGTTTCAGCGGGACCGCAATCGTGCGCCAGTCTTCCAAGCACATGCAGGCGCTCGAGCGTCTGTCGCTCACTCCCCAGCATTCGCTGCATCTGGTGAGCGTCGACGGCCGGACGCTGCTGGTGGCGATTTCTCCCGGCGGCTGCACGGTCATCGATGGCGTCCTGGGGCCGGATTCCGGTGCGCGCCCGGGGGACATTCGATGATCCGGCGCATGTTACGAACCATTCCGGCTCTTGCGATGACGGCGGGCTGCGCGACGGCCGCCGCCAAAACCCAAGAGCCGGCTTCGATCCTGGGCATCAATATAGGCAGCTCCGGCCAATTGGGAATTCCGCTGCAGATCGTCGTTCTCATGACGCTGCTGACACTGCTGCCGGCGGTGTTCATGGCCATCACCCCGTTCCTGCGCATCACCATCGTGTTGCATTTTCTGCGGCAGGCATTGGGCACGCAGACCACCCCCTCGAACCAGGTGCTGTTGGGGATCGCGCTCTTTCTCTCTTTGCTGGTGATCTCGCCGGTCGCTTCCGACGTCTATCGCCAGGCCTGGGAACCGCTCCAGAACAACCAGATCACCGCCGATCAGGCGTTCGATGCCGGAGCGCGCCCCATCAAAGTCTTCCTGGCGCGTTTTGCGCGTGAAAAAGACGTCCAGTTGTTCGTCGAAATTACGCACGCTCCCGCGCCCCACAGCCCGGCCGATCTCGATCTGAAGATCCTGATTCCCGCCTACATTCTTTCCGAATTGAAGGCCGGATTTCAGATCGGTGCCGTGCTCTTTCTGCCGTTTCTCGTCATCGATCTGGTGGTGGCGTCCGTAACGCTCTCGATAGGCATGATCCAATTACCCCCCGTGATGATCTCCGCCCCGTTCAAAATCCTGCTCTTCGTGCTGGCGGATGGATGGAACCTGGTGATCGGATCTCTCATGAAAGGCTTTTACGCATGACTCCCGAATTCGTCATCCAGATCCTCCGCGACGCCCTGGCGACCGCCTTCTGGCTCAGCGCGCCGCTGCTGGCCGTCGGCTTTGTGGCCGGCATCGTCATGAGCCTGATTCAGATCCTCACTTCCATTCAGGATTCGGCCTTCAGCGCCATTCCGCGGCTGATGGCGTTTCTCTGCGCGTTCGTTCTGGCCCTGCCCTGGATGCTGCACAAGATCACCGCCTATACCGTGCTTACGCTGGGAGACCTCAGCCGGTATGCGCGGTGAGCTGGTCCTCTCGGTCTCGACGCTTCTGGGATTCCTCCTCACGCTGGTCCGCGTAGGCGGCGTCTTCGTGTTCGTGCCGCTGCCCGGAATCACCAGCGTGCTGAGCCCGGTGCGGGTGGTCTTGTCTCTCGGCATCACCATCGCTCTGTTCAACGAGTGGCCCAAGATCCAGGCTGCGCCGTCGGCCGGCTTGCTGCTTCTGTGGATCATGGTCGAAGCCGCGCTGGGCATCGGGATCGGCCTCACGGTGGCGTTTATCGGCGAATCGTTCGCCATTGGAGCGCAGATGATGGGGCTGCAGGCCGGCTACGGTTTTGCCACCACGATCGATCCCAACACGCAGGCCGATTCCACCGTGCTGGTCATCTTCGCGCAGCTTGCGGCCGGGCTGCTGTTCTTTGCCACCGGAATCGACCGCGAAGTCCTGCGTGCCTTCGCGCGCAGCCTGGAGACCTGGCCGGCGGGCACGTTCGTGCTCACGCGGGGAGTGGCCCAACAAGTGCTTTTCGCCGGCTCCGCGATGTTCAGCACGGGGCTGCGGCTGGCGCTGCCCATGATCGCGATCATGGTGATGATCGATATCTCGCTGGCCTTGCTGGGCCGCGTCAACGCCCAGTTGCAGCTCATTACCATCGCTTTCCCGGTGAAGATGATGGTCGCGTTGACGATGCTCGGATGGCTGGCGATCCTGTTGCCGACCCTGTTTCGCGCCGGCATGGACACCAGCTTCGGGGTCATACGCGGCCTGATCGCCCGATAGGCTATGGCGGAGCGCGATCAAAAAACCGAACAGCCCACACCACGGCGCCTGCACAAGGCGCGCGAAGAAGGCAACTTTCCCACCGCCCGGATCTTCGTCAGCGCACTGCAATTCCTGGCGTTCGTGACCCTGATCCATGCCTGGGGAATGAACTGGCTCGAAGCCATCCGCGGCAACATGGCGGCCCTGTTCGAACACGCCCTGGACCCGGCCCTGACACCCGGTGAGATTATCGCTCTTAGCCTGGACCTGTTGAAAAACACCATGGTTCCGGTGGCCTTGCTTGGCGCGGTGCTGATCGCCATCACCCTGGCCGTGCAGTTCGGCGTCACGCGCATGGGCGTCAGCCTCAAGAAGCTCGCGCCTAATTTCGAGCGCCTCAATCCGCTCTCCAAGCTGCGCGAACTGCCGAAGCAGAACCTGCCCTCGCTGCTTCAGGCCATCGTCATGATCCCGGTCTTCGGGGCGGCCGTCTACTTCCTGGTCAAGGACGATTTCCAGAACTACCTCTCGCTGCCCCTGCGCAGCGTGACGGCCGGAGCGGGCCACGTCGCCGATTCCATTCAGGCCCTGCTCTGGAAGGCGTCTTTCGTCTTCATCGTTTTCGGCGCGGTCGATCTGCTGCGTCAGAAGCGGCGCTATCAGCAGGATCTCAAGATGAGCAAACAGGAGATCCGCGACGAATTCAAAGAGATAGAAGGCAGCCCGCTGATGAAGCAGCGCATCCGCAAGCTGCGCCGCGATATGGCGCGCCGCCGGATGATGCAGGAAGTGCCCACCGCCACCGCCGTGGTGGTGAACCCCACCCACTACGCCGTGGCGCTCAAATACAGCATGAGCGCTCCGGGGGCGCCCCGCGTGGTGGCCAAGGGCAAGAACTATCTGGCCCTGCGCATTCGCCAGAAGGCCATCGAGAACGAGGTGCCGCTCATCGAAAATCCGCCGCTGGCGCAGGCGCTCTATAAGAACGTGGACGTCGGACAGGAGATTCCGGTCCATCTCTACCGCGCGGTGGCCGAAGTGCTCGCCTACATCTTCAAGCTGATGAATGGCAGGCGGACTGCATGAGAGACATGCCCGCTTTCAAAATTTTGACACCCCGAGGAGCCCAGTAGGTTGGCACAGACCAGAGCCATCGCCGCCCCCGCGCCATGGAAACAGTTCCCGGACGCGATTTTTTCCAACTGGAAGGAACTGGGCGTCCCGATCGCCGTCCTCGGCATTGTCATCGCTCTGATTACGCCGCTGCCCGGCTTCGTGCTGGATATTCTGATCGTCACCGACATCATGATGTCGGTGGTCGTGATGATGGTCGCGATGTACATCCGCAAGCCGGTGGAATTCAGCGTTTTCCCCACTACCCTGCTGCTGCTGACGCTATTCCGGCTGTCGCTCAACATCTCTTCCACGCGCTTGATCCTGATGAACGGCAACACCGGAACCAGCGCCGCCGGCCAAGTGATTCAGGCCTTCGGAAACTTCGTGGTGGGCGGCAATTACATCATCGGCGCGGTGATCTTCCTGGTCCTGATCGCCATTCAGTACGTGGTCATCAATCACGGCGCGGTGCGCATATCCGAAGTCACCGCGCGCTTCACCCTGGACGCTCTGCCGGGCAAGCAGATGTCCATCGATTCGGACCTGAGCTCCGGCTTGATCGATGAAAACGAAGCCCGTCGAAGACGCAAAGAGCTGGCCAAGGAAGCCGAATTCTACGGAGCCATGGACGGCGCGTCCCGATTTACGCAGCGCGACGCCGTGGCCGCTATTCTGATTACCGCCATCAATATCGTGGCCGGCTTTCTGATCGGCGTCCTGCAGCATGGCATGGACCTGCTGCACGCCCTCGAGACCTACACCGTCCTCACTATCGGCGACGGGCTGGTGACCGTGATTCCGGCCCTGATGATCTCCATTTCGGGCGGCCTGATCGTCACCCGCGCCAGCTCCGACGAGCGCCTGGGAACGGATTTCAGCAAGCAAATCTTCGGCAGCCCCCAGCCGTTGTTCCTGGCCAGCGGAGTTCTGGTCGTTTTAGGGGTCTTCCCGGGGATGCCCACGATTCCGTTCCTGCTCATGGGGTCGGGAATCGGCGTGGCGGCCTGGAACCTGCGCAAGAAGGAAATCGCCGGCCGCAAGGCCGAGATCGCAGCCAAGCCCGCGGCCCCCAAGGAGAACATCGAGGCCCTCCTGAAAGTCGAGCCTTTGGCCATCGAAATGGGCCTTGGCCTGGTGAAATTCGTGGCCGGCGGACAGGAATCGCCACTCATCAAACGCATCGCCGGAATTCGCCGCCAGCTCGCCTCCGAAATGGGCTTCGTGTTGGGTCCGGTGCGCGTGGTCGATAACGTCGGGCTCAAGGTGAACGAATATTTCATTTCGCTGAAAGGCGCCGAGATCGCACGCTATGAGCTTCCCGCGGGCTGCGAGCTGGCCATTCCGGTGGGCAAGTCCGGCCCTCCGCCGGCGGGCAGGCAGACCAAGGAACCGGCCTTCGGAATGACCGGCTGGTGGGTGCCCACCGAGCAGGCCGACGCCGCGCGCCGCGCCGGGTTTACCATCGTCGATCCGGTCAGCGTCCTGGGCACGCACCTGACCGAGCTGGTCCGGCGCTACTCCCAGGAGTTGTTCTCGCGCGCCGATGCCAAAAAGTTCATGGATCGCGTCGCGCTCGAGCAGCCCAAGCTGGTCGAGGAACTCGTGCCCAAGCTTCTGCCGCTCTCCGCCGTGCAGCGCGTGCTGCAAAACCTTCTGCGCGAGCGCGTGGCCATCCGCGACGCCGTCACCATCGCGGAATCTCTGAGCGAAGCCGCCGCCACCACACGGAATCCCGTGCTGCTCACCGAATACGTCCGCCAGGCGCTGCGCCGGATCGTCGTCAAGCCGTACCTCGATCCGCAGGGCAATCTGCCCGCCTACCTGGTCGATCCCTCGATCGAGCAGATGGTGGAATCTTCCGTCCAACACGGTGAGCAGAATAGCCATGCCACGCTTGCTCCGCCAGTCATCCGCGATCTGTTGCAGAAGGTCCATCACTTGGCCGGCAACCCCGAAACGCCGGTGGTGGCCGTGGCCAGTTCGGGCTCGCGTTACTTCCTGCGCCAGATGATCGAGCCGGCCGTTCGCAACCTGTTCTTCATCTCGCACAACGAAGTGCCCATGGAAATCAAAATCGTTTCGCTAGGAGTCATTCAATAGCTATGCCGAACCAGAAGCCGCCCACGCTCGTCAAATCGTTCTTCGCCGAGTCCGTTCAAGCCGCCATGGAAAAAGCGCGGCTGGAGCTGGGCCCGGAGTCGTTGCTGCTCGATTCGCGCGAGGCTCCTCCGGAAGCGCGCCATCTGGGCGAATACGAAGCGGTCTTCGGCACCTGTCCCGAAACGCTGGGCGTCCCGCCGCCCCCCGCGGACGGCAGCGTGGAGGCGCTGCGGCAGGAGATCGAGGAAATCCGCGACCTGCTGGGCCGCATGACTCCGTCGGCGCCGCGCGGTTGCAGTTTCGAAGTCGAGCAAACCCTCCTCGATGCCGGCGTCGAGCCGGCCCTGGCGCGCCAGATCGAGGACGCTGCCCGCCAGCGCCTCGCGCGGCGCTCCGTGCAGCGCATCGGCAGCCCCCGCCAGCGGGTCAAAGTCGAGGATCGCGATTTGCTGCCCCACGCGGCCGAGGAAATCGCCTCCAGCTTTTCGGTGTGCCCCGAAATCGGCCGTATCACGGCGCTGGTCGGGCCGCCCGGATCGGGCAAGACCACCACGCTGGTGAAACTCGCGGTCACCCAGGGTCTGGCTCGCGGACGCGTGGTCCGCCTGATCTCCGCCGACACGGCCCGGATCGGCGGCGCCGAGCATCTGCGGGCCTATGCAGCCATCCTGGGCGTGCCGTTCCAGGCCGTCGAAAGCAGCGCCGCGTTGGCGCAGGCCATCGAAATGGCTCCCCCTTCGGCGCTGGTTCTGATCGACACCCCCGGTTACAGCGCCATCATGCTCGAAGACCTAGGCGAGGACCTCATGGCGTTTCTCGGCCGCCGTCAGGATATTGACACGCATCTGGTTTTGACGGCTTCCACGCGCCGCGAGGATCTCTACAACACCGCCGCGCTCTACGAATCCTGCCACCCGGCCAAGCTCCTGTTCACCAAGGTGGATGAAACATCTTCTCTGGCTGCCGTATTTTGCGTGGCCGCGCGCCGGAATAAGCCGGTGTCGTTCCTCTGCGGGGGCCAGGCGGTCCCCGAAGATATCGAGCCCGCCACCAAAGAGCGGATCGTCGATTCGTTGGTACGTCAATTGCCCTCTACTCCCGAGACAGCTATCGCCTAGGCGTTCTCATGGCCACCGGCACCTACGGATATCAACCGCTTGTCGACTCCGAAGCCGCGCTGACGCGCGAGGAGCTGGTACTCCAGCACCTTCCGCAAGTGCGCATGATCGCCAAGCGGATTCACGATCGTCTGCCGGAATACGTCAGCCTGGACGATCTGATCTCCTCCGGCGTAATCGGGCTTCTGGCGGCTATCGATAACTTCGATCCATCGCTCGACGTCCAGCTCAATACCTACGCCGAACGCCGGATTCGCGGCGCCATCCTGGATGGCCTGCGGGAGACCGATTGGGCCCCTCGCGAGGTCCGCAAGCGATCCAGGCTGATCGAAGCCGCCATCCACCGGGCCAATCAGCGTGCGGGGCGGGAAGCCACCGAAGAAGAGATCGCCGCCGAGCTGGGAATCTCGACCGAGGAATACCAGAGCTGGCTGACGGAGGCCCGCGGCGTCGAGCTGACGCGGCTGGAGTTCGCCGGCGGCGACGACTCTTCGGGCGATCTGCTCAAGTTCATCTCGAGCGGCGAAGAAAACGTGCCGTCGCATGTCGTCGAGCGCTCCGAATTGCAGCGCATCCTGGCCCTGGCGATCGACCGCATGCCCAAGAGCGAGCGCATCGTGCTACAGCTCTATTACTACGAGGAATTGAACCTGCGTGAGATCGGAGAGGTGATGGGCCTGCATCTTTCCCGCGTCGCTCAACTGCGCACGCAGGCCATTCTAAGGCTTCGCAGCCATCTGGAAAGAGTCTGGCTGTCCCATCCGAGGAGAAAAGCGTGAATTCGCAAAATCTGGACGTCCTGCTCGATATCGAACTGCCGGTTACGGTGCGCTTCGGCTCGAAGCAAATGACCTTTGGAGAGATCATGACTCTGAATGCCGGCTCGCTGGTGGAATTCGACCGCGCTCCGGACGACCCGGTCGAGGTAGTGGTGAACGACCGCGTGGTCGCCCGCGGCGACATCGTCATGGTGCAGGGCAATTACGCCGTGCGCATTACGGGGATCGCCATCCCGCGCGAACGTCTGGATACCGGTTCCGGCCTGGGCGCCGAAACCACGGGAGATCTCTGATGCGCATCGATTGGATTCTCAACTCGCTGATTCACAACCCCGCGGCGCAGTACACGTTGGTGGCGCTGGCGCTGGCCCTGGCGGTATTGCTGGCCGTATACGTGTTCCTGAAGCGGGAGATCGGGCGCCTTCGCCGCTCCGTGAAGGAGAACGGCGAAGCGGCCACGTCCACCGCCGCTACCATGACCGCCGAACTGGCCGTCCTTCGCAAGAACGTGGAGACCATCGAGCCGATTTCGTTCCAGGGCCAGGAATTGAACCTTACCCGTCGCATGCAGGCCTTGCGTATGCGGCGCCGCGGCGAATTGCCTTCCACCATCGCCGCCGCGCTGCGCGTGCCCCGCAATGAAATCGATCTCCTGCTGAAAATCGATGCGCTGGCCCGTCAGGAGCAATCCGCGGACGAGCCGGGCCGCAAGTCCATCAACGCGGCGTAATCCGGCCGCTATTCACGGTGCTGAAAAAGGCCGGGAACCGCTGGCGCCGCGCGCGGCTTGCTGAATCGCGCGACTCCTAACGAAGGGCCTACGGGTCGGGAACCGCTTGCTGACGCGCGCGGCTCCGAACCCAAGGCCTACCGAGCCGCGACCGTGAGGGAGCGGTGGCCGCGAGTCATTCCTAACATGCTATTTAAACCGAGGTGCCGGGGTTGCCAAGCGTAATTCCGCCCGCTAAGCGGGGCAGGGAGCCACCGGGTCTCCGAAGTTCCTCAGCTTCATAATCAGGGTTGTCCGTTTCAAGCCCAGCAGCTCCGCGGCCGCCGTCTTGTTGCCAGAGGTCTTTTGCAGAGCGTTTTCCAGCATCGTCCGCTCGAATCGGCTTACCGCCTCTTCGAAGTTCATCGTTCCCGCCGCGAAAGCGGGAATCGTCACGGGCTGAAACGGGATTACCTTGATCGATACGGCGTGCCCCAAACCGAAATCGGAGGCTTGCAGGATTTCGCGGTCGCCGCTCAGAGCCACGGCCATCTCCACGGCGTTTTCCAGTTGCCGCACGTTTCCGGGCCAGGAGCAGGAGCGCAGGGCGTCCATCGCCGCGGGCGTCACCTTCTTGAGGGGAAGGCCTTCCAACTGGCAGACCTTCTTCACGAAGTGCTCCGCCAGCAGCGCGATATCGCTTTCGCGCCTGCGCAGAGGCGGCATTTCCAAAGGCACAACGTTCAGACGGTAATATAAGTCTTCCCGGAACCGCCCTTGTCCGACGCGCTCCAGCAGATTCACGTTGGTCGCCGCGATCACCCGCACGTCTACCTTGATGCCTTCGGAGCTTCCCAACCGCTGGAATTCCCGGTCCTGCAGAACTCTGAGCAGCTTGGCTTGCAGTTCGAGCGGCATATCGCCGATCTCGTCGAGAAACAGGGTCCCCTTGTGCGCCTGCTCGAAGCGCCCGACCCGGCCTTGAAATGCGCCCGTGAAGGCGCCTTTGACGTGCCCGAACAGCTCGGCTTCCAGCAGATTCTCGGGGAGCGCGCTGCAATTGATCGCCACCATCGGCTGGTTCGCCCGGGGGCTGGACTGGTGCAGCGCGCGGGCAGCCATTTCCTTCCCCGTGCCCGTCTCGCCGCTGATCAGGACCGTGCAGCGCCGGCTCCCGATCAGTCGGATCGTCTCGACCACCGCCTGCATGGCGCGGCTTTCGCCCACCAACAGGTTACGCCACGGTTCGAGGGACGAAGAGCGCTCCAGCGCCCGTTTGCGCGTGCGTCCTTCCTCCAGAGCATTGTCCAGGCAGTCCGCGAGCCTCTCCGGGCTGTCGCGATATCCCAGGCAGTTGTATGCGCCGGCGCGGATCAGCCGGACGGTCTCGGTGGCGCACATTTCCGGATTCCAGAAAACCACCGGGAGCGCCGGGTCCGCCGAGTGCACCAGCTCCAGCGCGTCTGCCGCGCTTCCGCCGCACACTTCGCCGGTGATCAGGACGCAGGCGAACGGCGCGCTCGATAGCGCATCGGCAGCCTCCGTCAGGCTGTTGACGGTGGCGATCTCGAAATTAGAAAGCACGCGGCTCCACGCCTCCTCGGAGAAATCCGGGAGAGAATGATCGTGTGTAATCCGCAGCAAGCGTTGCAATGACATGTTCGTTTGATTTTTGACACCCCGGCCGCCGGGATTCTATTCGGAATTTAGGTATGCCATCAGTACTATCCTTGGTGAGTCCCCGGCATTCCACCTATTGTGGTATTGCGATTTGGCTCTCCCCGTGCGAATTTCAAAGACAAAGGATCCAGTAGTCCGAATGAGCATGCGAATCTATAACGACGGAATTGGCGCGTCGGCTTTCCAGCCCGGTTCGGTCGACAACGCGCAGTCGGCGGGATCGTCCACGCGGACCGGCTCGACCGGATCGAGCGGCACCGACCAGGTGGAGATCTCTTCGCTCTCCGGGAATATCGCCGCCGCGACTGCCGCGCTGGCAGGCCGGCAGGCCGCCCGCGTCAGTCAACTGGCCGCGCTCTACGCCAAGGGCGATTATCAAGTGAATTCTCTGCAAGTGAGCCGGGCCCTGGTGTCGAGCGCCCTGAGCGCCTCGCTCGACGGAGACAGTTAATGCGGGGCCGGCCGGCAGACGAGAGCATTCGCATCGCCCGCGCCAGCATCCGTCAGGCTTCCCAGCTCTGCCGGGGCGCGGACCTCGACCGATTGCAGCGAGCTCTCGATTTTCTGGAAAGCGCAGCGGCCGGGATGCAGGAAGCCGAAGCGCAGGTTCGCTCCGGAGCGCCGGCCGATGCAGCCGGTATCTGCCGTGAAGCCGCTCTCTTGAAACGCGACGTTGCAGGTATGATTCGGGCCATCGATAGCTGCACGGCTTTATGCCGCGGCCTGTCGGTCCGGCTCGGCTGCGCGCCGCTGTCATATACGCCCCAGGGCCGCGTTGTGCCCGCGTCTCCCTCCGTCGTGGCCTGTCAAATGCAAGGATAAGCCGCGATGTCGAACCTCATGGCGATGCTGAGCGCGTCCGGTAACGCGATGGACGTTTTTCAGCAGGCGTTAAGCGTCATTCAAAATAATGTCAACAATGCGTCCACCCCCGGCTACGCCACGCAGAGTCTGAATCTCGAGGCGCAGCCGATGAATTCGAGCGATGGCTTCGCCGGGGGCGTGACTTCCGCGGGGCTCGACAATTCCCGCGACACGTACGCCGAAAGCGAACTGGAGCAGCAGACCCAAGCCTTGGGCAAATACACTGCCCAAGCCAATGCCACCAATTCCCTGCAAAGTTTTTTCGATGCCTCCGGAACGAGCGGCGTCTCCTCCGCGCTCAGCTCGTTTTTCCAAGCCGTCTCCGCATGGAGCGTCACCCCGAGCGATTCCACCTTGCGTCAAACGGTGCTCGATAGCGCCTCCACCCTGGCATCCTCCATCCAGGGATTGTCCAATTCGCTTTCCCAGAACGCCCAGCAGCTTGATTCCGGCATCGCCTCCACGGCCAGCCAGATAAATTCCATCGCCGCGCAAATCCAGGCGTATAACGTGCAGCGCTCCAGCCAGACCGCTTCCGATCCGGGCGCCGACGCGCAGCTATACAGCGCGCTCGATAGTCTGTCTCAGCTCACCAATTTCACCACCGTCACACAATCCAACGGCACCGTTACGGTGATGCTCGGCGGCGGCTCGCCGCTGGTGATCGGGCAGCAGCAGTACTCGCTCAGCACGGCATCCTCCGCCACCGGCGCGCAGGTCCTGGATTCGCAGGGAAACGATGTCACCTCCCAGATCACCGGCGGCCAGCTCGGGGGGATGCTGGATGTGCGCAATCGCGTGATCGGTTCGATGCTGGGCGATGGCCAGCAGACCGGATCGCTCAACCAGTTCGCTTCCTCGCTGGCCGATAGCGTCAACCAGATTCTCGAATCCGGCACCGTATCCTCGGATCCCGGCGCCGCCGCCGGCACGGCCCTGTTTACGTACGGCACCGCATCCAACGCCGCCGCGAGCATCGAGGTGAATCCGAACATCGCGGCTTCCCAGTTGGCGCCCGTGGATTCCTCTGGAAATTCCAATGGCAACGCCAACCAGTTGGCGGCGCTGGCCAGCCAGGCGCTGACGCAACTGAACGGCACCAGCCTCACGCAGTTTTTCGGAAACATCACCAGCGATATCGGCACGGAGAACCAGACCGCCACCGACAACGAGCAAAGCCAGCAGCAGGTGGTCGCTACGGCAACCACGCTGATCAATCAGGTCTCCGGCGTCTCGCTGGACGAGCAAGCCACCGACGTCCTGCAGTTTCAGCGGGCTTACCAGGCGGCCGCTCAGGTGCTCACGACTATCGATAATCTGGCCAATTGTATTTTGAATCTGATTCAGCCGACCGCGGCATAGAGGACGACTCATGATCTTGAACATTAGTGGAGCGGCCCAGTCCTACCTCGCCGATCTCGATCGGACTCAGCAGCAGATTAATCAGGCGCAGGCCCAGGTCAGTTCCGGCTATCGCGTCTCGGCGCCTTCCGACGATCCGGCGGCGGTGCCATCCATTATCGAGTTGCAGTCCGAAATCGCCATGAATCAGCAGGTCCAATCCAACCTCAGCGGCGTTTCGAGCGAGCTGGGAAGCGCGGATTCGGCGCTCCAGGGCGCCGTTCAGGCCGTCAACCAGGCCCTCACGTTGGCTACCAATGGCGCCAACGCCACTTCTACCGCCAGCGATCGCGCCACCCTTGCCGGACAGGTGGCCAGTCTGCAACAGACCCTGGTCGGGATCAGCCGGACGCAGGTGAATGGCAGCTATATTTTCAGCGGAGACCAGGACACAAGCCCGGAGTACCAGCTTGACTCCTCGCAGCCGAACGGCGTCCAGCAGTTGATTTCCCCGTCTTCCACCCGCATGATTGTGGATGCCACCGGCACCGCCATTTCGGTCGCCAAGACCGCGCAGGAGATCTTCGACGCCCGGAATTCCGACGGTACCGACGCCACCGGAAACGTCTTCGCCGCGGTCAACTCGCTCTTGACGGCGCTGAACAACAACGATCAGGCGGGCATCGCGCAGTCCGTTACCGCCTTGCAATCCGCCGGCACCTACCTGAACCAGCAACTCGAGTTCTATGGCGAAGCTGAGGATCGGGTCACCGCCGCGTCCGATCTGGCACAGAAGTTTCAGACCCAGGATACGGCTCAGCTCAGCAACCTCCGCGATGCCGATATCCCCACCGTCGCCGTGCAGTTGACCCAAGCGCAAAACGATCAGCAGGCCGCCCTTTCGGCGGAAGCCAATATCGCCCAGCAGAAGAACCTGTTCAGCTACCTGGGTTAGCGGAGAGCGTTACCAGAATGGATTTCAAACCGAACGACTTTGGACCCCGGCCGGTGCCGTCTCCCTCCGAGTACGAAGCCTGCCCCAGCGGGGCTCTTCCGGCCGGACAGATGGCCTCCGTGCGGGCCATCCAGGAGAGCTTCATCCGCGGTTTCGCGGCGCAACTGGCCGGCCGGCTGGAGATGCCCGTCGCCGGGCAACTGGCTGTCGCGCAACCGCTCTCGAGCGACGCGTTTCTGCAATCCCAAGCCGAGGGGGAGTGCCTGATGGCGCTCGCCGCCGAACCGGTGCGCGGCGAGGCGCTCGCTGCGTTTTCCCCCGGTCTGATTGCATATCTCTTACGGATTCTTCTGGGATCTCCGGAAACCGCCGAAGAAGCTCCCCGCCCCGTTACCGAGATTGAGCTGCACATCCTGCGCGAGATCTTCGAATCGCTCGAGAGCGAACTCGGCGCCGCATGGCAGCCGGCCGGCATCGCCTTTCGCCGCCGTCCGATGGGCCACGGTGCCGCCGCCATGCCCTCGGGGGCCATGCTGGTTTTCGAATACAGTTTGGAGTTTGGCGAGATCCACGAGACGCTGCGCATCGCCGTGCCGGCATTTCTGGCGCGCCTGGCGGTGCTGCAATGCGCTCCCGCGGCCGAGACGGCGCCCGCCCCCTTGCAGGAAACCATCCTCGGCTCCCTGCGCCACGCCAATGTGAGTGCGGAAGCTGTGCTGGCCGGCTCGACCATCCGCATGGGGGATGTGTTGGCCATGCAGCCCGGGCACGTTCTGATGTTGATTCAGCCGGCCCGCTCTCCGCTTGAATTGCGCATCAACGGCCGGCCTAAGTTCCGTGGCGAATGGGTTGTCAGCGGCAGCCGCCCGGCGCTCAACCTACTGTAGACGGTAGTGTCCGCCCGCCGTTATCCCAGGGGCAACCAGATGTTTCAACAGGTTAAGGCACAGCGAGAGCATCGGGTCCGGATCCTGCTCATCCACGATCAACAGCCCCGGACGGTTTCGCATCTTTGCCGCTACGGCCTTGAGCAGGGAGCGGCGTTCTTCCTCGCTGACGTCGTACGACTCGATTGAGACCGAGCAGCTCCGCTCCAATTCCGTATTCATTCTCAAGGCATCGCCGGATATCCAGGCTTTGAGCAAGTCCTCAGCGAGTTGACCCGCCAGAGATAGAGTGTGTTGCGCGCGAACTGGCATTCACATCTCATTTCGGCAACTCCGGCATTCATTTCTAGTGTTCTTTTGGGCTGTAATCCAATAAGTTTCTCGAAACATCCAGGCGCATCGCCGATATGGGGTTAAGAGCCGATCATGATTCATGTAACGCGCCTTAACCACACACCGGTGGTGCTGAATGACGATCTGATCGAGCAAATCGAGACGACGCCTGACACGGTCATCAGTCTTACCACCGGGCAAAAAATCATGGTGCTGGAATCGACTGAAGAAATTATCGATCGCGTCCGCACGTTCCGGAAGTCCATAATCCTCCAGGACTACGCCAATGGCCACTCCACAAACCAAGAAAACGAGTAGTTCGCGGCCCGATTTCGGCTCTTTGGGTGGTCTCCTCCTGGCATTCGGTGGAATTCTGGGAGGCCTGGTCATGGATGGCGGGAAGATCAACGACATCAAGCAGGTCTCCGCCGGTATGATCGTTTTTGGCGGAACCATTGGCGCCCTCATGCTGACCACTCCCCTGGGCGTGTTGATAAATGCTGCCAAGAAACTGGGATCCATCTTCTTCGAGAAGGCCCAACCGGTGGCGGAGACTATCGAGATCCTCATCGGCTATGCCACCCAAGCGCGCAAGCAGGGAATCGTTTCGCTGGAGCAAGAGGCTGCCAAGGTTCAGGACCCTTTTATGCGCAAGGCCCTCACGCTGGCGGTGGATGGCATGGAGTTGAGCCAAATACGCAGCATCATGGAGCTTGAAATCGAGCTCGTCGAGCAGCGAGGGGAAGCCGAAGCCAAGGCCTTCGAAACAGCCGGCGGCTATTCCCCCACCATCGGTATCATCGGGGCTGTGCTGGGCCTCATGCAGGTCATGAAGAACCTGGCCAACATCGACGAAGTCGGCAAAGGCATCGCCGGCGCCTTCGTGGCCACGGTCTACGGAGTGGGAATCGCGAATCTCTTCTTTCTGCCCGCCGGCGGCAAGCTGAAGGCCCGTCTGCGCGCCGAGTTGCAGATTCGCGAACTGATCCTGGAAGGGGTGCTCGCCATCGTCGAAGGACTCAATCCCAAACTGATTCGAACCCGGCTCGACGCCTATCTTGAACAGCCCGCTCCCGCGAAGAAGAAGGCGTCCGCCGAAGCCCCCTCAGCCGCCAGTGTGGCGGCGGTGGAGGGCTGATCTTGGCCCGCAAAAAGAAAGCCCCGGAACACGAGAACGCCGAGCGCTGGCTGGTCTCGTACGCCGACTTCATCACCCTCCTATTTGCGTTTTTCGTGGTGATGTTCGCCTCTTCGCAAACCGATAAAGCCAAGGCTAAGCAGGTTTCGGAATCCGTGACATCGGCGCTGGAACAAGGCAGTGTCCGCGCGGCGGTGCACGAAATCCTGGGCGGCACCGTCGACGAGAAGGGAAAGGGCAACGCCCAGATGAAAGGCCCCGGCGGCAGCGAGCCCAAGAACGTACCCCAGGAACAGGTCGTCGCCGAACTGCTCCCCTCGCTGCATTACCTTTCCGCCGCGCTGCAACAGGAGATCAAGGACGGCAAAATCGAGGTTCGCCTCGAACCGCGCGGCCTGGTGGTGAGCTTGCGGCAGGCCACCTTCTTCCCTTCCGGCGGAGACGCGCTGGACCCGGGGACCTTCGACAGCCTCGCCAAGATCGCCACGACGATCCAGAAGCTCCCCAACCCCGTGCGCCTGGAAGGGCACACCGATTCGCAGCCCATCCACACGGCCCGTTTCCGCAGCAACTGGGAGCTCTCCGCGGCGCGCAGCATCGCCATGCTGGATGTGCTCTCCACGCGTTACGAGATCCCCCCGGAGCGCATGGCTATAGCCGGCTATGCCGATACCGCACCGGTCGATTCCAACGAGACCCAAGCCGGCCGGGCCCACAACCGCCGCGTGGATGTGGTCATCCTCAATCTGCCCGTGCTGACGAACCCTTCCGCGGCCCCACCCAAGCCTCCCTCCTCGCCGGCCGGCAAGGCAGCGGCGGCCCCAGCTTCCCCGGCGTCCGCGCAGCGGCCGGCTCCTTCTCCGGAGCCCGCCCAGCGCCCGCCTGCCTCCCAACCTCTGGCGGTGAAGAAATGACGGATCTCGATCTCGCAAAATCGTTCGGTCTCGAAATTGCACCTTGCGGCCCGATGCCCCGAATTCGGACAAAGTGCCTGGGCGAGGTCGAATACCCGTCCCATGCGGTCTTCACCTTTCCCTTCGGCATACCCGGCTTTGAAGACGAGCGCGCCTTCGTGCTCCTGGAGCGCCCTGGCGCCCAACCCCTGATGTTCATGCAGAGCGTGGCCACTCCGGAACTCTGCCTCATTCTGATGCCTATACTGGCCGCCGACCCGCATTACAAATTACGGCTTGACGAGGAAGACCTGGCTGCCCTCGGTCTGCCCGCCCGCAAACAGCCGCGCATGGGAAAGGATATTCTGTGCGCCGTCGTGGTTTGCGCCGGCGGCGACGATCGCCCCGCGCCCACCGCCAACCTGCTGGCCCCTATCGTGGTCAATCTCAAACGGAAAATCGGCATTCAGGTGATTCAGACGCAAGTTCATCACTCTTATCGCCATCCTTTGTTTTCGGGCCACAGCCGCGAGGGACTGGCCCTGTGCTCGTAATGCGCCGCCGCCCCGGAGAGAGTTTCTTCGTCGGCGAAGTCGTCGAAATCGAAGTGCTGGAAGTTTGCGGCACGCGAGTCAAGCTGGGGATCGTGGCCCCGGACTCAGTATCGATTCAGCGCAAGGAATCGCAGCTCACGCGCGACGAGAACATCGTCGCCGCTCTCAGCGTCGAGCAGAAAAATATCTCCGAGATCCTCAATTGCGTGGCGCCTCGCAAGCGCGGCACACCCGTCAAACGTTTGACGGCAGTGCAGTTATTGACAACAGACCCTAGAAATTCGGTGAAAAAACACTAGAACGTATGTGGTGCGTCCCCGATATGAATAAGTGAAAGCTGATACTTCGGGTATCCCGAAAGGGAGAACCCGAACCCGGACATGAAGTCTGGGATGTATCGCGAAACAGGACGTTAAAGACGATGATTTCCATTCAGACAAATTACGCGGCGATGGTGGGTGAGCAAAACCTCAACACCAACAATACATTCCAGACCAACACCATCGAACAGTTGACCTCTGGATACCGCATTAACAGCTCCGGCGACGACCCCGCGGGTCTGGCAGTGGCCAACCAGTACGCCAGCGACGTCGCGCAGTTGACGCAAGGCGTCATCAATGGCAACTCCGGCGTGAGCACGCTGCAGATCATCGATGGCGGCCTTTCCAACGTCAGCACGATGTTGAACCGCCTGCAAACCCTGGCGACCGAATCGGCTTCCAACACCTTCACCGGCAACCGCCAAACCGTGCAGGCCGAATATTCGACCCTCCTCGGAGAAATCGACCGTGAAGCGGGCAACATCGGTTTGGGTGGCACCAATACCTCGAACGCCGCCAATCTCCAGGTATATATCGGCGGCGGCGATACCCAGACCGACTCTCAAGTGCAAATCAGCTTGGCCGGCCAGACTGTCGATTCGTCCTCCCTGGGCCTTGCCGGAACCACCGTCACTGGAGCCACCAACGTAGGCGACATCGGCACCACCAACCTGAACAGCAGCGCCTTGCTGCTCACGGCCGGGACTCAGGTTTTCACCTTCACCAACCTTCCCAACGCTGCCACCGCCACGGTGACGGTTGCCGGCGGTTCGACTGGTATCACTACAAGCCAGGCCCTTGCCAGCTTGGATTCGCAGCTTCAGCCCTTCGGAATCACGGCCGGTCTGGACAGCTCCGGGCAGTTGGAATTTCAGTCCAACTCCTCGTTCACGGTAGCCGCGGCCGCCGCCTCGCATGGCACTGGTCTCACCGGCGTGGTCGCCGCCACTGGCAGTACAGCCGATGCAAACGTAACCGGCACGGCGAACGCCCTGGCTGCCGTCACGGCTATCAACAGCGCCATTCAAACCCTCGGCACCGTGCAGGGCGCTGTCGGCGCCGGTGAAAACGATCTGAATTACGCCATTAACCTGGCCAACTCGCAGATCACCAACTTCTCTTCGGCGGAATCCCAGATCCGCGATGCCGATGTCGCCACCGAAGCGGCCAACTTGACCAAGGCCCAGGTCCTCCAGCAGGCGTCCGTCGCCGCCATGGCCCAGGCCAACGCAGCGCCGCAAGCGCTTCTGAAACTGTTGCAGTAGATTTCGAGGCAACCAACATTCGATGAGATGGTGGGCCGGCCCCTTTCCGGGTCCGGCCCACTTCTTGCATAGGGGTGCTCTATGGCTTCCAGCTCCAGTGCGATTACGGCGCCTACCTTCAATGGTTCGAGTACGTTTTCGAGTTCCTTCCAGCAGGTCCTCACGCGGGCTGTGGATACGGCATCTCTGCCCATGCAGCAGACCCAGAACGACGTCACCACGGCCACCAGCCAGCAGACCGCGCTGACCCAGCTCGGATCCGACTTCGATTCGCTCAGTACGGCCGTGCAGGCCGTCGATTCCGCGTCCGGCGGCAGCCTCTCCGCCACTGTTTCCGACTCCTCCTCCGTGAGCGCCTCGGCCTCGTCGTCCGCTCTGCCAGGCACCTATTCCATTCAGGTGGATACGACCGGCTCCTATACCACTACCATGAGCGCGGCCGGCTCCCCGGCGATAACCGATCCGACAACCCAGAGCATCAGTTCCGCGTCGTCCTTCACCCTTACGATAAACGGCACCCAGACCACCATCACGCCGACCGATGGCTCTCTCGAAGGGCTGGCCAACGCCATCAACGCCGCTTCCGCCGACGCGCAGGCCACTATTGTCAATCTCGGCTCCAACTCCAGCCCCGATTACCGCCTGGTGGTCACCGGCACCTCTCTGAACGACGACGACATTCAGCTCACGGCCGGTACCAGCACAACACCATTGCTCAGCACCATTTCCGAGGGCTCGGCGGCCACGTATCAGGTGAATGGATCGAGTACCGTGCTCCAGACGACTTCGCCGCAGGTGACGCTCGCACCCGGATTGACCGTGACCATTTTGGGAACCAGCACGGCGCCGGATACGGTTACGGTTGCCGCGGATTACAGCTCGCTCCAAACGGCTCTCACGAATTTCGCCACGGCCTACAATACGGCCTTCAGCGCCGTCGAGCAGCAGGTTGGACAGAACGGCGGCGCGCTCACCGGTGAGAGCATTGTTTATGAGCTGCAGGACATGCTGGAAGGCCTCGCGGCATACTCGTCGGGATCGGGTTCGGTCTCCAGCCTCGCCGATTTGGGTCTCACCGTGGACGACACCGGGCAAATGTCGTTCGATGCTTCGACCTTCAGCGGCCTGAATCAATCGGATATCTCCCAGTTCCTCGGCTCGGCCACTTCGGGCGGTTTCTTGCAGAGCGCCACGAACGCCTTGACCTCGGCCGACGACCCGACTACAGGAGATATCGAGACGGATTACTCCGGGCTTCAGAGCCAGATCAACGCGGACAACCAAACCATCTCGAACGATCAGGCCAGCATTACCCTCATGGAAACCAATCTGCAAAGCGAGCTGACCCAGGCGGACGCCGCCATCGCCACCTTGCAGTCTCAGAAAACCTATTACGCCGACCTGTTCCAGGCGGAGTATCCGAGCACGAGCTCCTGATGATGCCATCGCGTTTCGAACAGCTCGAAAAGGAAATCTGCGCCGCCGCCGCTGGCCGACGGTATCGGGAAGTTGCGCGGCTGGTCCCGGAATACGGGGAAGCCGTGCGGGCGTATGTGCGCTCTTTGCCGAAAGGCGATCCGCGGGCTGCCGTGGCCGTGCGCCAACTGGACGATCTCTTTAGCTGGACGCTGGCGATGCTGCACGCGGCACGATTCGCCTGCGCCGCCGAACTCCGGCGGGTCGCCACGGCGACTCGCTATGCCCGCTCGTACGCCGGGCGCGAGCGGAATTTCTCCCTGCGCCTGGAAGCCTGATCCCCACCTCCGAATCGCTGCGTCAATCCGCCGACACGTCATCCGTTTGACTCCGGTATTCCCACAAATTCTGTTGCAATTGCTTACCGCCGAAGTGGAATCCTAATTGCCTTGACGCTGTTACCGTGATCGACCGACTCACCGACAGCGTGGAGCAGTACAGGAGTGCGGTTAGCTCGCGGCGGAAACAGGTGGCGTCCGGCCGGCTGGCGCGCGTTGCCGATAGCTACATTTCCGTACCGACGTATCGAACAACAGGACGTTAAACACAATGATTTCTATACAGACAAACTATGCGTCGCTGGTCGGCGAGCAAAACCTGAGCCTCAACAACGCATTCCAAACGAAGACGATCGAGTCGTTGACCTCCGGATATCGCATCAATAGTTCCGGAGACGACCCGGCCGGTCTGGCAGTGGCCAACCAGTACGCCAGCGACATCGCGCAGTTGACGCAAGGCGTCATCAATGGCAACTCCGGCGTGAGTATGCTGCAGATCATGGATGGCGGCCTTTCCAACATCGGCACCATGCTGGACCGCATGCAGACGCTGGCGACCGAATCGGCTTCCAATACCTTCACGGGGAACCGCGGCACCTTGGACGCCGAATTTCAGACCCTCAAGAGCGAAATCGACCGCGAGGCCGGCAGCATCGGTTTAGGCGGCACAGACACCACAAACGCCGCCAATTTGGCGGTATATATCGGTGGCGGGGATAGCCAGACCGACTCCCAAGTCACTGTCGGTCTGGCCGGTCAGACGGTCGATTCGGCCTCATTAGGCCTTGCCGGCATCAGCGTCAGTGGCGCCACCAACTCGCTCACGGTTGGCGCGATCGACCTGAATAGCAGCGCTCTGCTACTCCAGGGCGGGAGTCAGACTTTCAACTTTACCAACCTCCCCGGCGGTGCGTCGGCCGCGGTGACGGTCTCCGGTGGCTCGACCGGTGTCACGACCAGTCAGGCTCTTGCCAGCCTGGATTCGCAGCTTTCGCCTTTCGGCATTACCGCCAGTCTGGACAGCAACGGTTTCCTGGAATTTCAGTCCAACAACACCTTCACCGCAGCCGCCGCTGCCGGCACGGGCGGCAGTGCGCTCACGGCAGTCGCCGTCGCCGCCCCCAGCACCCCCGATGTCAACACCACCGGTACGGCCAACGCCCTCGCTGCCGTCACGGCTATCGACAAGGCCATTCAAACCCTCGGCAACGTCCAGGGTGCCGTGGGTGCCGGTGAAAACGACCTGAACTACGCCATTGGTCTGGCCACTTCCCAGATCACCAACTTCTCCTCGGCGGAATCCCAGATCCGCGATGCCGATATCGCCACCGAAGCGGCCAATCTCACCAAAGCTCAGGTTCTGCAGCAGGCCTCTGTTGCCGCCATGGCCCAGGCCAACGCCGCGCCTCAAACGGTTCTGAAACTGTTGCAGTCGTAATAGTCCGCTGCCGCAATGAAAACGGTGGGCGGTCCTTTCAGGGGGCGATCGATTCCTCTCTTGCACAACTTGTGGCTTCCAACGCAAGTGTGATTGCATGGCCCGTTTTTGACGGATCGAATACCTGTTCGCGTTCTTTCTAACAGGTTCTCACCAGGGGCGCATCTCGCACCTTTGCCTGTGCGGCAGATCGGAACGACGTCAGCACTCCGACTAACCAGCCAACTGCCCTAACTCGGATCGGGTCCGACTTCCAGTCCCGCCTTGCCGGCTTCGGTTCACCCAAGCGTTAGTTCCTTTTCGTCTTTCCTCACAGTCGACCGCACGGGGCGCCGCCGGACTCCGGCGCACCGCCACGGCCACTTGCTATGCCCGTCCATACCCCGGCCGCGCGCGGAACGTCTCCGTGCATCTGGACGCCCCGCCCGCCAGCGCGCCGTGTCAACCCGCTGACACGTCACTCGCTTGACGGGCGATTTTCCGGCCATCTGCTGCATTTGCTTAGCGTTCGAATGGAATCCCAGTTGCCTTGTCGGTGATGCCGTGATCGATCGCCTCACCGATAGCCTCGAGCAGTACATGAACGTGGTCAGCTTGCGGCAGAAGCTGGTGACGTCCAACATCGCCAATGCCGACACGCCCGGCTACAAGACTCAAGACGTGAACTTTCAGGATAGCTTCATGGCGGCCCTCGAAGGCGGCTCTCCGCGCACCACGGCCGTCACCGGCCTGGCCACTAAGAACGACGGCAACAATGTGGATCTGGACCGCGAGGCCCGCCTGTTGGCGGAGAATGCCATGCGTTTCAGCGTCGCCTCCAACCTGATGCGATCGCACGTCAACACCATTAAAGAGGCCATACAGGGAGGTAAGAGCTAATGAGCCTTTTCTCGGCACTCTCGGTTAGTGCATCCGGCATGGCCGCCCAGCGCACCCGCGCGGCGTTGCTAGTGGAGAACATCGCCAACTCGGAGACCACGCGCACGCCCGAAGGCGGCCCTTACCGCCGCAAGGACGCGATCTTCTCGAGCGACCAGACCGGTTCCGCGTTCGCTTCGGAGCTGGATTCGCAACTGGACACCCAGCAGCTCACCGGCGTCAAGGTGGTGGGCATCAGCGTGGATAACACCCCGCCAGAAAAGCGCTATTCGCCGGGACACCCCGACGCCGATGCCGATGGCTACGTTTCCGTGCCCAAGGTCAACCCCGCCGAAGACATGGTGGACCTGGTGGGCGCCAACCGCAGTTATCAGGCCAACGTCGCGGCTATGTCCGCCGTCAAGGATATGATTCAGAAATCCATCGACCTGCTGCGATAGGAGACCTCTGTGAGTTCACCCATCTCTGCCATCAACCCCATCGCGATGCCTCAGTTGACCTCGGCTGCCGGAGCCGCCGGGGCCGCCGGCCAGCCGGGCGAGTTTCAAAGCGTTCTTTCGAGCGCCATCGATTCCATTCAGTCGCTGCAGAACGATGCGGCCAGCTCGGTCCAGAAGTTCCTCAGCGGCGAGAATGAAGAAATCCATACCACCGTCCTCGCCACGCAGAAGGCCGAGTTGGCTTTCGAGCTGGGAATGCAGATCCGCAACAAGGTGGTGGACGCCTACCAGGAAGTCATGAAGATGCAGATGTAGCCAGCCGGGACCGCCATGAACCAGATCTCCGCCCTCATAGCCGGGTTCTCCATCAAGCAGCGCCTTTCGATTGTCGCCGCCGCGCTCGCCGTGGTGGCCGGCATAGTTGCCTTCGTCCACTGGAAGCACGAAGACGACTTTCGCCCGCTGTATACTTCCATGGCTCCCGAAGATGCCGCCGGCGTGGTGCAGAAGCTGCGGGAGACGGGCGTCGAATACCGCTTATCGGATAACGGCGGCTCCGTCATGGTTCCTTCGGCCAAGCTCGGCGAGTCGCGCCTGGCGCTGGCCGCCGCGGGCCTGCCCAAGACGGGGCGCATCGGCTTCGAGCTTTTCGATAAGAGCAACCTCGGCGCCACCGAGTTTGTCGAACATATTAATTACAAGCGCGCCCTCGAAGGCGAGCTCGAGCGCTCCGTGATGAGCTTGGGCGAGGTCGAGCAGGCGCGCGTGCATCTGACCCTACCCAAGGAATCCGTCTTTCTCGACCGGCAGGAGCCGGCCAAGGCCAGCGTAATGGTGAAACTGCGGCCGGGAGCGCAGATCTCGTCGCAGAATGTCCTGGCCGTCACGAACCTGGTGGCCAGCGCCGTCGAAGGGCTGACGCCCGACGGCGTCTCCCTGGTGGACATGGATGGTAATCTTCTGAGCCGTCCCAAGACCGCCGGCGCGGGAGATGGATCGGAAATCACCAGCGAATCGCTCGAGGTGCGCCAGCAGCTCGAAAAGAACCTGGTGGCCAAAATCAACGAAACGCTGGAGCCCCTACTCGGCGCCAAGAGCTTTCGAGCCGGTGTCTCGGTGGATTGCGATCTCACCAGTGGCGAGCAGCAGGAGGAAACCCTGGACCCCGCGCACTCCGTGATGCTCAGCTCGCAGAAAACAGAGGATGTGACCGAGCGCGCCACCACTTCCGGAATTCCGGGGACCGCCTCGAATCTGCCCCAGCAGGCATCTTCCTCCGCTAAAGGCACGGGAGGCGTCTCCCGGCGCACGGAGAACGTCACCTATCAGACCAGCCGTATCGTTCGCCATACCAAGATCCCCCAAGGCGTCATCCGGCGCATGTCGCTGGCGGTGCTGGTGGATCAAACGGTGCAATGGGACGGCCAGGGAAGCGCGCGGCGCCGCGTGCTGGTGCCCCCCGCGCCCGAGACCCTGAAGACTATTCGCGACCTGGTAGCCGGCGTCACGGGCTTCAATGCGGAACGCGGCGATCAGCTCATCGTCGAGACGCTGCCCTTTGAAACCAGTCTCCATGCCGAACCGCCTCAGCTCATGAAGCCGATTAGCGCTCCGGCAAGCAAGTCTCCCGCGTGGCTGGAATTCGCCACCAAATATCGCGATTTAGGGGCCCCGGTCACCATGGGATTGGGCGTGCTGCTGGTCCTGATTCGCGGCCTCTTCCGGTTTGCGCGGCGCGCTCCCGCGAAAGGCAAGGAAGTCCGTCTCCCGGCCGAACTGGAAGGGCCGGCCGCTCGCACGGACCTCAGCCCGGCGGCCGCCGAAATTGCCGCCGCCGCGATGAACGCCCCTGGCACCGTCGGAGCGATCGGCGCTCCAGCCGCCACCGCCGAAGAGAACGGCGAACTCGCCGAGCGCGTCCGCTTACTCGCCAAACGGGAGCCGGATCTGACGGCCAACGTGCTTCGTATGTGGCTCCAGGAGAGCAAAACCTAACATGGCGGGCAACTCAACCGTAGCGATGATAACCCAGGACCCTGCATCCATCTCGGGCGCCACCAAGGCGGCCATGTTTCTCCTGGGAGTCGGCGACCAGATTTCCGCCGAGCTGCTCCGCAAGCTCGACAGCGAAGAGATCCGCCGCGTCACCTCTGAAATCTCGGCCCTGAGCGCCGTGGCGCCGCAAAACATGGTGAACGTCTTCCACGAATTCGAAAGCCTCACCGGCTCCAGCCGCTTCTTCGCCAAGGGCGGCTCCGGATTTGCGCGCCGCCTCGTCGAGCAGGCCCTCGGGCCGGAATCCGCTCAAAAGCTGCTGGACTCCCCGGATCTTCCCGCGCCGCCGGTGACGGAAGAGACCAATCCCGAACTGCGCCTGCTGCAAAATTCGGACCCGCGCCAGGTGGCCGTGTTCCTGCGCAACGAGAATCCGCAGACCATCGCCCTGGTGCTCTCGAATATGACTCCCGAAGCCGGCGGCGCGCTCCTCCAATCGCTCCCCGCCGAGGTTCAGCCGCAAGTGGCCCTGCGCATGGCCAGCCTGGACCGCGTTTCGCCGGAAGTATTCCGCAAGATCACCGAAGCCATCGGCTCCAAGCTGAAAGCCATTCGCCAGGTCAGCCGCTCGGATGGAATCCGCTCGCTGGCCGATCTGCTGAACCACGTCGATCCCACCCTGGCCGACGGCATTCTCACGCAGGTCGAGACCGAGAACCTGGAAGCGGCCACCTCCGTCCGCAACCTGATGTTCACCTTCGAGGACATTCTGACCATCGACAAACAGGGCGTGAAGGCCTGCCTGGATCACCTCGACCGCAAGGTTCTGAAGCTCGCGCTGAAGGGCGCGGCCGTCAAGATCCGGGAACATTTCACGCAGTGCATGTCGCAGAGCGCCACTGAAATGCTGACCGAAGATATGGAAGCGCTCGGCCCCGTGCGCATTCGCGACGTCCAGGCGGCCCAGCAGCAGGTGGTCGCCGTGGTGCGGCAGTTGCAGCAAAGCGGCGACATCGCGTCGGGCGGCGCCGCCGGCGGCGACGAATATGTTGTCTAAGCTTCTCACGGATGCCGGAATCGCGTCCGAATCCATCGCCTGGCGCCGCTCCGGGGCATCCGCGCCTTGCGCGCCTAAACCGGACGCTCCGGCGAAGGTGAGCGCCGAGATTGCGCAGCTCCGCTCGAAAATCGCCGAGCTGGAAGCGGCGGCGGAAGGCCGGCTGCGGCAGGCCTACGAATCCGGTATGCACGCCGGTGAAGACGCCGCCCGCCAGTCGCTCGAAGCCGGCGTGCGCGAGACCGTCGAGCAGCTCGCCGCCGCCATCGCGGACGCGGCCTCCACGCGCGCGGAAACCATCCGCCGCGCCGAAGCCGATACCGTGCGGCTGGCCATTGAAATCGCCCGCCGGGTGCTTCACCGCGAAGTTTCGGTGGACCCCTCGGCTCTCGAAGGCCTCATCAAAGCGGCTCTCGATAAGCTGCAAAACCAGGAGGTTTACCGCGTGCGCGTTCATCCGGACCAGGAGCGGCTGGTGCGCGCCTGTCTCGACCAGACCGGGCGCGGCCAGGCTGTCGAAGTGGTCGTCGATCCGGTGCAACCTCGGGGCGGAGTGGTTTTCGAAATCGGCCGCGGCGCCCTGGACGCTTCACTGGACACGCAGCTCGCCGAGATCGAGCGCGGTCTCGTCGATCAACTCGAGGCGCGTGTATGACGGCCCCGCAGTCGATCGATCTGAATTCTTACATCGCCGGCGTCCGCAACTTCGAGCTGCTGCCGTGGACCGGCGAAGTCGTCGAGCTGGTGGGCCTGCTGATCGCCTCGCGCGGCCCGGCCGTCGCGGTGGGAGATTTCTGCGAAGTCATGACCTCGATCGGTCGCCGCGTGCGCACTCAGGTCATCGGTTTTCGCGATGGCCAGGTGCTCTCCATGCCTCTCGAAGAGATCGATGGCATCCAGTTGCACGACCGCATCGTGGCGCGCCGCGAGGACGCCCAGGTGGCTGTCGGCCCCGATCTGGTGGGCCGCGTCCTCGATGGCTTCGGAAAACCGCTCGACCGCGGCGCCCCGATCCGTCCGGCCGCGGCTTATCGTTTGTATCAGGCGCCCGGCAGCCCGCTCGATCGCGAGCACATCGTCAATCGCATCTCCACCGGAATTCGCGCCATCGATACCTTGACGCCCGTCGGCACCGGACAGCGCATGGGCATCTTCGGCGGCAGCGGCGTCGGAAAGAGCACCCTGCTGGGCGCCATGGCGCGCCATAACTCCGCCGATATAACCGTCATCGCGCTCATCGGCGAGCGCAATCGCGAAGTGCGCGGCTTCCTGGAGCATGAACTCGGACCCGAGGGCCGCAATCGCTCCGTGGTGGTCTGTTCCACCTCGGACCGGCCCGCGCCTCTGCGCGTGCGCGCCTGCTTTGTGGCTCTGGCCGTCGCCGAATACTTCCGCGACCAGGGCGCCAACGTGCTGCTGATCATGGATTCGGTCACCCGCCTCGCCATGGCCCAGCGGGAAATCGGACTGGCCGCCGGTGAGCCGCCCAGCCAGAAGGGCTACACACCCTCGGTCTTCAACCTGCTCCCGCGAATCCTCGAACGCGCCGGCAATTTTCAGAAGGGTTCGATCACCGGCTTCTTCACCGTGCTGGTGGAAGGCGACGATTTCAACGAGCCGGTCTGCGACGCCGTCCGCGCCATTCTCGACGGGCACATTATTCTCTCGCGCCGCATGGCCGCCGCCGGCCACTATCCGGCTATCGACGTGCTGAACTCGGTCAGCCGCCTGGGCCCGCAGCTCTCTTCGCCGCACCACCTGGCCGCGGCCCGCAAGCTCAGGGAAGCGCTGGCCATCTACGAGCAATCGAAGGACCTGATCGACCTCGGTGCCTACACTCCCGGTGCCAATCCGGGCCTCGATGCCGCGGTTCGTGTGCAGCCCGAAATCGCCGCGTTCCTGAAGCAGGATGTCCACGTAAACGCGCCTTTCGCGGACGCCATCGCCAGCGCCCAGGCCATCGCCGGGAAGCTGTAACCCCGATGCAGCGCTTTCAATTCCGGCTCGAACGCGTGCTTGAGTGGTACCGCAAGAGGCTTCGCCTGGAGGAGGGTCGCCTGGCGGCCTGTCTCGACCTGGTGCGTGACGCCGAACGAAAAATCGCCCGCCTGCAAGCCGAGCGTTCCGCCATCGAAACGAGCCTGCTCGAGCGCGCCACCATTCCCGCCGCCGATTTTCTGAATCTCTCGCGCTACCGTCTGCGTGCGCGCCGCGAAGAAGTGGAGCTGACCGAGGAGCGCCAGCGCCTCCTATGCGCGGCGGACCAGCAGCGCGCCAAAGTGCAGCGCGCGCAACAGCGGGTGAAGCTCTTCGAAAAGCTGCGCGAGCGCCGCGTGGCCGAGTACACGGCCGAAGAATCGCGCGAGCTGGAAAGCCTGGCCGCGGATGCCTACCTTTCGCGCTGGTCGCAGGAGCGCGCGAACTGAGTCGCGCCGCTGCACGAACCTGGTGCCGCGGCCGCGCAATCGGTGCTAAGCCGTCCACCGCTCCGCCCTGATCCGAGCCGCGACCGTGAGGGAGTGGTCTTCCTTTGAAACTGAACCGCGGTCGCAGACGCCTGCTGCCCGAACTGGACCGCGCCGCTCGGTGAACTGAGCCTGCCCTTGCCGCGCGTCGCGCCCCCGCTGTGATCTTCCACAGTCTCGAACTATATACTGGTACGAGAATGGGGTTACGATCGGCAGCGGTTTTGATGCTGGTGAGTTGTCTCCTTCAGGCGCAAAGCAAGATTCCCGATTCCGCCGCGGCGCAGTTGAATCCGGCCGCCGCCGCGCCGGAAGCGCCCGCTCTGGTGACCTGTCCGGCGGGCGCCCCGCTGGGCGGCATGGATCTGCTGGTGCAAGCCGGCGACCGGCGTCTTCCTTTCCGCACCATCAATCGTCTGAGCGAGAACGACAAGTTACTCTACGCTCCCGTCTTGCGCGGCAAAGAGAAGCGGCCCGGCGAGGTCGCGCTCGTGCTGGTCCCCGAGAGGCGCAAGCCCGGGCAGGAGGATATCCTCGTTACCGAGCCGAAACCGGCGGACAGGCGGGAAGAATGGACCATGACGCAGACCATTTCTCTGGCGGCGCTCGTCTACGGTCCGGCCGGATTGAACCGGAAAAAGGTGGCCAAGTTCCTCTCGCAGGACGAGGTTCTGATCGCGCAGTTGGCCGATTACGCGGATAAGACCGCGCAGGCCCAGCAGTTGGTGGCCACGCTCTCCGATGCCGCGAGTTCTCCGGCCAGTGTCAACGCGGCGTTGAGCGGCTTCGCTTCGCAATACGGATTCGCCGTGCAGGTCGACCGGAACGCGCCCGTTTCCGCGCAGGCCGAGACCGTCTTCGCGGCGATGAACCCGCAATTGGCGGTCTACAATCCGCTGGCCAGCTCCACGGCGCAGCGCATCGGACAGACCGCCAGCCTCGCCGCCATGGCCGGCACGCTCTTCTTCGGAAGCCCTATCGGACTGGCTGCCGGCGGAACGGCCACGTTGCTCGATCTGCGCGCCATCGCTTTTCCCGATACGCAGTTTCGCGCGTCCTTCGCGCAGCCGCTCCCGGCTTCTCCCTCCGGAGTTAATCTCTGCGGCCAGCAAGGCCCCCTGCCCCCGCACACGCGCGTCGCCTACATTTGGGCCAGCCGTGTGCCGAACATTCCCGCGCCGGCCATTCGCATCGGCGATACCAATTTCATTCTCGCCACCGGAAAGACGCCGCTGCCGGTGGATGTGCCCGAAGCGGGATGGAAATACCTGGACCGCATTCGCGAGTGGTCCCTGGTGAATGGGCAGCAGAAAGGGGCGGCCATCCCGGTTGCGAAACTCGCCAATCAGAAGTCGCTGGAACTGGATCTCAGCAAGGCCCAGGTTCCGCCCGGCGAGTATTCGCTGACCGGATTGTGGGACTGGTCCCCCGTAAAGGCCGCCGGCACGGTGCACGTGGTTCCGCTGAGCGATTTCAAAACCGCGCATCTCGACCCGGTCTCGCAGGACCGCCTGCTGGCGGGCTCCGGAAAAGTGCCCGTCACGCTGACCGGCGCCGATTTCGAGTTCACCACCAAGGTCGAGCTGCAGAAGCTCAACGATGAATTCGCCACTCCTGAGGCCGTGCGGTTTCTGCTGCCGAAGGGCCTGCGCGCCGGCCCGCAAGACCGCATGGACGTGCTCATCGCCACCCAGGAACTGCTTCCCGGCTCTTACGAGCTGCTGATTTCGCAGCCCGACGACAAGAAGCACCCCGTCGAATTCCAGGTGCTTCCCAACCCGCCCAGAATCGATAACCTGCCGATCATCGTGAACCAGGGCAGCGCCCCCCAGCACTTCATGCTGAAGGGCGAGCGTCTGGGTCTCATCACGAAACTGGAAGCGCCCGGCGCCGTGCTCAACCTCAGCCCGGCGGCTCCGAATCAGACCGAGCGCAGCCTCACGGTAGAGCTGAAATCGGCTCCGCAACCCGGCACGGCGCTCACCGTGAAGACGTACCTGCAGGACCGCAGTGCGCCGGGCACGCTCCCCGGTGCCCTGGAGATCACCGGCCCTCTGCCGGTCATCGTCAGTTCCAAGCTGTCTCTGCCCACCGGCATGGCCATCGGCCTTCGCTCCGACGAGTTTCCCGCCGGGTATACCCTGAATGCCATGCTGGATGTGAAAAATCTCGAACGAAGAGGCATTCTGCGGCTGGCGTGCGCCGATGGCGCCGGCGACCCAGCGCCCCTCCGCATCGGGGAGCAGACCGCTCGCTGGAACCTCCAGCAGCTCTCGCCCGACCAGTTGTTTTTGGCTTTCGACACCAGCGCTCTGCCGGCCGGATGCTCGCTGCAGGCCACCATTGACAACGGGCGGGCCGGCAGTTCGCAGCCCTTCGCGCTGGCCCACATCCTGCGCATCCCGCAGGTCGATTCCTTCACCGTGGATGCCAATCAGCTTCCGAACGGAACGCGCCGATACCAGCTCACCGGCCGGAATCTCGAAATGGTTCAGAAGCTCGGGTGGGATGACAGCAACGGAGTGGATGTCTCCAGTCTTCCAGTGCCGCTCTCCGGGCCGGGGCTAAGACAATCGATCGACATCGATCTTGCCGATCCGGCCAATCCGGATGCCACCCTCTCGATCTGGCTGCGGGGGGATAGGCAAGGCCGCGCAACCACCATCAAGGCTCCCGCCCTGCCGCCCCCGGTCGCATCGCCGCCGGACTCAGCTCCCGCGTCCGCCGTGCCGCCGAAATGAAGGTGGGGCACGCTTTAGCCTGCCCAAAAACTTCTACCGCACCAGCCCTTGCAGCACCTGCTCCAGCGTTGTAGACAGCGATTGCAGTGTGAAGGGCTTCTCGATGAAGGGGGCGCCCGTGGGCAATTCCGCGCGGCCGGCATTACCGGACATGAATACCACCGAAATGGAGGGCGAGATTCGCTTGATTTGCCTTGCCAGTTCGGGCCCGCGAATCTCGGGCATCGCCACATCGGAAAGCATCACGTCGATCGTCGATCCGGCCTTCTTTACGATGTCCAGGGCTTGCTTGGCATCCCCCGCCGGCAGCGCGGTATAGCCATACGCACCGAGGGCACGGCAGACGAACTGCAAAACCGACGGTTCGTCATCGACTACAAGAACAGTTGGCGAGGACATAATACACCCCTACGCCGTGGGACCTCGTACGCCGAAAGTACCGCCACCTCCCGGCGGTGGGGGACAACGGGAACGTGTGCCAGAGGTGATCCCGAATACCAAATGAATATAGCATGGATGCCCCTCTAAGGGCGATAATAGAATTTCAGGTCCTAAACTGACATAGTTAGTTTGAAACAGGAGGTTCTGTGAATCGGGATTCTTCGCGTCGCAATTTTCTGGCGGCCGGCTTGGCTTTGCCGGCGGCCGGTCTCGCCTCTGCCACCGGTGTGCCCTCGCCCTCGCCGGTTCCAACGCCGCAGGCTGCCCCGGGCAAGCTGACCTATCGCACCCTCGGTAAGACCGGGCTGAAACCAACCATCGTCGGATACGGCTGCATGATTACCTCCGATCCGACCGTGATTACCCGCGCGGTCGACATGGGCATCACTTATTTCGATACTTCGCGGCATTACCAGGGCGGCCAGAACGAGCGCATGGTGGGAGCGGCCCTGGGGGCCAAGCGCAAGGACATTATTCTCTCCAGCAAAGTGGACGCCAAGGACAAGGCCGGCGCTCTGGCCGAGCTCGATACCAGCCTCAAGGAGTTGGGCACCGATCACCTGGATATGTGGCACCTCCACGGGAAGGATACCCCGGAGGACATTTCCGACGAGCTCATCGATGCCGAGCGCACCGCCAAGCAGCAGGGCAAGATCCGCTTCACGGCCGTCAGCACCCACCAGTTGCCCAAGGTGGTGGACCGCATTATCGCGGCCAAGTTCGATTCGGTCACGGCCGCCTACAACTTCAGCATGGATCCCGATTGGGGCCCCGCTATCGAGAAACTGAACCAGGCCGGCATCGGCGTGGTGGCCATGAAGGTGATGGCCGGTGGCGTGCGCGGCCGCGATTCCAAACCGCAGATGAAGCGGCCCGGCGCCCTGGTCTCGGCGCTGAAATGGGTGCTCAAGAACCCCGGCGTCTCGACCACCATCCCCAGCATGACCGATATCGATCAGCTCGAGCAGAACTTCGCCGTGATGGGGACCAAATTCGAAGCCGCCGACGAGAAGCTGCTGGCCGAACGCCTGGAAGAGATCCGCACCTACCATTGCCGCATGTGCGGCCAGTGCGATGGCCAGTGCGCGCAGGGTCTGCCGGTCGCCAACATGCTGCGCTTCGGCATGTATGCCGATCGGTACGGCCAGTTCGCCCTGGGCCGCGAGCATTTCCTGACGCTTTCCGCCGCGCACCAGAGCGTGCGTTGCGCCGACTGCACAAGCTGCACCGTCCACTGCCCCAACGGCGTGCACGTGACCGAAGGGCTGATCCGCGCACAGGAAATCTTCGGCTAACTGAGCAACCTCAATAGGCCAGGACCGCCGCCCCTGCCGAGCTGCACGATCGGGCTGGAGGTCCTGGCCCTATCGGCTCATCATCCCTCTCTCACCTTCCTCACCCGCCATCCCCGCCCCGTTATATACTGACGCCAAATGGCAGATTGGAAGCATTCCTCGCTCGGCCGCACCGGCCAGACCATCGCCCGCCTGGGAATTTCCGCCTCCTACGGCGCGGATGCCCGCTCCGTCGAAATGGCCTTCGATCGCGGCGTGAATTATTTCTATTGGGGCACCATCCGCCGGCCGAGCTTCGGCGAGGGACTGCGCAACCTGGCTTCCCGGCGCGATCGCTTCACCCTGGTACTGCAATCTTATTCCCGCCTGGCCTGGCTGCTGGCCCACCGTCTGGAAAGCGGCCTGCGCAAACTGCGCATGGATTACGCCGACGTGCTCCTGCTGGGAATGTGGAATAAGCCGGTCTCGCCCGCCATCCTGGAACGCGCGCATCGGCTCCGCGAGCGCGGCCTGGTGCGGCGCCTGGCGGTTTCCACGCACAATCGCGTGATGGGCGCGGCCTTCGCGTCGGGCGGCGATTTCGATATCGTGCACGTGCGCTACAACGCCGTGCACCCCGGCGCCGAGCGCGATTTCTTTCCCGCTCTGCCTCCGCCCGGCCGGCGTTCTGGAGTGGTGGCCTTTACCGCGACCTCCTGGCGGCAATTGCTGAGCGGCTCCAAACTGCCGCCCGGCGAACGCGTGCCCACGGCCGCCGATTGCTATCGCTTCGTGCTGAGCCAACCCGCCGTGGATGTCTGTATGACCGGTCCGGCCAGCGCCGCGCAATTCCAGGAGGCCCTCGACGCCTGGGACCGCGGACCCATGCAGCCGGACGAGCTTGCCTGGATGCGCCGCGTCGGAGAGGCCCTCTACCTCAAACGCAGCCGCTTCGATCCTCGCGGATGACCGCGGGCGAAAACTCGAACTTATAGCCGAAGCCCCTGGAATTATCGATGTAGCGCACCCAATCGGGCTGGAAGCGGTACAGACTGGCGCGCGTGATTGCCGCCTCGAAGAGCCTGCCCAAATGGAAGCGTTCCGTGTAGATGCCGGCGATGGCGCGGCGCGCGGCGCGCCCCTTTACGAGGATCGCCGTTCCGCGCATCTGCACCCCGCGGATTTTGCGCCATTCGTTCGTCTGCCGGAAAATCGAGACCGCCGCCGCGCCATCCCGCTCCAGGTTCCGGCTGTGCTCGCTCGAGGCCGAAGAGAACCAGTACAGCCGCAGATCCTCCTGGAGCAGGTAGAAGAGCGCGGCTGCCCGCGGCGATCCGTCCGCCGCCGTGGTCGCCAGCGCCAGCGTGCTCTCGGAGCGCAGGAAGCGCTCCACCAGTTCCCGTTCGCTCATCTTGATTCGCAGGGTAGCATCGCGACAGGCTATCGAGCGGGCCAGCGGAGCCGAGGCCGCTTGTGTACCATGGAGTGAAACGGAGACCTGAATGCACTTTCATTCCCGCCGCGGTTTTCTGACGCAAACTCTGGGCGCGAGCTGGATGGCCGCGTCGCTTATGGAAAAGTCCGTCCTGCGGGCCGCGCAAGCGCGCGCCGACGCGCAGTCCGCTCCCCAGCCGATTCTGTTCGACCTTCAGAGGATGGCTGACGGCGTCTATGCCGCGCTGGCCCGCCCGCAAGCCATGATCAACTCCAACGCGGTGGTTTTCGAGAACGCCACCGACGTCCTGATCGTGGATACGCATGCCAGGCCATCGGCCGTCGCGGCGCTCACCGCGCAGATTCGCAAGCAGGTCACGCCCAAACCGATCCGCTATGTAGTCAATACCCATTTCCACGGCGACCACGTGCAGGGCAACCCCATGTACCGGAAGCTGGCGCCTCAAGTCGACTTCCTCTCCAGCACCACGACGCGCGATCTGATGGTCCAACTCGCCGCGCCGCGCCTGAAGGCATCCGTGGAACAGGCCGCGGCCTCTCTGGATCGTTACCGGGCCAGCCTCGCGGAAGCCAAGACCGCCCACGACAAGAACTACTACCAGGAGATGATCTCCCAGACCACGGCTTACATTGCCGAGATGAAGGACTCCGTTCCGGAGATCCCTAACATCACCTTCGACCGCGACCTGGTGATCCACGACAAGTCCCACGAGATCCACCTGGCTTTCCGCGGCCGCGCCCACACGGCCGGCGACGTGGTGGTTTTCTGCCCGCAGACGAAGACCATGGCCAGCGGCGATCTGCTCGAGGGCCTCATGCCCAACATCGCCGATGGCTACCCCCGCGAATGGCCGCGCACCTTGCGCGCCCTCCTCGATTTTCCCTTCGATCTGGCGGCCGGCGGTCATGGCGACGTCCAGCACGGCCGCGATCGCCTCCATCAGATGGCCGCCTACATCGAGGAGCTGACCGGGCTGGTCGATGCCGGCAAGCGCCAGGGCCGCGACATCGCGCAGCTCCAGGCCTCCATCGACCCCGGCAGTCTCAAATCTCTGGGCGGGCCGTATCGCGACTTCCTGTTTTCCCAGATGCAACGCTATTCGGCTGCGTCCGCCGTCACTCCGCCCGCCCAAAGCCTGATTAGCGGCCTCAAGGGGAACATCCGCGATATTTACAATACGTTGGATCACGCCTGACGGGCGCTTTCATACAACTCCCGTATCAGTGAGGAAGGCGCTTTGGCAGCCTATCTGCACTCCTCACCTTGCGCCCGCCAAAAAGGGCGCCATGTTTATTCACAAAAGGGAGTAACTATGAACTGGGATCGGATGCAAGGCAAGTGGAAGCAGATGAAAGGCTCGCTCCGTCAGCAATGGGGTAAGTTGACGGATGACGACCTCGAAACCATCGCCGGCAACCGCGATAAGTTGGTCGGCTTGCTGCAGGAGCGGTACGGCATCGCCAGGGAAGAGGCTCAGAAGAGAGCCGATCAATGGGCTACCACTCTCAAGGAATCCGACATCCCCGCAGAAAGGACCTTTACCGGCAGGCCCTGACGCAATCTACCCTGTGGCGGCTCGATGAATCGGGCCGCCACGCATCCTACCCTTCATATAACCCGCCGGCCCTGAATAAGCTGTATGAGAAGAACCACAACTGCAAGAATCAACAGGATGTGAATGTATCCGTACAGGGTGTAAGAAGTAACCATCCCCAGTAACCACATAACCAGTAACACTACGAAAATCGTCCACAACATTTGCTCCTCCTTCCGGCACGAATGCGCCGGGCGATTCTAAATACGGCCCATGAGCAGCAGGATCACCAGAATCAAAACCACCAGCCCCACGCCGCCGCTTGGATAATAACCCCACCCGCGGCTGTAAGGCCATGCCGGAACCGCCGCAAACAGCAAGACGATCAGCAAGATCAACAGAAGCAACATAGTTCATATCCCCCGCCGGGGTCTTAGCAACCCGGAGGCCAATGTCCGGTAATCCCCGCGGAACGACGATTGCTGAGAGGCTTCCCATGCCAGAAAAAAAGACCGTCGAGCGTGCCCGCGAAGACCAGCGTGAGGGCAAGGCTCCATCCACCCAAGCCGGCGAATTCGTGCGCGAGGAATTCGAGCACGTCCACGAAGGCAAGCATGACGTCGCCAATCCGAAACAGGCCATCGCGATCGGATTATCGAAAGCCCGGCGCGCCGGCGTGAAGCTCGCGCCGCCGAAAGAGGGCCGCGCTTCCGAAGCGACCCGCGCCAAAGCCAAGCGCGATTCGCTCAAGGGGAAGGCCGTAGCGAAGCGCTCCAAACCGGCTAGCCGGGCAGCCGCGAAGCCCGCCAAGACCCGCACTTCCGGCGGCGCCGCATAGGCCCGCCTGAAGCGCTCATTCCAATAACCCGCGGCTCGTGTGCGTCGGCCGATTTCGACCGCACGTTGCCGCGAGCCGCTCTAACCATATAAACTGGCCATGCCGGTCTCTCTACATGGCCACCAGCACCGATTCGCGTGCACTCGACTCCCCGCGCGGCGGCAGTTCCTTCTTCGGACACCCGCGCGGCCTCGCCACTCTGTTCTGCACCGAGATCGGCGAGCGCTTCAGTTACTATGGGATGCGCGCGCTGCTCATCCTGTTCATGACCGCCGGCGTGGAGCGCGGAGGCCTCGGTTTTCCGGTCGCGAAAGCCGGCGCCATCTACGGCCTCTACACCGCCATGGTCTATCTCCTCAGCCTCCCCGGCGGATGGGTTGCCGATCGCATTACTGGGCAGCGTCGGGCCGTGCTCTACGGCGGCATCCTGATCGCCTGCGGTCAGTTCTGCCTCATGGGCCCCAGCATTGCCACGTTTTATCTGGGCCTCGTAGTGCTGGTGCTCGGCACCGGCCTGCTCAAGCCCAACGTCAGCACCATCGTCGGCCAGCTCTATGGACCCGGCGACCACCGCCGCGACGCCGGCTTCTCCATTTTTTACATGGGGATCAACCTCGGCGCTCTGATCGCGCCCCTGCTTTGCGGCTGGGTCGGCGAGCGCATCGGATGGCGTCTCGGCTTCGGTCTGGCCGGGGTCGGCATGACCGGCGGATTGATCCAGTACGTGCTGGGCAGCCGCCACCTCGGCTCGGCGGGCCTGCGTCCAACCTCCGCCGGCAGCCCGGAGCGCGACTGCCGCCAGAAGCGCCGCGCCGCGCTCGCCGGCATCGCGGTCCTGTGCCTGTTCGCGCTGCTCGGCGCGCTGTCCGCCGCCGGCCGCATCGAGATTACGCCCCAGATCGTCTCCAACGCCCTGGGCGTGGTGCTGGTGGTGCTCACGGTGGCCATTTTTTCCTGGCTGCTGCTGGGCCGCGGCTGGACCCCCGTTGAGCGCAAACGTTCGGCCGCCATCCTGGTTCTCTTCCTGGCCGCCGCGGTCTTCTGGTCCGCCTTCGAGCAGGCTGGCTCGTCGCTCAACCTCTTCGCCCAGCGGAATACCGACCGGCACGCTTTCGGCTACGTATTTCCGGCGAGCTGGTTCCAGTTCGTGCAGCCGTTCTTCATCGTTACCCTGGCGCCCGCCTTCGCCTGGCTATGGGTGAAACTGGGTCCGCGGGAGCCGTCCAGCCCCGCCAAATTTACGCTGGCGCTGATCTGCGGCGGCCTGGGATTCGCGGTCCTGATTCCACCCGCGGCGCGCGGCGTTCCGGCCGCGGCAGGCTGGCTCGTGGTCACGTACCTGTTCCACACCATCGGCGAGCTGCTCCTCAGCCCCGTGGGCCTGAGCGCCATGACCAAACTGGCGCCCGCGCGCATCGCCGGTATGATGATGGGCCTCTGGTTCGTCTCCATAGGAATCGGCGATTACCTGGGCGGGCGCGTGGCCTCCCTCTATGAGACGGTGTCTCTGCCTACGCTGTTCGGAATCGTCGCGGCCGTGGCCTTCGCCGCCGCCCTGGTGCTGGCCGCGGTCGTTCGGCCCACCGTGCGCCTCATGTCCGGCGTCAAGTAGCCGGCTTGCAGGTCACGCGAGGACACTCTTCACCACCGCCAGAAGCTGATCGGGGCTGACCGGCTTCACCAGGGTCGCATTGGCCGTCAGCATCTCCGATAGCTTCAGCAGGCTGCGCCCGAAGGCGCCCGAAACAAGCACGATCTTCACCCGCGGATAGCTCTTGCGAATCGCCTGGATGGTCGCCACGCCGGCCCGGTTTGGCATGACCAGATCGGTGATGACAACATCCACCGTCTGCCGCCCCAGCAGTTCCAGTGCCCGGTCCCCGTCGGACGCACTCGAAACATCGTAGCCCGCGCCTCTCAGAACGCTGGAGAAGAGCGCGCGGATGCCCGCGTCGTCGTCCACCACCAGAATCCGCCCTCCCGATCTCGGCTGCCCCAGCACGGCCCGCACTTTGCCCGCCAGAGATTTTGGGGTGAACGGCTTGGGGATGTACTCCACGCCGGGATCGAGTACGCCCTCATGGGCGATCACGTTGTCGGCGTAGCCGGACATGTACAGCACGCGCAGATCCGAGCGCAGCGGACGCAGACGGTCGGCCAGCTCTTTTCCGTTGAGGCCGGGCATCACTACGTCGGTGAGCATCAGGTGTATGGTCCCGGGATACCGCTCGGCGATCGGGATCGCCTCGCTTCCGTTCGCGGCTTCCAGGACCCGGTACCCGTGAGCCTTGAGTACCGCCACGGCCAGGTTCCGGACCTCATCCTGATCCTCCACCACGAGCACGGTTTCGGTGCCTCGCAGCCCATCGGGGATCTCCGCGGGTTGCGCGGCCGTCGCGGCGCGATCGGCTATCCAGGGCAGGCCGATAGTGAACCGGGCTCCTTGGCCCGGCGCGCTGGCTACGTCGATCCACCCGCCGCACTGCTGCACGATGCCGTAGACCGTCGCCAGCCCGAGTCCCGTTCCCACGCCTTCGGCTTTGGTGGTGAAGAACGGCTCGAAGGCGCGCTTGCGCGTTTCTTCGTCCATTCCGGCGCCGGTATCGGTTACTGTTAGCAGGGCGTACTCCCCGGGAGCCGCCTCCGCCGGCAGATTCGCGAAATCCCGGCCGGCCCGCGCGGTTTCGATGGTCAGCCGCCCGCCTCCCGGCATGGCGTCCCGGGCGTTCACCACCAGGTTCATCACCACCTGGTGAAGTTGCACGCTGTCGGCGAACACACACCCCACGTCCGGAGCCAGACGGATGGCCATTTCGATATCCTCGCCGATCAGCCGGCTGAGCATATTGCGGCTCGCCGAGATCAGTTGGTTCAGGTCCAATGCCTTCGGCTCGGTGACCTGCTTGCGACTGAAAGCCAGCAGTTGGCGCGTCAGGTCTGCCGCCCGCCCGCCCGCTTTCCGAATCTCGGTCAGGGATGCGTGAAAAGGGTCCTGCGGGTCCAGGCGCCGCAGCATCAGCTCGCTGTAGCCGTTGATCACGGTCAGCAGGTTGTTGAAATCGTGCGCCACCCCACCCGCCAGACGTCCTACCGATTCCATTTTCTGCGCTTGCAATAACTGCATGTGCAGCTTGGCGCGCTGCTCCTCGGCCTTCTTGCGCTCGGTGATGTCGCGCGAGATCCCGAACACGCCTGTGGGCGCGCCGCCGGCATCTCGCAGAACACCCTTGGTGGAAATGAAGGTGCGCGCTTCGCCATCGGCGGTCGTCACCACCTCTTCAAATGTGGTGGTGGTCCCTGCCTCGAGCACTCGACGATCATTCTCCCTCATCGCCTTCAGTTCGGCCTGCGGGAAGAGATCTGTGTCGTTTTTGCCCAGAACCTCGGCGGCGCTCTTGCCGGTAAACTGGCTCGCCGCGCGGTTGAAAATGATGTGGCGCCCCTGCAGGTCCGACGCGTAGATGGCGTCCGGCGTGCCCTCGATAATAGCTTCGAGAAGCGCGCGGCTCTCGCTCAGTTCCCGCTCGGCGCGCTTCCGTTCGCTGATGTCGCGAGCCACCCCCACAACCTCCGCGGGGCGGCCATGCTCATCCGCGACAAAAGTCGCCACGACCTCGGTCGTCACGACGCTGCCGTCTTTTCGTGTATGATCCACTTCGGTGGTCCATACGCGGCCAGACTCGTCTCCCGCCTCAAAAGCCGCCAGGCGCCGCGGCAGCTCGTCCATGACCATCCGGAAGGATTCCGGTGTCAGGGCGCCCTCCACTGGCTGTCCAATGATCTCCTCGGCCGTATACCCGCGCCGCAGGCCGGAGGGACTGACGTAGGTGATGCACATCGACGCCAGATCCACGGTCCAGATCACGTCATCGGCGTTCTCCGAAACCAGCCGGTAGCGCCGCTCGCTTTCGCGCAGCGCCTCGTCCGCCCGCTTGCGCTCGGTGATATCCCGGTTGCTGCCCCTGCGGCCCAGATAGTCCCCATCTTTGCCGTAAACGGGCCGGCAGATGTGTTCGATGACCACCTCCTCGCCCCGCCGCGTACGAATCCGGAACTCCAGCGATCCGGCTTTTCGCTCCACAGCTTCCGCCACGTGCCAGCGGTAGGCTTCCCGGTCGTCGGGGTGGATGATCCTTTCGAGCAATTCCCGATCTTCCAGGAATTCCTTAGAGCTATAGCCGCTGATCCGCTCGCAAGCCGGCGAGTGGTACCGCGGTGCGATGCCCGGCGCGATCCAGAATTCCCAATTGTAGGTGTGGTCTGCCACCAGGCGGTACTGCTCCCGGCTCTCGACCAGCGCTCCCAGGGTCCTGCGTTGTTCCAGGGCGATTGCCAGGCTGCCGGCCGCGCGTTCCAGCAGATCGATAATGCCGGGAGTGAATCGCCCGCGCCGGAAGTCGTTGCATTGCAGCAGCCCCAGGGTGACGCCGCCCGCGCGCAGGGGAATCAGCGCCACCGATTCGTAGCCTTCGCCATTGCAGCGGTTGCGCGTGCGGCTCTGGCGCTCCTGCTCCGTCGTTGTGGCCAGCAGGGCCGTGGTGCTGTTGGTCCAGAAGCTTCCATTGGTGGTGAAGAATGGCTGGCGGCGGTCGATTCGGCCGCACAGGACGTTCCCGCACATGCATTCCAGCACCGCATTTCCTTGCGCGTCGCGCTGCAATTGCCCATCGAGTTCGCGCGCGCACAGCCGGTTCTCGGCTTCCACAAACTCCGCCGGAAACCCGCGCGTCTCGAAGTACGGATAATCCTCTCCATCCCGCAGGCGGATTCCCACGGCATCGCAGCCCGACCACTCGCGAAACATATTGGTCGCCTCGCGGATCAGTCCCTCCAGATCGCTGGGAGCGTTCAGCAGGCGCAGCAGGTTCAACATGGTTTCCCGCTCGGCTTCATGCTGTTTCCGCTCGCTTACATCGACCATGGCGGACAGAATGCAGGCGCGGCCGCCGATGGTAATCGGTTGGCCGGCGTACTCGGCCGCGATCGCCTGCCCGTCTTTGCGGTGCATGGTGATCTCGAGGTTAGCCGTTGGTCCGTCGGCCAGCAGGGCCGCAAGGATCCGCCCGCGCTCTTCGGCCGTTATCACGCCCGTGACGGCTAAGGTCTTCCCGACCAGGTCTTCCCGCTCGAAACCCAGAGCGGAATGAAACCGCTGGTTCACTTCCACAACGGCGCCTTCTTTTAGCGTCGTGATGGCCATCATCACGGGGGCGTTCCGGAAGGTTTTCGAGAACTTCTCCTCCGATTCGCGCAGCGCCTCCTCCGCTTCCTTCCGCGGCGTGATCACATAGAAAACCGCCACCAAGCGTCCGCTCGCCGGACTGTACACCGACACCGAATACCATTCCCCGAGTGCCTGAACGAACGTCTCGAATCTCTCCGGGTTTCCGCCCGACGCCACGCGACCGTAGACTTCAAACAGCCCCGGATCGCTCTCGCGGATGCCCGGGATAACTTCAGTGACCCGTTTCCCCACCACATCCCGCAGTCCGGTCAGCGCTCCGAACGCGGGATTCACATCCAGGTAGATGAAATCCACTGGCCGGCCATCTTCGAAGATCATCTGGCAGTGCGCGCAGCCTTCGATCATGTTCTCGAACAGGCGGCGGAATCTGGCCTCGGTTTCGCGTACGATCGCCGTGCTCCGTTCGCGGGCGGCGTCGGACTCCAGTTTGCCGAGAGCGAAAGAAATATCGAAGGCCGTCTCCTCCAGCAGCTTCACCTCGGCGGCATTGAAGAATCCCTCCTCGGTGGTGTGAACGCAGAGGGCCCCCCGTGTCCGGCCCCCACAAGCGATCGGAAATGCCGCGCAGGAAGCGACGCCCAACTGCCGTGCCAGCTCATGACAATCGGCGGCGGATTGGCCCGCAGACAATGTATTGCAGACGACCACTCGGTTCCCGTCGATGGCGGCTCGGACGACCCCGCATTTGTCCGCCCGGATGTGAAGAAGTTGCGATCCGCGGTCCGCCCGGGCGGCCAGCTTGACTCCGCCCGATACCGGATCGGCCACCCCGATCCACGCACAGCTAAAATGCCCGATTTCCGCCGCGATGCCGCAGATCCTGGCGAACAGCTCTTCACGCGATGCCGCCCGAACCACGGACTGGTTGATCTCGGCCAGCACCGCATTGAGGCGCTTCAACCGCTCGATTTCCCGCTCGCGTTCGACGCGCGCGGTGATGTCGCTGAAGACGCAGGCAAACTGGCCCTCCCGCGGCCGGAAAACCACCACATCGAAATACTTATGCAAATCGGCATGGTAGTTTTCGAAGCGGAACGGCTGGCCTGTCAGGACCACGCGGCCATAGTTTTCGATCCAACAAGACTCCGTGCCGGGCAGCGCCTCGCGGACAGTCTTGCCGGTAATCTCGCCGGCCGCCAGGCCGGTCATTCGCTCGAAGGCTGGGTTGACCGCCAGAAAACGGTAGTCGGCCGGCCGGCCCGCGGCGTCGAAGATCATTTCGTGTAGCGCGCAGGCGTTCAGCGAATGCACGAACAGACCTTCAAACGCCACTTCCGGATTCATCGGGGCGGACGAAGGCTCGCCGAGTGCTCCTTGTGGTTCGAGATCCATGAGACGCTCCTTCCTCCCTCGGGGGAACCCCTGGCCGATAGAGGCGCTGTGGGCGGTTCAGGTTCGGTGAACCAGCATCCGGCCGCCGCCAAACGCAAGGCAGTTTAGCATGGCGCGCGCGTTTGACCAATCTTTCCGAAAGCCGAGGGGAATACGCCGCGCGGTTGTCGCGGCCGTTCGGGAGGAGCATCCTCGGCGCTCAACCGCTGAGCCGGGCAGCGTCGCCGCGCTTAACGATCCCCGCGCTGGCCGCGCACTTGGGCGCGATCCCGCTGGTCAGAATAGCCTTTACCCGGGCTTTGCGCGCCAGGAGCTCTGCGGGCGAGATCTGCAACTCGCGGCAGATTTCCTCCGGTGGCTGCCCGTCCAGGTAGAATCGGACGACCAATTCCCGGTCGGATGGAGTCAACAGGGTATGAAACCGCTGTGCGATCGTCTCGCGGTAATCCCCCAGCCTCAAGCGTTTCATGGATGGCATCACCTTGCGTTTTGCGCGCGAGCGGCGCCTCGGCGCGAAAATCGCCGAGCAGCACCAGCCGGCCATCCGGCAGCCGACAGGTGAACCGCCTCCAATCCCGTCGCGTGTGGTAATACTCCCTCAACAGTTTCTCCACACTAGCGCGAGGCTGCCTCGATTCGTTCTTCTCGCCTTTGCTCATGCGGCGCCCTCGGACCGCTAATAGCAATCGCCGGGCCGCCTCGCCGCGCCTCCACAAATATCTGAACCCTCAGGGGAAACCCTGGGAGCGTCGTTTTTTCTGGAACCGTGAGCCGTCTTGTTTTGAGCCCACCGCCTCTCAGGATCGAGACGGGCTTGCCAGCCTTACTACCCCGTACCGTGGTACTATACCCTGATAGTAAGCCTTAGGTGAGCATTAGGACCCGGTATGAACGTTTTGGTTGTTGACGACGACGAGGCCGTGGCGGGCTTTTGTTGCGCGGTCTTGTCCGAAGCCGGCCATACCGTGATCGAGGCGCACTCCGGAAACGATGCCCTCGCCATTTTGGCTGAACGCGACGTCGATCTGGTGCTCGCCGATGTTCACATGCCTTCTATGAGCGGTCTCGACCTGCTGAAGGCCATCACCGCCGCCGCAAACCACCCCGAGGTTGTCCTGCTTACGGGGTATGGCACGGTCTCCTCCGCTGTCGAAGCCATGCGGTGCGGCGCCTTCGATTACATTCTCAAACCGATTGCGCCGAACGAATTGGGGGCCGTTGTCGAACGGGTCAAGCAGGCCCGCGCGGAGCGGGCCGAAAGCCGGCTGCTGCCCCTCGGGCTGACGCCCGACTGGCAGAAGGAAGGCCTCGTCGGTGCCGCGCCCTGCCTGCTGGACGTTTTCGCGTCCATTCTGCGCATCGCATCCAGGCGCCACCCGGTGCTCATCACCGGGGAAACCGGAACCGGAAAGGAATTGGTGGCGCGGGCCATTCACCGGCGCGGGCGAAACCCGGAAGCGCCGTTCGTCGCCGTGGATTGCGGGGCCTTACCACCTGGCCTGGTGGAAAGCGAGCTGTTCGGTCACGTGCGCGGCGCCTTCACCGGAGCCGCTCTGGGCCGTCCCGGCTTGCTGGCGTCGGCCGGCTGCGGAACCCTGTTCCTGGATGAGGTCGGGGAGCTCTCTTCCGACATCCAGTCCCGCCTGTTTCGCTTGATTCAGGAAGGCGAGTTCCGCCAGCTTGGGAGCGATTCCGTGCGCAAATTCGAGGCACGCGTGATTGCTGCCACGGATCGCAATCTCGAGGACGGCATCGAGCGCGGCACCTTCCGGCCGGAGCTGTACTACCGCCTCAACGTGCACCACATTTACGTGCCGCCGCTGCGCTCCCGCAAGGGCGACATCCCGATCCTGATCCGCCACTTCCTCGCCAAACATGGCGACGGCCGGAACGTCTCGCTCGCCGCCGACGCCATGGCTCTGCTTTCGTCCTATCACTGGCCGGGAAATGTGCGGGAATTGGAAAACTGCATTCTGCACCTGTTGGCGGAATCCGACGCCGCGATCGTCGAGCGACGCGATCTTCCCCGCGCGATTCGGGAAGCCATTCAGAAAGAGCGCCAACGCGAATCCCCCCTGGACGAGAGCGAGCGCGCAACCATCGCCGCCATGCTCGAAACCTGCCGGGGTAACGTTACCGAGGCCAGCCGCCGGCTGCGCGTCTCCAAAGCCACCCTCTACCGGAAGATGGAGCGCTATGGCTTAACGCCGGAACGCCAAAAATAATGCGCGGTCAGCGGGCCCGCCGCGAGGGCGGCTTGGCATCGATCACCGGGATGAGGTCGCGGCGGTCTTCGGTCTCCGAGCGGCGGGCTGTGCGCGCGGCCAGCTCGCTGTTCAGCGTGGCGATGAATTCCTGAATCTGCGCCTGCATCTCGCCCATGCGCTCGCGCATGTTGAGGATGATCTCGACGCCCGCCAGGTTCACGCCCAGGTCGCGGGTCAGGTGCAGGATCACTTCCAGGCGCTCCAGATCTTCGTCGGTGAAGAGGCGCGTGTTGCCTTCGCTGCGAGAGGGCTTCAGCAGGCCTTCCCGCTCGTAGAGGCGCAGCGTCTGGGGGTGGATGGCATACTGCTCCGCCACGGCGGAAATCATGTAAGCGGCTTTCGATCTGGTTTTGCGCATGGTCGTCGCTCCTCGCTCAGACCTTGGTCCACATTTCGGCCCGCGGATCGTCCGGATGCAGTTTGGCCATCTCGCGCAGCAGTTCGCGGGTCCGCTCGTCGCGCGGTTCCGGCGCCTCGATGACCGCTTCCACGATCTGGTCGCCGCGCTGCCCGGTGCGCGAATTCAGCACACCCTTCTCGCGCAGCCGGAAGCGCTGGCCCGTGCGCGTGCCCTGGGGGATTTTCAGTAGCGTGCGGCCATCGATGGTGGGCACCTCGATTTTCGATCCCAAGGCCGCCTCCCATACCGCTACCGGCACCTTGATCTCGATGTTGTCGCTCTCGCGGTGGAAGAACGGGTGCTCTTCCACGCGCGTGGTGATGTAAAGATCGCCGGGAGGCGCGCCCTGGGTTCCCGCGTTCCCCTTGCCCGCCACGCGCAGGCGCGATCCGTTGCGCGCCCCCGGAGGGATGCGCACTTCCACCGTCTCGGTCTGCGTCACACGGCCCTCGCCGCCGCACGTGGGACACACGTTCCGCAGCCGGCCGGTGCCTCCGCAGCGCGGACAGGTCAGGTTGAACTTCATCGCGCCGGCCATCTGGGTGACATTGCCGGTGCCCTTGCACTGCGGGCAGGCAACTTCGTTGGCCCCCGTGGAACCCGACCCGTGGCAGGTGGAACAGACCTCGTAGCGCGAAATGTTGAGACGCGCCTGGGTGCCCCGTATGGCCTGCCAGAAATCGATATCCATCACGTATTCGAGATCGCCGCCCTTCTCGGGCTCCGGATGCGGCGCTTCGCCCTGGCCGCCGAAGAACTGCGAAAAGATGTCCCGGAAACCGCCCGCGCCCGCGGATTCCCCGCGCCGTCCGGCTCCCGCTCTTCCCGCCCGCCCCGCCGCCTCGCCGCCGGCGAAATCCGAGAAATCGAAGCCGTTGAAATCCATCCCGGGATGTGGCCCCGCTCCCGGCGCCCCGCCGCCCGGCGCGCCGCCGGCGAACCCGCTCTCCGAGTAGAAGCCGTACTGGTCGTACATCTGGCGCTTCTTGGAATCGCTGAGAACGTCATAAGCTTCCTGGACGTTCTTGAAGCGCTCCTCGGCCGATTTGTCGCCCGGGTTGAGATCGGGGTGGTACTTGCGCGCCAGCTTGCGGTAGGCCTTGCGGATCTCGTCCGCCGCGGCCTTCCGCGGAACCGCCAGCGTTTCGTAATAGTCGTGCTTGGGAGCGGACATAGGAAAAGGGCCTTGCCGCCGATGAACCCGGATCGTGGGTGCGATCCGGGTTCATCCGCGGCTATCGATTATTTCTTCTTGTCGTCTACGTCGACGAATTCGGCGTCCACGACGTTATCTTTGTCTTTAGGTTTTCCCGAGTCGCCGGGATCGGAGGATGCATCTCCGGGAGCCGCGCCGCCGGGTTGCGAAGCCGACTTGTACATCGCCTCCGCCAGCTTGTGGCTGGCCGTGGTAAGCCGGTCGACAGCCGCGTTGATGCGCTCCGGATCGTTCTCCGCCATAGCCTTGCGGGTTTCTTCCAAGGCCGCCTCGATCTCCTTGGCTTCGGCCTCGCCGACTTTGCTGCGATGCTCCTTGAGCGTCTTCTCGACGTTGTACACCATGGCGTCGGCCCGGTTGCGGGCTTCGATGGTATCACGCTGCTTGCGGTCGTCGGCCGAGTTCGATTCAGCGTCTTTGGCCATCTTCTCCACCTCGTCCTTGGAGAGGCCCGAGGAAGATGTGATGGTGATCTTCTGCTCGTTGTTGGTGGCGCGGTCCTTGGCCGTCACGTTCAGGATGCCGTTGGCATCGATATCGAACGTGACCTCGACCTGCGGGATGCCGCGCGGCGCCGGCGGAATGTTGCCGAGCTGGAACACGCCGAGCATGC
>CAYRWE010000005.1:0-53836 GCA_964427655.1 uncultured Solibacteraceae bacterium | reverse complement strand
TTTCCTTGTGGTTCAGGCCATCGCCATACGCGGCCACGCTGGACAGGAAAATGTACCGGCTCAGGCGGTCTCCGACGGCTCGCACGGTGGCTTCCACTTGCGCGGCCGTGGTGCCCCGCTCCCAGTCGTAAACGTTATCGAAGACGGCCTCGAACCGCCGCCCAGCCAGCGCCTCCCGCATCGCATCCGGGTCGTTGCGGTCCGCCATGATGTTTTCCACGCGCCGCCCGAAATCGTGTTTGGGCTTACGGTGCAAAACCGCGACGTCGTGCCCTTTCTTCACCAGCTCTTCCACCAACTGCCGGCCGATGAACAGGGTACCCCCGATTACCAATACCTTCATATGCTCCTAGAGACTAAGACGCGTCGGCACCGCGAAGCATTTCGCCCACGAGCCCAGCGTCACTAAAAAGATACAGCGATTTTTCGCCGGATTCCAGCCCAGATCTGTATCGCCCCCGCACGGGCGCAATACACACCTCCCTCGGGGGCGGCAAGCGGCGATCCCCGTCGAATCGAAATGATATAATACCAGCTTCCATGCGCGACCGTGCGACGGGTACCCTGACCGCGATTGTCGTGGACGATGAGCAACTGGCCTGTGACGAGCTTGCTTTTCTCCTGCAGGATTCCCCGGAAGTTGAAGTAATTGCAAGGGGTTCCAACGGTCTGGAAGCGCTCGACCTGATTCTCAAACTGCAGCCGGACGTGGTGTTCCTGGACGTACATATGCCCGGTCTGGACGGGATGGGAGTGGTTCGGCGGCTGCGCGAGAAGGCCATCGATCTCCCCCACGTCATCTTTGTCACAGCCTACGACCAGTACGCCGTGGAGGCCTTCCGGCTGGAGGCCATGGACTATCTGCTCAAGCCGGTGGAAAAGGGCCGCCTGGCGGAGACGCTGGAGCGCGCCCGCCGGGCCGTGCTCGAAACCCGCTCGCCTGAAATTGCCGTCGTCCCCCCTCCCCCTGTGTCAGCGCCACGTACCAAGCTGCTGGTACGGGCCAACAACCGCAACTTCATCGTGGACGCCGGCGACGTGATCTACGCCACCATCGACGACGGCTTGATCACCCTGGTGACCACCACCATGGAAGGGCAATCCAACTACCGCACGATCGAGGATCTGCAAGCCAATCTGGACCGCGAGTTATTCTGGCGCGTGCACCGCTCGTTCCTGGTGAACATCAATCGCATCAAGGAAGTGGTGCCGTGGTTTAAATCGAGCTACCAGCTCCGGATGGACGACCGCAAGCACACCGAGGTCCCCGTGAGCCGGGTGCAGACGCGGCGGCTGCGCGAACTTTTCAAGCTTTGAGCCGGGCACCGCTCCCTTACGGTCGCGGCTCAGAAGCGCCGCGGGCGGCCGGCTGGCGGTGGCGCCTGGCCAGTTCGTCGAGCAGCACCTTCACGGGCCGAGCGGCCGCCAGATTCACTTCCGCCGAAGGCTTCGAGATGCTGGCCAGCTCGCGCGTCTGGCGAGCCAGCCAGGCCGCCGGAACCGGCTTGTCCGATTGCAGGTAGTTCAGAAGTTCGGTTCCCATGGAACCCAGGCGCGCGAGATCCTTCGAGAGCGGCCGGGCCTCGTCCAGCAAACCGTTTCCCTCGGCCAGCTCCTGGAACGCCGCGTCGTTGACTGTCCACCGGCGGAACGCTTCCCGAAGGCGGGCACGATCCTGCGCGCCGCCCGACCGGCTGGCGGCCACCGCGCGGGCTGCGCGCTCGAGGGAGCGCACCGGCTCGCTCTCCGGACGGGCGGCATCCACCAGCCGGTTCAGCGGCGTCGCGGTGGTGTAGTTGCCCGACCGGCGCCCCCCGCCCAGCCCCAGCGCCTCACAGACATCCGCCAGCAGGCGCAGCGGCTCGGCCGGGCGCCCTCCCGCCAGGCGGTCCAGCATGGCGGCGTAGTTGGCGCGATGCTGCACGCCGGTCCATTCCAGCGCGCGGCTGATGGTCTCCATGCGGTCGTACATGGATGCCGCGTCGGCCGTGTCGCGTGGCGACCAAAGCCGCTCGGCGATGGCCGCGGCCCTCGGCCAGATGCGCGAATCGACGGTCTCCGCGTCCGCCAGCTCGCTCCACATACAGCCTTCGCCGCCCAGGATGCGCGACGCCGCCTCGGCACTGAGTTGGTCGCCGCCGTTGGCCAGCGGATCGACCGCGTAGTGATAAGCGGCGGGGCGCAGATGGTCCAGGTAGTAACCCCACGAGAGAATTCCCGAATAACCCTGGGCCGCCGCCTCGGCCAGCGATGCCCGGCCGCGCCACGACTGTACCACCGTCGATTTCGGCAGCGCGGGGTTAAGCACCTCGTCCCACCCGATCACGATCTTCCCGTGTTTCTCGAGCAGCTTCAAGACCCGCTGGTTGAAGTAAGCCTGCAAGGCGGCGTTATCCGCCAGGCCGTGCTCCTTCAAGAAAGCCTGAATAGCCGGCGAGTTACTCCATTGCTTGCCATTTACTTCGTCTCCGCCTATGTGAAAGTAGGGATCTGGAAACAGCGCGGTCATTTCCTCGAAAAAGCCATCGAGAAAGGTGTAAGTCTCTTCGCGGTTGGGGTCCATAGCCGGGTCGAAGACGCCGAATTGGCGCGTGATCGAATAAGGTCCGGGCGCGCTCGCCAGCTCCGGATAGCCCGCGAACCAGCTCGTGGTGTGGCCGGGAATATCGAACTCAGGCACCACGCGGATGCCTCTGTCGCGCGCGTAACTCACCACGCGGCGGATCTCCTCCTGCGTGTAATAGCGGCCGTCGGAGCCCAGTTCGTGCAGCCGCGGATAGAGGCGGCTTTCCACGCGGAAGCCCTGATCGTCCGAGAGGTGCCAGTGGAAGACGTTGAGCTTCACGGCGGCCATGGCGTCCAGGTTGCGCTCGACCACTTCGAGCGGCATCCAGTGCCGCGCCACATCCAGCATGAGGCCGCGCCAGGGGAAGCGCGGCCGATCCTCGACGTGGATGGCGGGAACCTCCCACCCCTGGGGGCCGGGAACGATCAGTTGCGCGAAGGTCGCGAGGCCGTGCAGGGTGCCCCATAGGGTCGCAGCGGCGAGGCGGCCGCCTTCCGGGGAAACATCCAGGGTGTACGACTCGTCCACGCCCAGCGCCGGATAGTCGGACTTATCGGTTGGGCAGTCCACTCGCAGCGTAGCGCCGGCGCTGTCCGCGGGACGTCCGGACGCCGGAAAAATGCCGGTCTGGCGCGCGACGCGATCCGCGAACCGATCCAACGCGGCATCCAGGCGCGCATCCCCGCACCCAGCCGCGGAGACGGAGAAACCAGCGCCGATTGCCAGCGTGCCCGTAGCGCGCTCGGCCTTGACGGGCAGCGGCATGAGCGCCGCGGCGGCAGCGCGGCCCGCCAGCGGCGTGCCGGCCGCCAGCGCCAGATATGTGAAGAAGCGAAGCATCCTTTCTACTGAAGCATTCCCCGCCGGCTTCGGCAACCCGCGCGCCGCGTGCCCGATCCGAGGGATAATCTCCTCATGCTCAACCAAGCAACCTATGACGATGCTAACCTGATCCTCCGGCTTTACGAACTTCGCCGCGAGGAAAAACTGCGGCGTGCCCGCGAGTGGTTCTCCGCCAACTTCCATGCCGCCACGCTCGAGGACGTGAACCGGATCGCCCCCCAGGGCAGCGAGGAAAACGCCTACATGCGCATGGTGGTCAGCTATTGGGACATGGCTGCCTCCTTCGTAGTATCCGGGATATTGAACCAGGAACTTTTCTTCAAGACTAGCGGGGAGTGCGGGTACGTGTGGGAGCGGGTTCGCCACCTGCTTCCGGCCCTGCGCGCCATGACCAAGAACCCGAATCACTGGGGCAACCTGGAAACCGTGGGCAACGCTTTCCTCAAGCACATCGAAGCCAACGGCCCGGAAGCTTATCCTACGTTCAAGGCGATGGTGCACGGCGCCGCCGCGGCGAGCAAATCCTAATCCCGCCGCGCCCGTCCCCAGTCCCCCCTCGACCGAAAGCGGCGCGGCCGGCTCGCGAAGCGCGGATGCTCCCGCCGGTCCGCGCCGCGGCCGAAATCGGGCCAATCGTCCTACTAACTTCCGATTGACTTCCGCCGCCGTTCTAGTGCCCGCCCCGCGGGCTCGCACGCGCCGAATCGCATACATATCGCGCGTGCGGGCCGCGGTGCACTACTCCGCATGGTCCCGCGCCGCATTTCGGCGGAATAGTTAACCATAACCGAAGCCACTCCCCGTATCCACTAAGTCCTTTCGGTACCCCGTACGGTATGCTGAACTAGCCTGGTATCTATCGCACCGGCATAGAACTTACACGCATTGAATAACTCGTCCAGCCACCTTATTCTGAACACGAAGGCGCCAGAAAGGCTTGCGGCAGCCCGGCACTTACACTATCCTGCCGCCCGACTGGCAGCACGTTTAGAGGCTTACTGGAGAGTATGTACATGCGAATTCTCAGCCCGTCCACGCGCACTATCCTGAACTCAGTCGCGATCGGAGTTATAGCACTCATCGCTCTGGGCACGGCCCGCGCCGATGTCATCAGCACGCAGACGCTCAGCGTTCCCGTCACCGACACCAACTGGAACTACACTTACTACTTCAACCCGTTCAACCCGGCGTTGGGCACGCTCGAATCCGTGACCGTAATCTCCCAGGGAGCCCTCGACGACTACGTGCTGACAGTGACGAACACCGACGGCACCAACGAGACGATCAGTTCCCTGAGCGCGGCGTTCCAGATCGACTTGACCGGTCCGGGCAGCCTCACATCGGTCTCCCAGGTTTCGACCGCCACGTTACCCCCCATTGGGAGCTTCATCCTCAGCTCCGGCGCCAGCGCCACTTACACCTTAGCCCCCATCGGCGGCAGCCCTGTACAGGGCAACCAGGTCACCAACACTTTCACCAGCTCGTTGGGAGCGTACGAAGGCTCAACCCAGGTAGTGTTTGACGGCTCGGCTTCGGCTACTTACGACCTGAACTCCTCCAGTAATATCAAAGTTGCCGCGGTGACCGACGCCTCGCAGACCGTAACTCTGGAATACGACTACTGTCCGAAAACCCCCACTCCCGAGCCTTTGAGCATGTCCCTGTCGGGTATCGGGCTGGTGGTGCTCTCGGTATTTGGGCGCAAGCGCCTTGTCCGCAATCGCTAGGATTGCGCCCGCGACCCGGAACGCGGCGGACTCTCCCCACTCCGCCGCGACCACGGGGCGTTCCCCCAGGAATTAACTAAAGGTAGCGGTCCGAATCCCCTAATTGGCCCCCTTGGTACCGGTACATTGATTATCGAAAGCTAACATAAATATAGAGATAGCCAGCATTTTGGCGTTGACCCGGCCGCCGCACCATTCGTATTCTGGACTTGGTGGTGCACGCGTACATGCTGCCAATGTTGAAGCGCGCAAAACGAAAAGTCACGATCTTCTGCATAGCTGTTGGAGCGGTTATAGGGATGGTCTGCAACGTCGCCGGTGCCGCCACCATCACGCAAACGTTCACCTACGGGCCCGCTTACACGGACTGGAGCAACGGTTACGTGTTCAATCAGTTCAATACCGCTCTGGGCACGCTCAACTCCGTCACCGTGCAGTCGTCCGGAGTTCTCAACACGATGAGCGCCACCTTCACGGATAATTCGATCCAGCCGGAGACGCTCACGTCTTTCCAGGAGACCTTCCTGGCCGGTTTGACCGGACCCAGCGCCACCAATTTATCGTCGAGTACCGCTCTGCCCGGCATGGGACCCATCATCTTAGGTCCGTTGGGATCGGGCACCAATAGCACCAGCCAGAGCGTCTCGAATGTGGCCTTCAACCTGGGCAGCGACACTTACTACACTTCTCTGAATGCCTATGAGGGTCTGGGCAGCGTGACTTTCACGGGTACCGCGCAGGCTTCGGACTCGTTTTCGGGCGACAGCAACATCGATTGGACCGCCACGACCCAAGCCACACAGACGGTCACGGTGGTCTACGACTACAATCCTACTGGCGTTCCGGAGCCTGTGAGCGTGGTCCTTTCGGGATCCGGCTTAGCCTTGCTGGCGGTGTGGCGCCGCAAGCGCCCAGCGCATACTGGCAACCCGCGTTAGCCGCCTCGAAGGCCGAACCCAGCCTGCCGGGCTCCCCAAGATGGGTCCCGCACCCGAGCCGAACCGATATACTATTGATTTAGGATTAGTGCCCCACGTTTTCCCATGGCTCCCATGAGTGTCATCTGGCTGCGGGTGGCCGCGGCGCTGTATTCTCTCGGCCTCCTGCACGCTATTCTTACCTTGGTCCGCCGCCGGGAGCAGCTCTTCCGCGTGGCGCTGGGGGCCTTCGGGCTGGGCAGCGTCTTCCATTTCGTCTCCATCGTGGAAGAAGGGCTGCTCAATAATCGCTGCCCCATTAATAACTTCTACGAAACGCTCTCGATGTGCGCCTTTTTGATTGTGCTGCTCTATCTATTCGTCCACTGGCGCTACCGCATGGAGAGCCTCAGCGTCTTCATTTTCCCGCTGGTATTCGTGATGTCGCTGGTGGCGACGCTCGGAAATCCGGTCAGCGCATGGTCCAGCCCGGCGGTCCGCAACGCCTGGCTGACCGTGCACATCGTGCTGGTGCTGCTGGGCTACGCAGCGTTGCTGGTAACGGCGGGGGCCTCGCTGCTGTACCTCTTTCAGGAGCGCCAGCTCAAGACCAAGAAGGTGCGCGGCATTTATTACCGCCTGCCGCCGCTGGGCGCGCTCGACGACCTGATCTCGAAAGCCATGGCCGTGGGATTCGTGCTGATCACCCTGGCGGTGATCGCGGGCAGCACGTGGGCCTTCATCGAACTTAAATCCGACTGGATTCGCCAGCCCAAGATCGCTATCTCGTTCTTCACCTGGGGCGTCTACCTGGGCATGGTCTGTCTGCGAACCACCGCCGGATGGCGCGGGCGCAAGGCCGCCATTATGACGATCACGGTGCTGGGCTTCGCCGCTTTGACCTGGGCCGCGCACGCTCATTTGGGAGCCATGGTGGTGAGGCCATGAAGCTGCTCACCACCGGCGTGAGCCACAAGACGGCCCCCGTGGAGCTGCGCGAGCGGCTGGCCTTCCGCGCGGAAACCCTGCCCGAGGCGCTGGCCGATCTGAAGCAGCGCCCGGGGGTCGCCGAAGCCGTAATCCTCTCCACCTGCAACCGCGTCGAGATCACCGTTACCACGGAGGATGCGGCCGACCCGCGGGCCATCGTCGAGAGCTTCCTCGAAGAAGCCAAGGTGCTCGACCCGCGCTCCCTCGCGGCGCACCTGTACAGCCACGAAGGGCGCGAGGCCATCCATCACCTGTTTCGCGTGGCGGCCAGCCTGGATTCGATGGTGGTGGGCGAGCCGCAGATCCTGGGCCAGCTCAAGGAAGCGTATGCCGCCGCCAAGAGCTGCGGCGCGCTGTGCGGTTGGCTCGAAGGGCTGTACGAGCGCGCCTTCGGCGTGGCCAAGCGGGTGCGCTCGGAAACCGGCATCGGGCAGATGGCGGTCTCGGTGAGCTACGCGGCGGTGGAGCTGGCGCGCAAGATTTTCGGCTCGCTGGAACACCGCACGATCATGATCGCCGGGGCGGGGAAGATGTCGGAGCTGGCCGCGCGCCACCTGCGGCGCTCGGGGGCCTCGCACGTGTTCGTCACCAACCGCACGCACGAGCGCGCCGTCGAAATGGCCACGTTGTTCCAGGGCACGCCGGTCGAATACGCGCGCTTCATCGGAATGCTGCCGGAGGTGGATATCCTGATCGCCTCCTCGGGAGCGCCGCACTACATTCTGCACAAGGACGAGATGCAGCGCGTCATCGCGGCGCGCCGCAACAAGCCGGTGTTTCTCATCGATATCGCCGTGCCGCGCAACGTCGAGCCGGCGGTCAACGAGATCGATAACGTGTACTTGTACGATATCGACGACCTGCAGGAAGTGGTGAGCGCCAACCTGCGCGAGCGTATGAAGGAGGCGGATCGCGCCGAGGCCCTGGTGGCCGAAGAAGTGGAGCGCACCATGGCGCGGCTCAAGGTGGCTGAAGTCACGCCCACCATCGTGGGCCTGCAGGAGCAACTGGAGCAGATCCGCTTGGCCGAGCTGGACAAGGTGCGGCGGCGCTACGGCCCGTTTACGTCGCAGCAGGAAGAGGCGCTGGAAGCCCTCACGCACGGGATCATCAACAAGGTGGCGCACGGGCCTATTTCGGAATTGCGCAACCACGCCGGGCGGCCGGAGGGTATGCAAGTGATCGCGGCCTTCCGCAAGGCTTTCCACCTGCGGGATTGAAGCCATATGCTGATCATTGCATCGCGCGGCTCGCAATTGGCCTTATGGCAGGCCCGCTGGGTGGCGGCGCGGCTGGCGGAGCGCGGCCACGAATGCCGCATCGAAATCGTCAAGACCACCGGCGATAAGATCACCGACGTTCCGCTGGCGAAGGTGGGAACCAAAGGGCTGTTCACGAAAGAGATCGAGGAGGCGCTGCTCGAAGGCCGCGCGGACCTGGCCGTACACAGCTTGAAGGACCTACCCACCGAGCTGCCGGAAGGGCTGGTGCTGGCCGCCATTCCCGGGCGAGAAGATCCGCGCGACGCCGTGGCCGGGCGCCCCCTGGCCGCACTACCGGCGGGATCTCGCGTGGGAACCAGCTCGCTGCGGCGCGCCGCGCAGCTTCGCAAGCTGCGTCCGGACTTGGTCATCGAATCCGTGCGCGGCAACCTGGATACGCGCCTGCGCAAGCTCGATGAAGGGCAGTACGACGCCATCCTGCTGGCCGCGGCGGGGCTGAAGCGCCTCGGCTGGGAGCGGCGCATCGCGGAGATTCTGCCCGCCGATGCCGTTTGCCCGGCGGTGGGACAGGGCGCGCTGGCCATCGAGACGCGCGCACGGGGCGCCGGACGAGACGCCTGTGCGGCGCTCGATGAAGCCGATGCGCGCGCCGCGGTCACCGCCGAACGGGCCGTGCTGGCGGCGCTCGGCGGCGGTTGCCAGGTGCCCATCGGAGCGTATGCCGAAATGCGAGAGGGACACCTGCGCCTGTTTGCCGTGGTGGCCTCGCCGGACGGCAGGGAGATCATTCGAGCGAGCAGCGAGGGCGCGCCGGACGCCGCCGAGGCACTCGGGCGGGCGCTCGGCGCGGAGCTCCTCGAGCGCGGCGCCCGCGCCATTCTGGAAGCCGTCTACACTTCATGAGCGGCAAAGTCTACTTGATCGGCGCAGGTCCGGGCGATCCGGAACTGGTCACGTGCAAGGGCCGGCGCATCCTGGAGCACGCCGACGCGGTGCTGTTCGACCACCTGGCGCCGGATGCGCTGCTGGACCTGGCGCCCCCCTCCGCCGAGCGCATCTACGTGGGGAAGAAGAAGGCCGAGCGCGTCTTCACGCAGGAGGAGATCGGCGCCATGCTGGTGGAGCGCGCTCGGCGCGGCCTCACGGTGGTGCGGCTCAAAGGCGGCGACCCCTCGATCTTCGGGCGCGGCGGCGAGGAGGCCGAGGCGCTGGCGGCGGCCGGCGTGCCCTTCGAAATCGTGCCGGGAGTCACGACGCCGCTGGGCATCGCGGCGTATACCGGCGTGCCGCTGACGCATCGCGAGCATACTTCCGCGGTGACCTTCGTCTCGGGGCACGATGCCGCGGCCATCGATTGGGAGCAGACGGGCCGCGCCGACACGCTGGTGATCTTCATGGGGATCGCGACGTTTCCGGAAATTGCGCGGCGGCTGATGGCGGCCGGCCGCGCGCCCGATACGCCGGCGATGGCGGTGCGCTGGGCCACGCGTCCGGACCAGGAGACGCTCGAAGGTACGCTGGCTACGCTCCCCGGGCTGATCCGCGAGCGCGGCCTGAAACCGCCGGCCACCATCGTGGTGGGGGACGTGGTGCGGCTGCGCGGAAAACTGGATTGGTACGAGCGGCTGCCCCTGTTCGGAAAGCGCATCGTGGTGACGCGCGCCAAGGGCCAGGCGGAGGCGCTCACCGCGCGCCTGAGAGCGCTGGGCGCCGATGCCGTGGAGCTGCCCACGATCGAGATCGCGCCGGCGGCCGATTACGGGCCGCTCGACCGCGCCATCGCGGAATTGGGCGCGTACGACTGGCTGATCTTCACCAGCGCCAACGGTGTGCGCTTTTTCATGGACCGGCTGGACCGCTCGCCGGCGGACCTGCGGGCGTTGCGGGCCCGCATCTGCGCCATCGGGCCGGCCACGCGCGCGGCCATCGAAGCGCTGCATCTGAAAGTGGACCTGATCGGTAAGGAGTACGTGGCCGAGAGCCTGCTCGAAGCCTTCGCACGGCACGATCTGGAGGGGCGCCGCGTGCTGCTGCCGCGAGCGGCCGTGGCGCGCGACGTGGTCCCCGTGGAGTTGGCGTGGCGCGGTGCGCGGGTGGACGTTGTGGAAGCCTACCGCTCGATTGTCCCCGGCGGCACGGGCGAGCGCATCCGCGAAATCTTCGGGGGCGTGCGGCGGCCGGATTCGATCACGTTCACGAGCTCCTCGACGGTCGAGAACTTCGTCGCCGCGGCGGGCGGAACGGCGGTTTTGAGCGGCGTGAAAATCGTCTCCATCGGCCCGGTGACCACGCGCACGGCGCGCGCGCTGGGCCTCGAAGTGGCCGCGGAAGCGCACCCTTTCACCATGGATGGAATTCTCGATGCGCTGCTCGGTTTATGCGAAACTGGATCGACTTCCGATAGCCCTGGACGACACCGCACGTGATCGGTGTTGCCGGACCGTCCAACTCGTCCGCCGTCTGCCCGGAAGTTCGCCGACATCGTGGTCTCCGGCGAAGCGGACTTCGCGGATTCCACGGCCGCGGTTCTGAAAGCGCTGGGGCAAGCGAGTTCGGCGGCGGCCAGGTAGGTCCCGCAAGCGGACCGCTCCGTCACCCGTCGCGGCTCGGATGAGCCGGCAGTCTATTCCGAGGGCGCGTAGTATCCGCGGCGCCACGAAGTCCGCAGTGACGACATGCCGCGCGGCGGAACCAGCTTTACCTGGACGGGGTGGTAACGGCCGTCGCGCTGCCGGTTGGTGGGCGTGTAGGCGAGCACGTAGCGGTTGCGCAGCTCGATTCCGATCTTGGAGGCGATATCGGGAAGATCGCGAAGCTCGGCCGCGAAATGGCGTCCTCCGCTCTGCTCGGCGATGTCGGTCAGGAGGCCCGGTCCGGCCAGCTCCTCGGGCGACGAGGCCAGCCCGTAGATGCCGATGGCGTAGATGATGGCGTCGCTTTCGCGCACCAGGTTCTTCAGCTCGCCGGCACTGTAGCGGCTGGAATTGTCGCCGCCATCGGACACGATCAGGAGGGCCTTGCGGCCTTTCCCGGATCGCTTCATTTCGTGCAGCGCCAGGACGGTAGCATCCAGCAAAGCGGTGCGCCCGTGCGCTTCGGTAGTCTCGAGCTGCGATTCGATCTCGTGGTAATCCCGCGTCAGCGGCGCCGTCAGCTTGGGCCGCTCGTTGAACTCCACGAGGAAGAAGTCGTCTTCGGGATTGGCGGTATCGAGAAACTCCGAGACCGCCTGGCGGGCGAGGGGCAGTTTGTTGTTCATGCTGCCGCTGATATCGAAAACCAGGCCGATGGAGACAGGTGCGTCGTCCATGCCGAAATGCGTGACGGTCTGCTCGACGTTGTCGTCGAAGACGCGGAAGTGCTGCTTTTCGAGACCCGTGACGGGCCGGTTGCGATTGTCGCACACGGCTACCGGCACGAGCACCAGATTGGTGTCGATGCGCAGATTGGCGGGCGGAACGATCAATGGCGGCGCGGAAGCCCTGGCGCGCGTTTCAATCGCCACCTGCGCCTGCATAATCCCGAGCACGAGCAATGCCGGGCAAATCCTCTTCGCCAATAACGACAGCCATCCCATGAGCCGAACCTCTTAGGAAAGTATTCTACACCGCGCGGCCGCCGATGAATCGACGGGAAAGTATTGTACGGCCTAGTATCCTGGGGAAGCGGGATTTCAGGTACAATAGGAGCTCGCGGAGGTGGGTCTTCAGCAGTAGTAGGCTAGCCGCATTCGCAAACCTCGGTCCCCGGACAGTCGTTGCAGTCTCCCGTGCCTTTTTTTCCCTCGTATTCCGCGCCACGTGCCGCGTGTGCGAGCGGCCTTTAGAAGAGATTTCCCGCATTCCGGTTTGCCGGGCGTGCCTGGACGCGCCGCAACCGCTGAGCGCCGAATTCTTCTGTGCCAGTTGCCGCACACCGTTTCAGAACGCGTTTCCCCTGGATGCGGAGGGACTTTGCGCGTTGTGCCGGCACGGGCTGCGCGGGTTCGACGCGGCCTACTGTTTCGGATCCTACGAGAGCGTGCTGCGGGAGCTGATCCATCTCTACAAGTATTCCGGCATACGAACGCTGGCGGGGCCCCTGGGAGACCTGCTGGCGGCGGCGGTGCCTCGCGACGAACGCTTCGACGCCATAACGCCGGTGCCGCTGCACTGGAGGCGGGAGTGGCAGCGGGGCTTCAATCAATCGGAACTGCTGGCGCGGCGGCTGGCGAGCCGGTGCGGCATTCCGGTGGTGCGAACGCTGCGGCGGGTGCGGCCGACGATGATCCAGGCGGGCTTGAGCAACGCGGCGCGGCGCGGCAACGTGACGGCCGCGTTCCGCTGCCGCCGGGACGTGCTCGGAACCGGACGGGTGGCGGGGCGGCGCCTGCTGCTGGTGGACGACGTGATGACTACGGGCTCCACGGCGGCGGCCTGCGCCGCGGCACTGAAGCGGGCGGGCGCGGCGCGTGTGGCGCTGGCGACGGTGGCGCGCGTGGATCGCCGCCTGGATGCGGGCGGGTACGGGTAATTTGGGGGAATAGATGGCGAGCGATCGAATGCAGACGCCGGTACTGGTATTAAATGCCAGTTACGAACCGATCAACATCTGCGCGGCGCGGCGGGCGCTGGTTCTGGTGTTGAAAGGGGTGGCCTCGGCGGAGGAGGAGTCCTTGAACGCGGTGCACTCGGCGCGCGCCGCGGTGCGGCTTCCATCGGTGATCCGGCTGCTGGAATACCGCCGGATACCGCACCAGACGCGGGCGCTCTCGCGCAAGAACATTTTGATGCGGGATCGCTACACGTGCCAATACTGCTATCGCACGCTTCCGTCGGCCGAATTGACGCTGGACCACGTGATCCCGCGCTCGCGCGCGGGCGAATCGGCGTGGGAGAACCTGGTGGCCTGCTGCCATCCCTGTAACAACCGGAAGGGCTCGCGGACGCCGGAAGAGGCGGGCATGAAGCTGAGCAAGCAGCCGAAGCCCTTCAATCTGCACACCAACCGGCACCTGATGCGCATGCTGGGCAAGGGCGATGCCCAGTGGCGCAAATACCTGTTCTATTGAGACTTCGGTCGACGCCCGGCAGCACGGCGGGGGCGGGTGAGCGGCCGAAAACGGACAATTCCGGTTTGCGAGGGCCGCTGGGCTGAAGTATAGTTATGTGGCAGACCGGACGCACGGTTCCGGGGAGGGAACTCATGAAGAGGGGAATCGCGGTATTAGCGTTGGCAAGCGGACTTTGCGTATGTGCCATGGCGGAGGAATGGACGGGCTACATCATCGACCAGGCCTGTTCCGGGAAGAAAGAGATGCGGGGCAACGTGGCGTGCGCGACCAGTTGCATTAAGCGGGGTTCGCCGGCGGTACTCGTCACGGACGACGGGCAAATCTACAAGATTGCGGATCAGGACAAGGTCACGCCGCGGGCTGGGGAGAAGGTCACGATTGCCGGCAAGATGGAGAACGGCTCCATCAAGGTCGATAGCATTAAATAGGCTGTGAAAGGGGCGAGCGCGTGCGGATCCCGCCCCATTGGTTCCGATGCCGTCTCAGGCGGTTCCCACCAACTCGCTCATTTGCTGAACGAGGCTGCGGAGGGCGGTCGCGTGGCCATCGAGTTCGGCTCCCGCCGACGCGCTCTGTTGAGCTCCGGCGGCATTCCTTTGGGTAACCTGTTGCATCTGCACGACGGCCCTCGAGATCTGGTCCATGCCGCGAGCCTGCTCCTGGCTGCCGTGGTTGACCTCGTCCACCAGCGTTTTGATCCGAGTGGAACCCTCGGTCATGGCGCGCACGGCTCCGGCCATCTTATCGAGCCGGGCATTGCCGTCGCGTGAAGTTTCGATGGACTCCTCGATCAGGGCGGCGGTATCGCGCGCGGCCTGAGCGCTGCGTTGCGCCAGGTTGCGAACCTCGTCGGCCACCACGGCGAATCCCAGGCCGGCCTCGCCGGCGCGGGCCGCTTCGACCGCGGCATTCAGTGCCAGGATATTGGTCTGGAAGGCGATCTCATCGATCACTTTGATGATGCGCGCGATCTTGTTGCTGGAGGCATCGATCTCCTTCATCTTCTCGACCATGCGATCGAGGGTCTGGTTCACTTCCGAAGCGCCCTGCTCGGACTGTTGCATCAATCCGGCCACCTCGGAAGCGTGATCGGCATTCTGGCGCGTGATGGAGGCGATCTCCTCTGTGGAGGCGGAAGTCTCTTCTAGCGAAGCGGCCTGTTCGGAAGCCCCCTGCGCCAGCGAATGGCTGGAAGATGAGATCTGGGAGGCCGCATTGGCTACTTCCTCCGCGCGCTGCGCCATCCCGGAGGACAGTTGCTGCAGCGTGCCGCTGGAGTTGTGGATCAGGAAAAACAGCGATACGACGACCGCGAAGGCCAGCAGGGTAAGTACGATGATGGCCATCCGGAACCGGGCCGATTTGGCGGTGGAAGCCGCTGCGATCGCCGCCAGATCGTTGTTTAACTGCTCCACCATGGCCGAGGCTTGGCGGCCGGTCTCTTCCAGCATCGGCTGCACCTTCTGCGAGAAGACGCTGACGGCAAGATCCATCTGCTGAGCGGCCATGGCCCGGCGCAGCTCCTCATGGCCCTCGACGATGACTCCGGCCTGCCGGTCGAGCGTGGCCAGCAGCCGCTCGCTCTCCTGAGTCTCGGCCATCTTGCCCAGCTCCGCCAGGGCCTTCTGGAGAGTCGCCGCGGCGGCCTGAAAACGCTGTGCGTACTCCTCGGCCTTGTTCTTGTCGCCCAGCATCGCCGAGAGTACGTTGCCGCGCTCGCAACTGGCCATCTCCGAGGCGGCCGCGTTGGCCGAGCCAGCCAGGTATTGCTGGTGGGCCGTGACAGTGGTCGCCTTTTCGAGATCGCTTCGCAAACCCTGCGTTACCCATATGGTAGCCGCGCCCAGCAGCACGACCAGCGCGAGCATGGCGGATGCGCCGCCAATTAGCTTTTTACAGAGACTCATATTCGATCTCCTCCCCTAGCCCGGTTCACCGTTTGAAATCGAAACTAACGGGCACCAGAGCTTTGAACGGTTTTCCGTCCGCCTCCATGAAGGGCTTGTACTTCCATTTCTTCAAGGCGTCCGCGCCAGCCTTCGTCAACATGGCGTTGCCGCTCACAATCTTGACGTCCTCCACGGTGCCGTTCTCGGCCACCACGGCTTCCAACTCGACAGTGCCCTCGATTTTCAACTGCTTGGCGAAAGGCGGATATTCCGGCGCCACCTTCTCCTGGACTGCGTTCATTCCCGTCACCTTGGAAATCTTCTTGGGTGCATCCTGACCCATGGCTACTATCGGCAGAGCCAGCACGAAACAAGAGACCACCTTTATGAAATTCATCGAAACTCCTTTCGAGAACTGCTCAACGGTTCGTTCAAGTCTTCATATCGTCTGGAGTTTCAAAATCTTTGGAGCCGTTTTCGGGAGGCGCTATACGGGTGGCGCGGGGAACGAGCAGGACGCGGCGATGCGCCCGCAATGCCACCCTGGAGATCCGGAGGGCTCTAGACTTTCAGCCGCTTAGCGCGCTGCGGTGGAAGGCTGACCGATCGGGCTATCCGGATCGACCACCAGCCACGCCAGCGCGGCGAGCACGCACAAAACCGCCGCGACGAGGAACGACGGCGTCCAGCCGAAATGATCGGCGATCCAGGGCGTCAGGGAAGCGGTAAGGGCCCCTCCGAGCTGGCATCCCATGTTCAGCAGCCCTGAGGCGGTGCCGGCAGAGACTCCCGCGATATCGGCGGTCACGGCCCAGAAGGAGCTCAGTGAAAGGTACACGGCTCCCGCGCCGCCGGCCAGGATTACGCTAGCCAGCTTGGGGCTGGCCAACTGGGTTCCGAAGGCGATGAAAACCGCGGCCAGAAGGAGGCTGGCCAGGGCCACGTAGTTCCGCCCCACGTGGCGGTTGTAGCGTTTCGTCAGCCAGTCGCCGATCCAGCCTCCCGTCAGGCAACCAACCGCCATGGCGAGGAACGGCAGCATGGAGAAGAAGGCGCTGGATTTCAGGTCCAGGTGGCGGACCCGGTTCAGGTAGATAAAGAACCAGGTGAAGAAGATCCAGGCGACATAGCCGAAGGCCGTGTAGCTCAAGCTCATGGCGAGCATGCTCTTGTTGGCCAGGATGGTCGTCCAGGGCAGGGCCTTGCTGGCTCCGGGCCCCCCGCTCGAGACCGGCAGGCCGGCCTGAATGGACTCCACTTCGCGCTTTTCAATCCAGGGATGGGATTGCGGCGAATCGCGAATGATCCACCACCAGACCAGCACGGCCACCAGGCCGATAGGCACTCGCAGATAGAACGACCAGCGCCATCCCCAGTTAGCGATGACATAAGTGATAAACGGGGGCGCGAGTGCGGAGCCGGCTCCCACGCCGGCGAAGATCAGGCCGTTGGCGCGGCCGCGCTCGGCCGAAGGAATCCACGTGGCCACCAGCCGGTTGGAAGCCGGATACATGACCGCCTCCCCCACGCCGAGCGAGAAGCGAACCGCGATCAGCAGAGCGAGAGCCATGGCGCCGGCCGGAACCAGCGCTGTAAATAAGGTGAAAACGCTCCACCAGGCGATGGCGAGGGCGATCGCGACGCGCGGTCCGAAACGGTCGGCGAAGCGGCCGAAGGGAGCCTGGAATAGCGCGTAGCCGAGTACGAAGGCGCTGAAAACCCATCCCAACTGCACGTTCGACAGGCCATATTCCCGCTGCAGAAAGGGGGCCGCAATGGAGATGTTGACGCGATCCATGTAGGCCAGCGAGCTGATCAGAAAAGTCAGGAAGATCAATACCCAGCGTAGGTTGCCACCGAAGAGCTTGCGCACCAGGCACCTCCTTCAGAGGTTTACGGATCTCCGTTGTGACGGCCCGTCCGCGGCTTTCACGCAATCGCGCCATGCCGCCGCAGGACGGAAAGGGGAGGGAGTCCGAATTCAAATGATATGTCAAACCGCGGCGTCGCGGGCGAAGCGAGGCATGCGGGCGGCTATGATAGCAAGCATGACCCGGCTCTTGATTCTCGCTATCCTGCTTTCCGGGGCCCCCATGGCAGCATCCGATTTCGACCAGGCCCAGGCGGCGCGCTTCGCACGGCTGGCCCTGGACTGCATTCATAAGGAGTATCCCAATAAGATCGCCCACTCCTTGAGTTCCGACGCCGACGTGAAGCCGCCGCGCGAGCTGACGCCGGCCTTCTACGGCTGCTACGACTGGCATTCCTCGGTTCATGGGCATTGGCTTCTGGTGCGCCTGGCGCGCCTTTTCCCGGAGGCGCCTTTCGCGTCCGACGCGCGGCTGGCGCTGGCGCGGAGCTTCACTCCGGCCAATATCGCGGTAGAAGTGAAGTATCTGAACGCCGAGGGGCGCACCAGTTTTGAGCGGCCTTACGGCTTGGCCTGGCTGTTGCAACTCGCCGCCGAGCTGAAGGAGTGGGACGATCCACAGGCGCGCCAGTGGTCCGCGACGCTGCGGCCGCTCGAAGCCGCGGTCACCGCTCGCATCGCCTCCTGGCTGCCCAAGTTGGAGCATCCCATCCGCACGGGCGAGCACAATAACACGGCGTTCGGAATCGGCCTGATGCTGGATTACGCGCGCATCACCGGCCACGCGGAATTCGGCAAACTGGTGGAAGCGCGGGCGCGGGATTACTACCTGAAGGACCGCGCCTGCCCGTTGGCGTACGAGCCATCGGGCGAGGATTTTCTGTCGCCCTGTCTGGCCGAAGCGGACGTGGTGCGGCGCATCCTGCCTGAAGACGAATTCCAGCGATGGTTCACGGCGTTTCTTCCAAGCGTCGATTTGGAGCCGACGCGGGTCAGCGATGTGACGGACGGAAAACTCTACCACCTGGCCGGTCTGAATCTGAGCCGCGCATGGATGCTGGAGGGGATTCTCTCGAAACTGCCCGCCGGCGACCCGCGCCGGGCCGCCTTCACGGAATTGGCCGGCAAGCTCAGGCAAGCCGGCCTGGAGAGCATCAGGAGCGAGCATTACGAAGGCGGCCACTGGCTGGGAAGCTTCGCGGTCTACCTGGTGAGCGGCCGCGGGCTGCCGGAAGCATCGGCGGGGCTTCGTTAGGCAGGCCACAATCCTCGCAGCCGCGGCTCAGTAAGTAATCGCTATTCGACGACCGCCTGCGAGACGGCGTTATCGAAATCGTACTGTTGGGCGCGGCCGGGGACCTGCACGAAGAAGATGGCCACCATCTGCTCCTTGCGGTTTACCCACCAGTAGGTTCCGAAAGCGCCATCCCAGCCGTAGCTTCCGGCGGGCTTGCGCATGCGGGCTTCGGCGGGGTTGAGAATCACCTCGCCGCCCAATCCGAAACCGACGCCCTTAGGCGGGCGGCCGCTCTGACCTTCGAACAGGCTACCCACGTTATTGCTCATCATGGTATCGACGGTCCAGGGGCTCAGCAGGCGCTTGCCATCGAGCTGGCCGCCGTTGCAGAGCATCTGGGCGAATGCCAGGTAATCCGCCGCGCTCGAGGTCATCCCGCCGGCGCCGGAGAAATAGGCCGAACCTGTGAATACGGGCGAGCTGGTCACCTTCTCCAGGCCGTTATCGGTTCGCCGGTAAATGGTGGGCCGGCGCGCGGCATCCTTCTCGGGGAAATTGAAGCCGCTGTCCTTCATTCCCAGAGGATCGAACAGACGCTCCCTCAAGAACCTGTCGAAGGTCATGCCCGAAACGATCTCGACGATGCGGCCCAAGGTATCGAATGCCGCGAGGCCGCTATAGCGCCAGGCGGTGCCCGGCTGGAAATCCAGCGGGAGCGCGCCCAGGCGAGGGATGAAATCGGCCAGCGTCTCGGTGGGCTGGCGGGCTTGCAAAAGTTTCTGGAAGCCCTCGTTCGTGATGCCGCCGCTGGCCAGCCCGGAAGTGTGGGTCAGCAGATCGACGATTGTGATGTCGTGATCCGCGGGCGCCGTGTAGTATTTCTCCCCGGCCGGGGAGCCATCCGACATGGGGACGGGCGTCCGGTTGATCTCCACGGCCACTCGCGAATTCTTGAACTCGGGGATGTACTTGCCCACGGGATCGGTGAGCTTCAGCTTACCCTCTTCCATGAGCATCAGAATGGCGGTAGCGGTAACCGGCTTGCTCGAGGATGCCAGGCGGAACAGCGCGTCCTTGGGCATGGGCTTCTTCGACTCGATGTCCAGGAACCCATGCGCCTCGAAATGCACTATACGGCCGCGGCGCGCCACGATGGTGACCGCTCCGGAGAGTTCATGCGCCTCCACGCGGCGCATCACCATCTCGTGAATTCTCTGCAGCCGGTCGCTGGACAGCCCGACCTCTTCGGGTTTGGCGGTCGGCAGCGTGGCGGCTTGCAGGGACCCTAGAAGCAGCGGCAATGCCCAGGCGGCAAAGCGCGAGTTTCGGCAGTGGGGAACGGTCATATCAGTTCATTTATACACCGGAACCCCGCCGAAGCCCAGTGGGGTAGAGTAGGGACATGGTGCCAAAGCCGCTCGCCCAGACTGGCCGGATGGTGCCTCTAATCCTCTCGGTGGCGTGGATGTTCGCGCTGCCCGGCGTCTCAAGCGAGCCGGTCCGATCGGTGATTCTGGTGCGCCACGCGGAACGGGCCGGCGGGATGAGCGGCGATGCCGGGCTCAGCGAAGCGGGGCGTTGCCGTCGTCGGCCCGAAGAAGGCGACGGTGGTCACGCTGCACTATGCGGGCTGCGCGCCTTAGGGCCGGCGCTTGACCGGCAGCAATTACCGCTTTGCTGTGCTAAACGCGGTGTTAACTGTTTGTAATTTGACAAACCCGTGGCAATAGTTCGATAGTTGAAAGTATTGTCATGGATGAAATTAACGTCGACCCTTCCCTGCTAGAAAAGGGCCGTGCGGCTGTCCTCGACCGGCTTGCCCGCGATATGGTCACAGCGCTCGACCGCATCCTCGACCACTTTGTAGCGGCCGCTCCGGCTCCCGCCGAAGGGGCCGAGATTCCCTTGACGCTCCAGGAAGTGCGTGTGATCAAGACACTTATCCCCAGGGGGTCCATCACCATGAGTACCCTGGCAAGCTCCATGGGGGTTTCCCTGCCGACGGCCACGCATCTTGTGGATCGCCTTGTAGCGAAAGGAATTACTGAGCGCACCCGGCCGGAACACGACCGGCGGCTGGTGCTGGTCGCTCTGAGCGAGCGCTCGAAAGCGCACGAGCGGAGGTTCCTCGAGAATCGCACCGCGCTAATCCTGAGTATCCTCGAACCGTTCGGCCCGGCTGAGCGGGAACAGGTCGTGAAGGCCTTCGGTGAGATCGCGCGGGTGCTCGAAATCCGTGCGGCCAGCCAGGTCAGCTCCCCAGTCTCCCAATGAGAATATTACGAACAGCGAAGCCCAGCGTCACACCCGTGGAAGCGGCAACCGCATCGGTCCGCCGGATCGCGATATGTGCCGGCGCCGCATTCCTGGCACTCTTTTCCGCCGGTTGCAGTTCCACGAAAGCCGATGCGCCGCCTCCGCGCGCTATGCCGGCACCCACCGTTCGGGTGGCGATTGTGGCCGTCCAGAACGTCCCGGTGTACGGCGATTTTATAGGCCAGACGGATGCCAAAGAGATGGTCAACGTCATACCGCGCGTAACGGGCTATCTGGAGAAGATCTATTTCCAGGAAGGGTCCGAGATCCACCAGGGCGGCCCGCTGTTCCAGATCGAGCAGGCCAACTATAAGGCGGCTCTCGAGGCCGCGGAAGCGAAACTGGCCCAGGATCGGGCCACAGTCGAGAAGCACCGGCGCGATATCGCCCGCCTGGAACCGCTAGTGAAGGAGAAGGCCGCCACGCAGCAGGATCTGGACGATGCCGTCGCCGGACGCCTCGAAATGGAGGCCGCGCTGCGCGGCGATCAGGCGTCCATCGACACCGCGCAACTGAACCTGCAATACACGGTGATCCATTCGCCCATCGACGGGATCGTCGGCCGGCTGGGGGTCACCGTGGGAAATTACGTGACGGCCGGGCAGGCCACGGCGCTGGCCACCATCTCTTCGTTCGATCCGATGTATGTATACTTCAGCGTCCCCGAGGCGCAGTACCTGGCGTTCCACAAGAAGTACGGCGGATCGGGGGCGCCCACGTCCGTGCCGGTCCAACTGATCATGGCGGACGGCCAGACATTCGCGCATCCGGGGGCCATCGACTTCGTGGACCGTTCGGCCGATCCGCAAACCGGGACGGTGGGCTTGCGCGCGCGCTTCGCCAATCCCCAGGCGCTGTTGCGGCCGGGGCAGTTTGCGCGCGTGCGATTCCTGCTGGATCGCCGGCCTAACGCGGTGCTGGTCCCGAAGGAGGCGGTCACCCAGACGCTCACCAGCAAATCGGTGCTGATAGTGGACGAGCGGAACAAAGTCAGCGTCCGGACCATCGCCACCGATGGCGAATACGGCGAGAATTACATCGCCGGATCGGGCCTGCGCGGCGGGGAACGGATCGTGGTGGAGGGCATGCAGAAGGTCCGGCCCGGCTCGACCGTGCAGCCCGTATCCGGCGGCGGGAAGCGCGACTAACATGGCCAAGCTCTTCATTCATCGTCCGGTTCTGGCCATAGTGGTTTCGCTGGTGATCCTGATCGCCGGCGGCATCAGCATTTTCCTGTTGCCCGTCGCGCAATACCCGGAGATTTCGCCGCCCACCGTAATGGTCATAGCGGGCTATATCGGCGCCAATGCCGAAACGGTGGAGCAGACCGTCGCCGCGCCCATCGAGCAGCAGGTCAACGGCGTCGAGAACCTGCTCTACATGCAGTCGCAGAGCGGCAACGATGGCAGCTACTCGCTCACCTGCACGTTCAAGGTCGGCACGAACCTCGATATCGCCACGGTACAGGTGCAGAACCGCGTGGCGCAAGCCACTCCCATCCTCCCGGCGGAAGTCATTCAGAGCGGGGTGATGGTTTTGAAGCGCTCCACCAACATCGTGCAGATTATTAATCTGATCTCCCCGGACCATACGCACGATGAGCTGTTCCTGAACAACTACGCGCTGGTGCGCCTGGTGGACGAGCTTTCCCGCCTCCCCGGAGTCGGGCAGGTGAACATGGGGGGAGGGCGCAATTATGCCATGCGCTTCTGGGTGCGGCCGGACCGGCTGGCCCAGTTGGGCGTGAACACCTCGGATCTCATCAATTCCATCAATGAACAGAACGTGCAGGCGCCCGTGGGCGGCTTCGGTTTGCCTCCGGCGCCCAGCGGACAGCGCGTGCAGCTTGCCGCGCGCACGGAAGGCCGCCTGACTACGGTCGAGGAATTCCAGAATATCGTTATCAAGTCCCAGCGCAACGGGCAGGTTCTGCACCTGCGGGACGTGGCCCGGACGGAACTGGGCGCGCAGGACTACCAATCCGCGGCGTGGCTGAGCGGCGAACCTTCGGCCACGCTGCTGGTCTACCAGCTTCCGGGGTCGAACGCGCTGGATGTGGCCAGGGTGGTGCAGGCGAGGATGAAAGAGCTGGCGAAGGCGTTCCCTCAGGGACTGGATTATCGGGTCTCGGTGGACACCACGCGTTTCGTGTCAGCCTCGGTGGATGAAGTGATGGTCACCCTGGGCGAGGCGATGCTGCTGGTGATCTTCGTGGTGTATGTCTTTCTGGGAAACTGGCGTGCCACGCTGATTCCGCTGCTGGCCGTGCCGGTGTCGCTGGTGGGCACGTTCGCGGCCTTCGTAGCGCTGGGGTTCTCAATCAACCTGCTGACCCTGTTCGCGCTGGTGCTGGCCATCGGAATCGTGGTGGATGACGCCATCGTGGTGGTGGAGGCGGTGGAGCACCATATCGAGGAAGGCCTGACACCGGTGGCCGCCACCGAGAAGGCCATGAGCGAAGTCTCCGGCCCGGTGGTCGGTATCGCGCTGGTGCTCACTTCGGTGTTCGTTCCGGTGGCATTCTTGGGTGGGATCACCGGGCAACTGTACCGGCAGTTCGCACTGACGCTCTCGGTTTCGGTGCTGCTCTCGGCGTTGGTGGCGCTCAGCCTGACGCCGGCGTTGTGCGCCATGCTGCTGCGGCCGCGGAAAAAGCCGCGCGGTCCACTGGGATGGACGCTCTACGGGTTTAATCTTCTGTTCGGGCGCGTCACCAACGGTTACGTCCACGTGAGCCGATGGGTGATCCGCCTGGCGCCTCTGACGGTGCTGCTTCTGGTGGGTATCTACGGGGCGACCTGGAAGTTGGTGAAGACCGTCCCGACCTCGTTCATCCCGGAGGAGGATCAGGGGTTCCTGATCGTCGGCATCCAGTTGCCCGACGGCTCTTCGCTGGCCCGCACCTCGGCGGCCATGCTCGAGGGCGCGCGGATTATCAACACGCTCCCGGGCGTCGATTATTCGGTGGGGCTGGGGGGATTCGGCATTCTGGCGGGCGCTAACACCTCCAGCGTGGGAACCTATTTCGTTTCGCTGAAGCCCTGGAAACAGCGCGAAGCTCCGGGACTCAGCGCGCCGGCCCTGGCCGCGGCACTCAACCAAAAGCTGGCGTCCATACCGGAAGCCTCCGCCATGGTGGTGCTGCCGCCCGCGATTCAGGGCCTGGGCATTTCCGGCGGCTTCCAAATGGAAGTCCAGGACCAGAGCGGCGGCGATATCCCCTTCCTGGATAACGCCGTGAACCAATTGCTGGATGCGAGCCGCCGCCAACCGCAGATCGGCATGCTCTACAGCGCGTTCCGCCCCAACGTGCCGCAGATCAGCCTGGATGTGGACCGCGAAAAGGTGAAAGCCCTGCAAGTTCCTCTGAGCGACGTGTTCCAGACCATGCAGGCCTACCTGGGCGGGTTTTATGTCAACCAGTTCAACCTGTACGGGCGCACCTGGCGCGTCTACGTTCAGGCGGAGCCGGGGTCTCGCGCCAGCACGGCGGACCTCTCACAGATTTACGTGCGGGGCAGCCAGAACAAAATGGTGCCGCTCGACACCATCGTCAAGGCCACCAGCATTGCGGCTCCGGACTCGATCATGCGCTACAACATGTACCGCGCGGCGGATGTGCAGGGGCAGGCGGCGCCGGGCGCCAGCTCCGGGGATGCGATCGCGGCCATGGAAGAGGCGGCCAAGGCGCTCCCTGCGGGGACCGGTTACGCCTGGACCGGTACGGCTTTTCAGGAGAAGGAAGCCGGCTCCCAGCAGGGCAAGATTCTGGTGCTCTCGCTGGTGTTCGTGTTCCTGTGCCTGGCGGCCCTGTACGAGAGCTGGGCAATTCCGTTTTCGGTCCTGCTGGGAGTGCCGATCGGGATGTTCGGTGCCTTCCTGGCGGTATGGCGCCGCGGCCTGAACGACGATATCTACGTGCAGATCGGGCTGATCATGCTGATCGGCCTGGCGGCCAAGAACGCCATTCTGATCGTGGAATACGCCCGCACGCGGCACGAGGAGCATGGGATGTCTCTGGTGGAATCCGCGCTGACGGGCGCGCGGCTGCGCTTCCGGCCAATCCTGATGACATCGTTCGCGTTCATTTTCGGGGTCTTCCCCATGGTAATTTCGACGGGCGCCGGCGCCGGCAGCCGCCATTCGCTGGGCACCGCGGTGTGCTTCGGAATGCTGGCGGCCACAACGATGGGGGTCTTCGTGATTCCGCTGCTTTACGTGCTGGTGGAAGGTCTGAAGGAGAAGATCGCCGGGAAGCGGCACGTGAAAGTGGCCGCGGCGCTGGAAGGCGGTAACGCATGAAGCCGGTGAGACGGCTCTCAGCCGCGCTGCTGGCGGGGATGGTGTTCCTGACCGGCTGCGTCGTGGGTCCGAACTACCGCCGCCCGGATACCCAGGTTCCCGCGGCGTTCCGCGAGGCTCCTCCGGCGACCCCGCAGGAGGCGGCATCCTTCGCCGATCTGCCATGGTGGGAGGTGTTCCGCGATCCGGTGCTGCAAAACCTGATCCGCACCGCGCTCGAAAAAAACTACGACCTGCGCATCGCCTCCGAGCAGATCGCGGCGGCGCGCGAGCGGGTGATCATCGCGCATGCCAACCAGTTGCCGCAGGTTTCCGCCGGCCCCAGTTACACCGGCGGCAAGGCCAGCCTGGTGAACATGGATACGCACGTATTCGCGCTCACCGCCGATGTCAATTATCAGATCGACCTGTTCGGCGGGCTGCGGCGGGCGACCGAGGCGTCGCGGGCGCAGATGCTGGCGACCGAAGACGCGCGCCGCACGATCGTCATGACATTGGTCAGCGACGTGGCGACGGACTACTATCAACTTCTTTCGCTGGACCTCGAACTGCAGATCGCCAGGAATACCGTCAAGTCTCTGACCGACTCGGTGCGGCTAACCAGCCTGCGCGTGAATTACGGGACCGCGACCCAGGTGGACACCCTGCAGGCGCAGCAGGTGCTGGATTCGGCCAACGCGCAGATTCCCGAGCTGGAGCGCGAGGCGGGCCGCTACGAGGACGCCATTAGCGTGCTGCTGGGCAACTATCCGGAAGGCACGCTGCGGGGAATGGCGCTCACCGAGCAGTACCTTGCGCCGGAAGTGCCGCCGGGAGTCACCTCGGCTCTGCTAGAGCGCCGGCCGGACATCCGCCAGGCGGAGAAGACGCTGATGTTCTACAACGCCGAAATCGGAGTTGCCAAGGCGGCATTATTTCCGCAGCTCACGCTTACGGGCTCGTTCGGTCCCAGCGCCATGTTCACCAGCCTGATGAACGGTCACCCGGCGATCTGGAGTTGGGGGACGTCGCTCATGCAATCGGTCTTCAACGGGGGCGCGCTGCGTGCGCAGGTGAAGGTGGCGGAATCCGAGCAGCGGCAGGCGCTGCTGGCTTATTCGCAAACCATTCAGAAAGCCTTCGGCGAAGTTGCCGACGCGCTGATCGACTACCGGAAATATCGCGAACTTCGCACGCGCGAGGAGGAATCCGTGGCGACGCTCAAGGAGTCTGTGCGCATGGCGACGATGCGGTATCGCGGCGGAATCACTACGTACCTGGAAGTCCTCGATAGCGAGCGTTCGTTGCTGACCGAGCAGTTGGCCCTGGCGCAGGCGCGGGGATACGAATACCAATCGGTGGTGAAGCTCTACCGGGCGCTGGGCGGCGGCTGGCAGAAGTAAGGGGCTGAGGTAGTCCAATTGTACTGACCCGCGTACAGATTTCCTTCCGAACGCGCCTGAGTGGGTGGGAGGCCTGTTCTTTACCGGGCAGTGAGTTGGCCGGGGCGGGGCGATTTGAACGCCCGAACCCCGGCGCCCAAGCGCTCCGTCAGTTTTCGCGAATTCCTAACGTTTACAACAATCCGGGGAAAGTTTTGGCACAGTGGAAAAGCAGGGGCGCTGCGGCCGGGCAGGGGGTCCTTTGGTCCCAGGTCCGCGATCATGTTATCCTCCTGCCGTGACCGGTTCAATCGCCGGGCTGTTCAACGGCCCCATTTGCGAACGTGAATCCCTCCGAGATCGGGCCGCTGTGATCGGGTGGCGGGAGAGTCGTCGATTCTTCTACAACAAGATCCTTGCGGCGGTCGGAACCGTCACCTGTATCCTGATGATCTCTTGCGGTGTGATCTCTGAGCCGCTGATGGGTGAACCAATCGGTATCCCGGACCCTCCCATCCTGGTGCCGTTAGGGATCCTTGCCTATGGCATTATGGCGAATGTCTGCTACACAGGAGGCTGGATAGCAGAGCTGCTGCTCGTTCGCTTCAGACCGGAAAGCCGCACGGACGTTTTCGGGCTTCGCGCCTTTCGCTTGGGCGTGAGGTTTTCAATTGGCCTCACGATTTTTCCTGCGTTGATCTGCTGGGGAGTATTCCTTTTCAGCCTCGTCACTGGAAAGCGAATCGCGCAAGGCGCATCGTAATAGTGCTGTTCCTCCCGGATTTAACGCCCAAGGCGACAAACCAGCTAGCCATCAATTTTGACATCTGTTGTCATTAATGACAACATGACAATAGGGATGGCCGAACCACGAAAAACTCGACCGGTCTCGTGGATTAAAGCGGCGCTGAAAGACTTTGAGGCGTTTCCCAGAGATGCACAATCCCCCTTTCTGACGGCGCTCACAATCGCGGCCGAGGGCGGCAAGGCAGACATCGCGAAGCCCCTTCACGGCCTCGGTCCCGGCGTCTTCGAGATCGCGCTGGCGTTTCGGGGCAACGCCTTTCGCGTTGTGTACGCTGTCAAACTCGCGGAAGAGATCTGCGTCATTCATGCTTTTCAGAAGAAGTCGAGGCAGGGCATCAAGACGCCAAAACAAGAGGTCGACCTAGTAAAGGATCGGTTGAAAAAACTGAAGGAGGCACTCAGATGAAAGGTGAAAAACTGGAACTGGTTCGCGGGAGCGGAAACATCTTCCGCGATCTCGGCCGCGAGAACGCCGACGTCGAGCAGTTGAAGGCGCTCCTGGCAGCGGAGATCATAAAGACGCTGGATCGTGACGAGCTGACAGTGCGGGCCGCCCACGCTCGAACCGGCTTCGCCGCCGCCGACTTCTCCCGCATTCGAAATGCGGACCTTGGCAGGTTCACCGCCGATCGCCTGATGTCGATGCTCAACCGGCTTGGCTCCCGAGTGGAGGTGAAAATTCGAGTTCGGCCCAGCGCACCAGTGCGGTCCGAAGCGACACTTCAATAGCGGCGGCCCTACGGCTATTTGGATTCCACGCGAATGTTCTCAGAAGATTTCCAGAATGTTTCACTTCAGGCACAGGTTTGGCTCAGTAGAGGCAAAGGAACAGCGAAAGCGTTGGAATCGGCAGGAGGTTTGGTCGGGGCGGGGCGATTTGAAGGCCCGACCCCCTGCGCCCAAGGCGGATTCCGGCTTGTGCCGAACACGCCTTGTCTTCAACTGCTTGCATTTCAACCAGATGGCGCCCGCCTGTTGAAGCTTGTTGATCCCTGTTGAAGTTGGAGGCTCCCAGCAGCTACAAAATCATCTACAGTTTCGGATTTCGGACTCGAATAACTCTGTATTGAATGTTGCCACGCGGGTGCCAGAGCAGCGTCGCATACTGCGCTGCAGCATCTCTCACCTCGCTAGAAAACCGGACTTATCTGGGGTTCCGCGGTCCTGTCGCGAGCGTTCACTCCCGAAGCCTGCTTTCGAGCACAGTCTTGACCTTGTGTGCTGCTAAAGCGCGCGGCGTGAATGGCCTCTGCAAGAACGCAATTCCCTCTTCTAACACACCGTGCTGGATGATCGCGTCGGTGTATCCGGAAAGATAGAGCACATGCATGCCCGGGCGGGGTGATTCGAGCGATTTGGCCAGTTCGGGGCCACTGATGCCACGATTCAGCATAGGCTGTCGGCGTTACACCCACGGAAGTGAAGACGCCACGATCAGGAGGCGCCCCGCCGAACCAGCCAGTCCGCCGGCCCGACCCCGCGGGATAGTGCGTTCTTGACTGTCTCAATGATCTCCCTGTGCGAGAACGGCTTTTCGATGAATCCGTGGATCAGTCCTTGTGCCAGAGCCGTTTGTATGGCGGGATCGTCCTTATAGAAGTACCCTGAGATCACCAGGACCAGAATGCCCGGGTCGGCATCGCGAATTCTTCTGGCCAACTCCAGACCGTCGATATCTGGCAACTTGGCGTCCAGCAGGGCCAGCGTCAGGCGGTTGCACCGGGCTGCCTGGAGCGCACTCTGACCATCGAGTGCTCGGACGCTCTGCACCCCAAGTCCCACGAGCACACGTTCGAGGGCCCAACATATGTCGGGGTCATCGTCCACGACAAGGGCGGCACTTTTCAAGAGGCTCACCGCTGCTCTCCTCCGTCGCGGGCAGCGACGGCAGTTTCACCGTGAAGGTACTCCCCTTGCCGCTCTGGCTTTCCACGCTTATCGATCCGCCGTGCTGATCGACGATGGAGTAGCAGATGGAAAGCCCCAGTCCGGTGCCTTTTCCAGGAGGAGCCTTTGTGTAGAAGGGGTCGAAGATTTTGCCGAGGTCTTTCTGAGAGATTCCTTCTCCTGTGTCGGTGAAGTGAAGCAGCACTTCGGCATTGGTCCCCTCAGCGATAATGTCGATCGTCCCGCCGTTGGGCATGGCATTGATAGCATTAAGCAACAGATTGATGAACACCTGCTCCAGGAGGCTGGGAACGCCAAGGACCTGACAGGGCTGTGGCGGGAAGTGCAGGCGAACATCTATGTTCTGAACCTTGGCTTGGTTATCTATCAGAGTCAAGGCCTCTTCCATCACACGCCGGAGGTCTACAGGCGCCTTGCTTTTATCCGGCGAGGGGTGGGCAAAACGCAACAGATTCTCGATGATGGTGCCGGCTTTCCGGATGCCGCTGTGAACCTTCTCGGCGCACTCCCGGCGAAACTCCGGGTCGATATTGACCTCCGTAAGGAATTGAGCGGCCGAGGAGGAAACTGCCAGGGGCGTTCGGATTTCATGGGCAATCCCCCTGGCCATGACACCAAGCGCGGCCAGCTTCTGCGATTCCAGAATCTGTAGTTCGAACTTGCGCTGCTCTGTCAGGTCCCGGCCGACTACCACGAAGCCCACAGTTCGCGCCGCGTCGTCGGTCATCCGGGAAAATACCCAGAATACCGGACGGCAGCGTCCGTCCTTGGTCTTCAGATTGGACTCGATTCTGCCGGAGCCCTCGCCGGACGCCCCTTTGGAGAGCAAGCCCGCAACGCTGGAGACGCCGGTTTGATCGCAGTAGTCCAAGAATCTGCGGCCCTTCAACTCCTCGAGTGAGTAGCCGGTAGTCCTTTGAGCCGCCTTGTTCCAGGTAAGGATGTTGCCCTGGATATCGGTAGAGATTACGATATCGCTGGCGCTCTCGACCACGCTGGCCAGATGGCGCTCCATCCGCCGAATCTCTTCGCCCAGCCGCATCTGCTCGGTAACATCGTCCATTAGGAGCAGAACGTGATCGACTTGGCCCGCCCAGTTCACTGGGACCACGCTGTAGTAGTAGACCCGAATCGGAACGCCGGGAGCCCGGTAGGTCAATCTCTGGCCCTGCATCGCATGACTGCTTCTAAAGACGTTCCGAATTTGTTGTTCCAGCCCCATCTCCGAGAGAATCACCTCCGGAAAGACCTCGTTCAGCCGCTTTCCGGCAATCGCGCGAGTGGTCTGGCGGGACTTTTCCACGAAGTTCCGGTTAGCCAAAACCACACATAAGTTCTCATCGAGCAACAGAACCGACGAGGGAATGGCGTCCATTAACATCCGATAGAGCAGTTCGGATCTCTTGCCTTCGCTGACATCGTTTGCGATGACCAGGCACGCTGTCTCACCGGCGAAATCCACGGCGGACCTGGCGACTTCGACATAGATCGCCTGTCCGTCTTTCGCCACGTGCCGCCATGTCCGCTCCTCCGTCGAGGAACCAAGCGACTTCAGCGCGCCATCGAGGAGGGCGGATGCCTCCGCCCGCGGATGCAGCTGCCGCACCGTCATGGCCAGGAACTCTTCACGCGAGTACCCGTAACACTCGACGGCTGCGTCGTTCACCGCGAGAAACGACAACGTTCGCAGGTCGTAAATCCACATCGGCAGCCGGCTATTCTCAAATAGTCTCGCTGTAGCTGCAGCGATGTGTAGGCGCCGCTGCTCGGCGCCTGGGATAGAAATGCTCATCTCTCACTATCTCTTTCAGGACAGACCGATCGTACCTTTAAACCACATCGGCGTCAATCCGGGTAATTGCTTATCCAGTAGTCGATGTCTTCCGCGCATCTTAGTGCCGATATAAGTTTCACGGACGGATCGCAGGTCGGGATGGACACCGCACGCAAGGAAGTGCATTATGGTCCTGGAGAGATGATCAATAACGGATCCTGCGCGCGCGCGAAGACACTCATTTACATTCCCATCGTCCATACTCTGGCGGACATGGGGACGCTTGGTGCGTCCATCCAAGGAATGAAGTTGTCGGCCCTGGGGCGGCAGACGATGGCGCGCAATGCGGCCGTAGTGGAAAAGATGTGGGAGCAGATCGAGAGAGTAGCCTCCGCGCTTCCGGTGACCGCCGGAACGGTGCGAGTCTATCAGGACGGACTGCCGGTCTGCGGACACGAGCGGGAGATTGTTTCGGAATTGGCGGGCGCGGGAAACCGTAACCACAAGTTGCTTTTGGAACTCCAGACGCGCGGCGCGACGCTGATGGGGACGGAGTCGCCCGAGTTGCTGGTTGCGGAATACCAACTCGCCAGCGCCGCGTTTGCCCCCAGGGCGGCTGCCGGCAAGGAGATCGACCAGAAACGATTGCGCGACACGCTCCTGGAGAAGCGCGACCGTTATATAGCGGATCGCATCAACGGCACTCTGGGCGCCGGGGAAACCGGCATCCTTTTCATCGGGATGCTCCACGAAGTAGCGAAGTATCTGGATTCTGGCATAACGGTTGTGTATCCCCTTCGCCCGCCCAGCGTGCGGCTGGGAAAAAGCCTATGAAACAGGGCACGGAATTAGCCCGGCCGGTTCTAGGCAATACCCGATTTCCCCGTGAGTAACTAGGGTTTCTCTGTATTGCCGAGGCGTCTGTACTGGATCACACTTAAATCGCTACATTTAAGGGCCGACTTGCCTTCGAACGGGTAGCGAGTCACCGGGCCGTCTGCCGGCACTCGGCGTCGTTTGGCGCGGAATAATGCGCTAATGCGTCTGAATCCCCAATAAGTCGGAACAACTTAGTTATACCGGTGGAAAGAGGACCATGAATAGGGTTCAGGGCAGAATCCTGATCGCGGACGACGAGCCTGAGATGGCCCAGCTTCTTGGACACCTCATGCATCGCGAGGGATTGACGCCGCTGTTAGCCAAAGACGGAACCGAGGCTCTGCAACTGGTGCGCGGGGGCGACCCCGACGTGCTGCTGGCAGACCTCAAGATGCCGGGAATGGACGGCATGGCATTGATGCGCAAGGCCAGGGACCTGGATCCGGAACTGCCAGTGATCCTGATCACCGGATTTGCCGAAGTGCGAGGGGCAGTGGAGGCAATCCGCGCCGGCGCCCACGACTATCTCGCCAAACCCTTTGAACATCAACAAGTAATCCGCGCAGTGCTCCGCGCACTGAACGAGCGGCGACTCAGGCTCGAGGTGAAGCGCCTGGCCGATCACGTCCACCACGTCCTCTCGCCGCGTGAAACATTTGGCCCTAGCGAGGCAGCCGGCACGTTGATCGCCGCAATTGAACGGGTGGCGGGATCCAATTTCAGCGTCGTCATTGTGGGCGAGACCGGCTCGGGGAAAGAGGTCGTGGCTCAAGCGATCCACCAAACCAGCCCGCGCTCCAAGGGTCCGTTCATTCCCGTCGATTGCGGCGCAGTACCCGAGGCGCTATTCGAGGGCGAGTTGTTCGGACATGAGCAGGGCGCGTACAGCGGAGCGGACCGGCAGACGATCGGAAAGATCGAGGCGGCGCAAGGAGGGACTCTGTTCCTGGACGAAATCGCCAATATGCCGCTGGCTTCCCAGGCCAAGTTATTACGGGTACTCCAAGAAAAGACCCTTTACCGCCTGGGCGGAACCAAACCCATCCAGGTGGACGTCCGGATGCTGACCGCTTCCGGACGTCCGCTCGAAGGACTTTGCGAAGGCGGTTCATTTCGCCGCGACCTTTATTTCCGGCTGAACGAATTCACGATTTCCATCCCGCCTCTGCGCGAGCGCAGAGAGGACATGCCGTTCCTGGCTAAGCGCTTCATGGATATTGCGAACATCGACCTCCGCAAGTCAGTCAAGGGATTTTCCCCGCCGGCGATCGAGGCGATGCTGGCCTACGACTGGCCCGGCAATGTGCGGCAGCTTCGGTCCGTCGTCCGCCGCGCTGCACTCATGGCCGAAGACACGATTACCGAGGAGCACCTTGGTTTGGGACAGAGAATGCGGCAATCTCCGGCGCAGGGAGTGGCGGTGCCCTCATCCACCCTCGGCGAGGGGTTTGGAGACCTCCGTTTGAGGGAAATCGTGAAGCGCAGCACGATCCACGTTGAGAGGCGGGCGATCGTCGCCGCTTTGCGGAGAACGGACGGCAACAAAGCCAAGGCCGCCCGCCTGCTCCAGGTGGATTACAAGACCCTTCATACAAAAGTGAACGAATATGGAATTGCGATCGAAGGAGAAACCACGTGACTAAGAAAGACAGCAAGAGAACCTCCGAAAGCGGCTTCGAACTAGGGCTCGGAGGGATTCTCAAGGGGCTCGGGGATCTAGTCGAAAAGCTGGGAGACTTCGCCGAAACAGGTGAGCAGCTTTCCCAAACGGGCGAGATCCACGGTCCAAACAAGGATCTGAAAGGCATCTACGGGTTCACGGTTAAGGTGGGTCTGGGAGACGACCGGCCCCGCGTCGAGCCCTTCGGCAACATCCGCAAGGATCGGAAATCCGGGCACACCGTTGTGCAGGAAGTCCGTGAACCGGCGGTAGACGTCTTCGAGGAAGAAGATCACGTCCTGGTGGTGGCCGAGATGCCTGGCATCAGCGCGGAAGACGTTCAAATTACCGTTGAGGACGACCTGCTGACCTTCTCCGCGGAGCGCGGCGACAAGAAGTATCGCAAAGAAGTGCTGCTTCCCAGAAGCTGCGTTCGCGAGAAGATACAGGTCACCTGTAACAACGGGGTAGTTGAAATTAAGTGTCAGAGATGAAAGTCCGGCTATGGCATTAGAGAGTACCGAAATCCCAGTTTTCAAGCTCAAAGTAACCGAAGCGCTAAGTAAGGATGTTGGGCGAGGAATCGCCCGGATGGGCCCCGGAGACCTCGAGAAACTCCAGGTGGCCATTGGGGACCTGGTCGAGATCACCGGGAAGCGCGGAACCGTCTGCAAGGCAATGCCCGCCTACAGGGAACTGCGCGGGCAATCGCGGATCCAGATCGATGGGCTGGTGCGTGAAAACGCCGGAGCCGGGCTGGACGAGTTCGTGCAAGTGCGAAAGACCAGTTGCCGCCCAGCCGAGCGCGTGGTGCTCGCGCCAGCCAATGTCCGTCCGGCCGAGCGCGACCTGGATTACATCGCCAATCTGCTCGACGGCCTGGCGGTACAGGCGGGAAACCGTATCCGCGCAACTCTCTTTGGCAGCCGGTGGGCGGACTTCCGGGTGGAGAGCACGACACCGAAGGGCCCGGTCTTGATCAATCCCACCACTCAATTGGTCATCGGCAACCCGCAACAGGCGGAGGAGGTCGTCGCGCGCTCCACCTCTTATGAGGACATCGGCGGACTGAAACCGCAGCTTCAGCGCATTCGCGAGATGATCGAGCTTCCCCTGCGCTATCCGGAGGTCTTCGAACGGTTGGGCATAGACGCGCCTAAAGGCGTGTTGCTTTACGGCCCCCCGGGTTGCGGAAAGACATTGATTGCGCGCGCCATTGCGCATGAAACCGAGGCCAACTTTTTTGCGGTGAATGGCCCGGAAATCATCCACAAGTTCTACGGCGAGAGCGAAGCTCATCTCCGGAAGATTTTTGACGAGGCCACGCGTAAGGGTCCCAGCATCATCTTCATGGATGAAATCGACGCGATCGCGCCGCGGCGCGAGAACGTCGTCGGCGAAGTCGAAAAGCGCGTCGTGGCGCAACTCCTGGCGCTGATGGACGGGCTCGCCAAGCGGCAGCAACTGATCGTCATCGCCGCCACGAACCTGCCCAACATGCTCGACCCGGCCTTGCGGCGGCCCGGACGGTTCGACCGGGAGATTGCCATCCCCATTCCAGACCGCACGGGGCGCGAAGAGACTCTCGCGATTCACAGCCGTGGCATGCCCGTGGCCGAAGACGTGGCCCTGGACCGCTTGGCCGGAATCACTCATGGTTTTGTCGGAGCCGATCTGGAAGCGCTGTGCCGCGAGGCGGCCATGATTTGCCTGCGCCGGATCATGCCCGACATCGACTTCGCCTTGGCGCGCATTCCATACGAGCAGCTCGCCAAGCTCGAGGTCCGGATGGAAGATTTCATCGAGGCCTTGCGCGAGGTTGAACCCTCCGCGACGCGCGAAGTGTTCGTGGAGGTGCCCGACGTCCGCTGGGAGGATGTAGGTGGCCTCGCGCAAATCAAGCAGCGGCTTGTCGAAGCAGTGGAGTGGCCCCTGCAGCATGCGGAGTTGTTCACAAAGGCAGGCATCCGTCCACCCAAAGGAATTCTTCTGGTGGGACCTCCGGGGTGCGGCAAGACGTTGCTTGCGAAGGCCGTTGCCACTGAGAGCAAAGTCAACTTCATCTCGGTGAAGGGGCCCGCGCTGCTCTCCAAGTTTGTGGGGGAGTCGGAGCGCGGCGTACGCGACATGTTCCGGAAAGCCAAACAGGCCGCCCCCTGTATTATCTTCTTCGACGAGATCGACGCGCTTGTGCCCGCGCGCAACGCCGGCGGCTCCGATGCCCACGTCGCCGAGCGAGTCCTGAGCCAGTTCCTCACCGAGCTCGATGGCGTCGAGGAGCTGAAGGGAGTTCTGGTGCTGGGCGCGACCAACCGGCCGGACATGCTCGATCCGGCGATAATGCGGCCGGGGCGCTTCGATGAGATCGTCGACATCCCCGTGCCCGACGAGGAGAGCCGCCGCCTCATCTTCCAGGTCCATCTGCGGAACAAACCGCTGGCACCGGGGATCGACGCCGCCACTCTCGCCGCAGGCACAGAGGGGTTCAGCGGCGCCGACATCCAAGGGGTATGCGCCAGGGCGGCCCTGCGCGCGGTGCGCCGGGCGGTGACGAGCAAGATCGCGAAACCGTCGGAAGAAGCGCCGGTGATCGTCGATTCCGACGACCTGCAAGCAGCCCTGGAAGAAGCAAGGCAGCGCTGAATGAGTAGCAGTCAAGTTGCTTATTACTTGTATTGCCTTACGCCTTGCGAATGCGACGTCAAAACCTCCGCCGCCGGAGTGGACGGGAAACATACCGTCTTCGGGAGCGCCCAAGAAGGCCTGGACGCCGTCCTCAGTACAGTAGAACTGGGAGAGTTCTGTGACGACACGGCGGAAGCGCGCCTGCAAGACTTGGCTTGGTTGGCCCCACGGGTCTGCCGCCATGAAGCGGTTATCGAGGAAGTTATGAGGCAAGCGCCGGTGCTGCCGGCGCGTTTCGCGACCTTGTTCTCTTCCATGGAAAGCCTGAAGCAGTCTATTCACCAACACCGCGAAGCTATCGCCGGATTCTTCGCCGAACTCGCCGACCAGGAAGAGTGGGCTGTGAAGGGGCTGTTGGATCGACCTGCCGCACTGAGAAGTTCGGTCTCGTCATTTCAGCCCACGGCGGAAGGCCCAGCACCCGGCGCATCCCCTGGCGCCCGATACTTCCAGGAAAAGCGGATCAAGGCGCAATGGGAGCGGGATTTCAACCATCGATTGAGAGAGTTCTGCCAGCAGGCAGTGGCGGCCCTGGCTGCGTGCGCCACCGGATTTCGGGAACGCAGCCTACTGGCGCCGGGCGCAGCGGAAACAGAGGCCGAGGTCGTGTTGAACTGGGCCTTCCTTATTTCGCCGGCGGCGCTTGACGATTTTCGGGCCCGTCTGGAGCGGCTCAATGGCGGCGAGGCGTTTCCCGGCTTGAAGCTGACGCTGACCGGCCCGTGGCCGCCGTATAGCTTCGTTCCGGATCTTTCGGATGGCGCGGAGGCATGAAGTATCTTCTCTACGGCATCATGCGGCAAGACGATTCGCCTTGGCATTCCCCGGAGCCAGGCCTCTGCCGCCTGTCGTCTAACGGCCTGGCGGCGGCGGCTTCTCCCCTGGCAGGGGACACTCCGGAAGCGAGCGTCTCGGCCCTGATGGCCTATGAGAAAGTGGTCGAGGGGATTCACGCTAGACACACTATCATTCCTCTGCGGTACGGCTGCGCGATGGAATGTGAGTCCGCGGTTACCCGCCTGTTAGACGACCACCATGAGGAGTACGATGCGCTCTTAGGCCGGCTCTTAGGGATGACGGAGATGGGTATCCGAGTCCTGTGGCCCGCGCGCTCCGAGGTTGTCCCCGCATCTCCATCTTCCCCGGGAGCTACTTACTTGGCCTCCTTGCGAAACCGCTACGGCTCCGCAGTCGCCCTCGCGCCGGAAGAGGCCCAACTGGCCGATCGGATCGTAAGTGTGCTCTCGGGCTGCTCCAAAGACCAGCGGAGAGAAGTATCGTCGTCTAACCATGGACACATGGTCTCGCTGTACTTTTTGACTCCGACAACTTGCGCCGAGGAGTTTCGCCAACAGGCGCGCCTAATCCGTCCTCCAAGCGGCGCGAAGCTTTTGTTAAGTGGGCCCTGGCCGCCGTATAACTTCGTGGTCTTTTCTGGCTGATTCCATGTAACACACGCTATGGTAACAATTCCGATATGGTACTCCGGATTGTTCCTATCGTGCTTTGATTGCATAGCACTAAGCCGATAGAACCCGTGGCGAGTAACGTGCTTACTAAGAGAGCAAGTCCAACTTAACGTTAGACCCACTTAAAAAGAAAGACACTTTTGAAGGAGATTAACAATGGCTAAAGTTGCAAAGTCCACGGATTCCTCGAGCTTGGCAGAAGTTGTCGACCGCATTCTTGACAAGGGCATCGTGATCGACGCCTGGGTCAAGGTGTCTCTGGTGGGCATCGAGTTGCTCTCGGTGGAAGCTCGCGTTGTAATCGCTTCGGTTGAGACCTACTTGAAGTACGCCGAAGCTATCGGTCTGACTGCCAGCGCTGCGTCGCCCGCTTAGAACGACGTGCGCGGCAAGCTTCCCATCGCCGGTCGGAGGCCCATTTCGGGCCTCTTCCGGCTGAGGGGAGCGAAGACAGCCCAGAAATCGGAAAGGAGCCGAAGGGATGTTGAAAGATGATATGACACGCCTATGCGGTGAAATCGTCGCCATGCGTAAGATGCGCGGCAATCTGATGGGCGAGTTACAGCGGGAAACCACGGGGCGGAAGCAGGCGGTTACCGAGCTTTGCGCTCACTTTGGCAGTGCGCGCACCGCGATGGCCAGGCGGACGAAGAATGAACGCGTGGCCTACTTGAACAGCCTCAAGCGCTCGATCGGCGCGCACCGGCGCGAGACGAGAAACGACCTGGCGGGCGCCCGCAAGGCATGGGCCGGCAAAAGCGCCTAGTGGCGCCCGGGGCCGGTACAAACCGGCGGAAGCAGTTGGCCCGGTGGCGCCGGCTGCTTCGGCCCGAGAACCCGCCCCGGCAGGCTCGCGGCGAGGCGGCCTATTAGCTTCCGGCCGCCGGGGATGGGATTTCGAAGCTACTGCCACTGGAGAGGTGAAGAAGCATGGGTATGCTAACCAACGCTATGACGCGGCTGCGAGATGAAATTGTGTCCTCGCGCCATTCCCGGCTGGCTTTTCGAGGCGAGCTTGGCCGCCAGACCGAGGAGCGGCGTTCGCAGGTTTCCGAATTGTGCAGCGCTTTCTCACGCGACCGCGCGGAAGCGCATAGCGCCTGGTTTGGCCGGACGACGGCCGAGCGCCAGGCTGCCGGGAGAGAAGGGCGGCGCGAACTGGCCGTTCCGACTGCGGCTAAGACCCCCGCGGAGCCGCAGCCGCCCGCGGTACAGGAGCCGCGGAAACGGGAGGCCGTTGCGTCCGTCGCGGTGCCCTTTGTACGGCCGCCCGCCGCGACATTCCCTCCGGCTCATAAATCGCATTTCAAGGGATCGAAGAAGCGCTAATTCTTGGTAACGGAAAAGTGAGCATCGCGATGGTGGAAACAGACAACAGAGACCAAGTGGAAGTTGTAGTGAGAGTGCAGCCGGCGGGCGACAGCATCGAGGCCGAGGCCAGCGACCAGTTCGTGGCCACTCCTCGCATTCAAGCTCTGGCGGAGAGGGCGCTGGCATACCTGGAAGTCGGTTACGCGGTGCATTTTGCCGGCGCGGCGGGGACGGGAAAAACCACTCTGGCTTTTCACGTGGCGGCCAAACTCGGCCGCCCGGTTACCCTCGTGCATGGCGATGACGAATTCGGCAGCTCGGACCTGGTCGGCAAGGATTCGGGTTATCGCAAGTCTAAGCTGGTCGATAACTACATCCATTCCGTGATGAAGACGGAAGAGAACATGAACACCCTGTGGGTGGATAATCGTCTGACCACGGCCTGTTCCAACGGGAACACCCTGATCTACGACGAATTCAACCGCTCGCGCCCGGAAGCCAACAACGCCCTGCTCAGCGTGTTGGAGGAGGGAATTCTGAATCTCCCCAGTTTGCGGCGGAGCGGCGAGGGGTACCTGGCGGTGCATCCGGACTTCCGCGCGATCTTCACCTCCAACCCGGAGGAGTACGCCGGGGTTCATAAAACCCAGGACGCGCTGATGGACCGGCTGATCACGATCCAGATGGGTAACTTCGATCGCGAGACGGAAATCCAGATAGGGACGACCCAGTCGGGCGTGTCCCGTGAGGACGCCGAAGTCATTGTGGACATCGTGCGCGAGTTGCGCGGCATCGGCGTCAACAACCACCGGCCGACCGTTCGCGCCACCATTGCCATCGCCAGGATTCTGGCTCACCGCCATGCGCGGGCGAAAATGGACGATCCGGTCTTTCAATGGGTGTGTCACGACGTTCTCGCCACCGACACGGCCAAAGTCACCTGCGACGGGGAGTCGTTAATGCCGCATAAGATCGATGAAGCAATGGCCAGAATCTGCGGCGCCAAGCCCCGCCGAAGCAACGGCCGGGCCGTCTCCGGGAATAGCGGAAAGGAGTGATCCATGGCCATCCCCACGAAAGGTCTCAATAATCTCCGCACGCTCTCCGGCCGGGTGGACCAGCTCTCGTTGCCCTACCGCTGCTACATGCAGATTACCTGCCTGGAAATGGAGCGGGCACGGCGGGGCATGGAGCACAAGAGCGCCAGCCAGCGGATCGCGCTAATCGATGCCCGTCTCAAGGAGATCGAGAAGGCCAAGCAAGTGCTGCTCCAGGCGGTGGCCACATCGGGTCAAGGGACGCCGGCACGCATCCCCGGCCTCGAGTTGAAGTCCGCCCCCCCGCGACGCACGGGCGGATTCAAGATCCGTTACTGAGGGAGCCGGTTCATGCTGACGATCAGGACATCCGCCCACGTACCCGCCAACCGCAATCTCAGGGGCTTCCGTTTCAGCCTCGCTTCCACGGGTGCGCCGCTGGCGCGGGCTGGGGGGCTCCGTCTTGCTCGGGAGCGCGTTCGGCTCTCAGACGCCGAGTCGCGGCGTTTCTGGTTGGAAAGTCTATGGAGAGCGCACCTGCGACGGGTGTGGTCCAAGAGAGCGAGGAGGAGCTATGAAAGACGGTGAGAGCACGGCTGTGGCAGACGGCACGGGGCGGGATCCCGAGACACGGGTGGACCGCGGCAAGCATTATCTGTATGCCATCGTGGCTGCAGGCGAGGCTCGGCTCTACCCCTCTCTTGGCATCGAAAAGAAAGACGTGTACACGATTGCTGGCGGCCCGGTGGCCGCGGTCGTCAGCGGCGTGACCAGTTCCAGGATCCGGCCGGAGCGCGCGAACCTGATGGCGCACCAGGCGGTGATCAAGTGTCTGATGGCCGACACGACTCCGCTTCCGATGGCGTTCGGCACGATCGCCGCCAGCCCGGAGGCGATCCGCAAGATTCTGGCGCGTAACCAGAGGGCCTTCCAGGAGCAGTTCCAACGGGTGGCCGGAAAAGTCGAAATGGGCTTGCGTGTAGCTTGGGATGTGCCGAACATCTTCGAGTACTTCGTCAATACGCATGCCGAACTGCGCTTTGCGCGGGACCGCCTGATGAGCGCCCGCCACGAGTTCACTCAGGACGAGAAGATCGAGCTGGGCCGGATGTTCGACCGCCTGCTCAACGAAGACCGCGAGGACCACGCCCGGAAGGTGGAGCGCGTCCTGGCCGATCTGTGCGTGGAATTCAAGCTGAACCCGTGCCGCAAGGAGAACGAGGCCATCAACCTGGCATGCCTGGTGCGGCGCGACTCGCAGGAAGCGTTTTCCGCCGGCGTGTTCGAGGCAGCCAAGCTGTTCGACAACAATTTCACGTTCGACTATAGCGGGCCCTGGGCGCCTTATAACTTCGTCGAAATCGACCTGGAGCAGTGATGCTGCTGGTGGACGACATCCTCTTTTTCCCGGTCAACAGTATTCTCTGGGTCTTTCGGGAAATCGGCAAGATCGCTCACGAGGAACTGGCCGGCGAATCCCAGGTGATTACCGACCAACTGAGGCTTCTCTACATGCAACTGGAAACCGGCCGGATTTCCGAACAACAGTTCGAGGCCGAAGAGAAGCTCTTGTTGGACCGCCTGGATGCAATCGAAAGCCGTCTGCTGGACGAGGAAGATACCGAGGGGCCGGACTTCGCTATCAGCGACGAGAAGCCCGACGATTCGTAAAGGAAGCAGAGATCATCAGCATGGTCCGGAGTATGCCATCGTTTTTCGACAAGCAGGGGCTTCAACTCCTGCTGTTCGGCGGCAAGGGCGGCGTGGGCAAAACCACGTGCGCCACGTCCGCCGCGCTGCGCATGTCGGCGCTCGCCCCGGAGCGTTCATTTCTGCTGGTTTCTACGGACCCTGCCCACTCTGTGCAGGACAGCCTGGCGGGTGCCGCGCCCCCAGCGAATCTGCAAGCGCTCGAACTGGACGCCCAGCAATGCTTGGTAGCATTCCGCGAACAGAATGGCCCGATGCTGCGGGAGATTGCCGCCGCCGGCACCTTCCTGGACGATGACGACATCCATCAATTCCTGAGCCTTTCTCTGCCCGGTCTTGACGAGTTGATGGCCCTCTTCGAGATCTCCTCCTGGGTGGAGGCCCGCCAGTACGACTGCATCGTGGTGGATACGGCGCCCAGCGGCCACACCCTGCGCCTGTTGGCCATGCCCGAACTGATTCGGCGATGGTTCGACATGTTGGAGGTGCTGCTGGCCAAGCGCCGGTACATGCGGCGGGTGTTCAGCCGGAATTCCAGCCCGGACCGCCTAGACCTGTTTGTCACCAAGTGGCAGTCCTTGCTGCAGCGGACCGAGAGGTTGCTCCGCGATCCGGCGCGTACCCAGTTCGTTCCCGTTACTATTGCCGAGCCGCTCGCGGTTCACGAAACCCTGGCGCTGCTTCGGGAGTTGGTGGGCCGGAGAATGCCGGTATCGGAGTTGATTGTGAACCAACTCCATCTGGAGTGCGATTGCCCCGCTTGTTCGGCCGCCGGCTCGGCCGAACAGACGCAGATTAGGCGACTCCTGGCCGGCCTTGCAGTCCCCTGTCCGGTTTGGGGAATTGAGCTGCTGGCAGAAGAGGTTCGCGGTCGCGAAATGTTATCGCGATTCTGGGACCACACGCAGTCGGTCGCCCAACAGCCGGTGCGTGCGGCCAAGCCTGGCTCGGTTTACGAGCCGGCTGTGCTCGACCCGCCGGCGACTCCATCTCCGCGGGTGCAGTTTGTCCTGTTGGCCGGCAAAGGTGGCGTGGGCAAGACCACGCTCTCATGCGTTACCGCCGTGCGGCTGGCCCGCGAGTTCCCCGAGAAACGGGTTCTGCTTTTCTCAACAGATCCAGCCCACTCGCTCTCCGCCTGCCTGCAAAAGGAAATCGGCCCCAGTCCGGTAGTTCTGTTCCCCGGCCTCACCGCCATGGAAATCGACGCCAAGGCGGAGTTTGAAAAGCTGAAAACGCGCTACGCCGAGGATCTGGAGCGTTTTCTTGAGTCCGTTTCCCGCGGCTTCGACCTGACTTTCGACCGCGTGGTTCTCGAGCGCATGCTGGATTTGGCGCCGCCCGGCCTGGATGAGGTCATGGCACTCATGCGAATCCTGGGGTTCCTGGCCCGGGATAGCTATGATCTCTTCGTACTGGATTGCGCCGCCACCGGCCACCTGACCCGCCTGCTCGAACTCCCGGAGATCATCAATCAGTGGCTGAAGGCCTTCTTCAACTTCTTTCTCAAGTACGAGAGCATCCTGCGACTACCCGGATTCGCCGAGGAACTGGTAGGGATATCCCGGAACTTGAAGAAACTCCGGGAGCTGCTCCGGAATCCCGAGACCTCCGTGCTGTACGCCGTGAGCATCCCCACCCAGATGGCGCTGGAGGAAACCAAGGATCTGGTCGCCGCGTGTGCCCGGATGGGCATCGCCGTCCCACTCGTGTTTCTGAACCTGATGACACCTCCGTGCGATTGCCACCTATGTTCGAGCTTGCAGCGGCGGGAGTTGTTGGTGGTGGAGGGTTTCCGGCGGATGTTCCCGGAGAAGCCACAGACGCTGATTTATAGACAGCCCGAGATCGCCGGGCTGGAAGGACTGGAGAAGTTCGGGCGGCGCCTGTACCAACCCGCCAGACAGGAGCTGGCCACCTGTGACGCACCGTGAAACCACGCCCGTGAAAGACAGATTCACGCCAGAACTTTGCGCGTTGGAGGAAAGCGAACGAGTTTCGGTTTGCGAGGTCCTCGACCGCGTGCTGAACAAGGGTGTCGTCGTGGCAGGCGAGGTGACCATTTCGGTGGCCGATGTGGACCTGCTTTACTTGGGCCTGCAACTCGTCTTGACCTCCATCGAGACCGCGCGAGAGAGTCTCGGGAACGGGCGAGGAACCGGCGGTTTGGCAATGGATATCGGAAAGGAAACGACCAATGGATCCGGTCGGAACAATGCGCGTCGAGTCTGAATCGATCCGGGACTTTGCCCTCGTGATGCAGCAGGATGGCGGAATCCAGCCACGGGCGCCACACAATGGAACTCCGGGCCGGGTCCGCCTGGATCTGGATCCGGAACGTCTGAAAAACGGCCTCGGACAACTCGTCCTCACCGTGGTTAAGCTCTTGCACGAAATGCTGGAGCGTCAAGCCCTCCGGCGCATCGACGCCGGTTCGCTCACCGAGGAACAAATCGAGCGGCTGGGCCTCACCCTGATGCGCCAGGCGGAAGAAATCGATCGCCTGCGACAAGAGTTTGGCCTCGAAGAACAGGACCTGGATCTCGATCTGGGGCCCTTAGGAAGGCTTTTTTAACAAAGGAGATTGACTATGCCCCAACAGGCAGTTACTCATGCGATGCAGAGCTCGACTCTATCCGATGTGCTCGAACGGGTGCTGGACAAAGGCATTGTCGTCGCCGGCGACATCAAAATCAAGCTGGTGGACATTGAGTTGCTGTCCATTCAGATCCGGCTGGTGATCTGTTCAGTAGACAAGGCCAAGGAGATGGGCATGGATTGGTGGGTCAACAATCCCGTTTTTTGCAGCCAGGCTCCTCAAGGACAACTGGAAGCTTCACTTGCCAGGATTGACGAGAGGCTGGCAAGACTTGAGGTTTCCGCGCCGAGTGTGGCGATACCGGCTTGAGCTTTTCCGACCCTGTGCCAGTGCGGAGGCCGACCTCGATTTCGTTAATGCGAAGAGCGGCGACTACCTGCCGCAAAAGCAGGGGGTCGCCCACGCTGAGGGCCGCTATTGACGGGCCTTCGGCAGGGCCATTGCCGGGACTGTAGTCAAATTTGTAGCTGTGGTTCCCTCACGGTCAAACAAGGTTCAACAGGCAGTTCTGCAAGCTACTGATTCTAAGAGGCAATCTTCTAGGGTATATAACCGAGATCCCATGTGCCCAAGGCGGTTTCCGGCACATCGAGAAAACGCTTTGTTTTCAACTGGTTGAGCTTTAGCTGGATACGGGCAATCCGTTGAAGTCTGTTGAGCACTGGTGCAACTGGAGGAACCGGGCAGCTACAAAATTATCTACAGTTGCTTTCCGGCGCCTGATGTCCCTCATGGCATCCGTACCGGCCCACCGATGAGCCCTGCCGCAGTCTACACATCCGCGTCGTTCTCGGGATCCCTGTCGACGCCGCCGTTATCGAACGGGCCGCTGCCACCCTGGACTATAGGCTCGCGAAAACCGCTCCTCCGCCGAGTCTCCGTCACCATGGGATTAGATGTCGGCGAAGAACAACCACCTTGGTACCGCCACTTCATCTACTGTTTCCGAAGCACCGCGAGTGCTTTTCTAACCTCGTCCCAGGTAGCGGTGTCATTCATCGGGCGGGGCTTCGACGGCAAATCGTAAAGAGCAGTGATGTCCTGTCTGAGGTCCGTATCCGCCGTCCTGAATTCATCCTTGGAGAGCAGGAGCAAGAGCTGTGCGAATGCATCGTCCGCCAAGCCATATTCGCTTGGGGCCGCATCCCGTCCCGTATCGAAATTCCAGTTAAGCAACGACAGATCACCGTTCGCGGCAGCGGCCATGAACTCGCGGTAGCGGCACAGGCTGAAATCAACGTAAATCAACGAAAATCGACGCTCTTGACGATGCCGTCCTGAGTTTGCGATGTCGGGTTGAGGGCATCAAGAGCAGTGAGGGCACCCGAAAATGAGAAAGGTGCCGAAAGAAGAACGACAGGATGAGCGTGCCGAGACCGGCCTTTTCATAATATGATCCGAACTGCTTTGGTTGGCGGGTAGGCGAGATTAGCCCGGCGACTCGAGGTTTCAACGGCCTCACAGTAACAGTGAACTGACTTGGCGTAGTCTTCCGCCGTACTCTCCACCAGCCTCCGTGCCTTCTGCCATTGCTCAAGCACGTCAACCTGCCGATAATCGGAATAAAGACGAGTGAACTCGTCCTCCAATTGCAAGGCGTTCAATAGGCGGTGGCCCGCGGCCATCATCTCTTTGCGGAAGACATCTAGATCAGTCATTACTCATCGCTCCCCTATGAACAGTCATCTTTGAGCGTACCGTCAGCCAACCGCTTCACATTTGGCGAACGCCTTGCAATGGAGACGCCGGACGGCGGACCCAGCGGAAACTTCGATACCTCGCTCCGCGTTAGCCTCCTTTAATAGGTTGCATCAACATGCACGAGATCTCTATCCGAATAAACCCCGAAGTGAGGGAACGGGAATTACTGATAACCATACCCGATTTCCTTATGCCTACGCGTTCCCGTCCAACGTTAGTCGTGCACCGGCCCGACTGCTCTTGGGCCATGGCGCAATATCTCCGGAAATTCCCCGCTGACGAGCAGGCGGCGGACATCCTGCTTAAGGCGCTGCAACGCGATCCGACATATGACGCCGCCGCCCTGACATTGGGGCATGGTTGAACGAACATCTACTCGCCGGAGTCCTGCCCGCTCACATCGAATGGTTGCAGGACGTCCACAGCACTCGGGTCAAGGCGGATTTGGCACACGCCAAGGCTAAGAAGACAGGGCAGCGTACCCGCCCCGTATCCTTTGTTGCGGCAGACAAGCTTCGGAAACGGGCACAGGCCGCCTGGGCGGAACTTCTCAGGGAGTGGATGAAGATCCTCTGAAGCGGAAGGGGCTGAACCTCCGGGTCGAGTTTGGCGTGCCCCTTTCGCCATCCGCTGCGGAACACGGCGGATTGAGTTCTCAGTCGGCGCCACGCACCTAGCTTTTGTGCAGGTGACCACCCACTGAAAACACTCGCTCAGGCGTCAGAACGATGTGCCGGCTGTAAACTATTGACAATATTGGTCGGGGCGGGGCGATTTGAACGCCCGACCCCCTGCGCCCAAGGCAGGTGCGCTACCAGGCTGCGCTACGCCCCGACAGTAAGCGGCTGCACCCTTGATCGCATGGGTTTCAGCAACATTTAGACAGAACTGAAGAGCCGCTAGCCCCATGGATGACACGTCGCTCTCCCCAATCCTATCACTGTTCGATCCGCTCGCTCAGGAGCGCTATCATCTCCTGGCCGCCGCGCATCCAAACTAAATCCCACTACACGGTGTTGACCGCCTGGACCAGCGCACGCATATAGCCCAGCGAAAAGGATCAGCCGGCGATGCCCCAGCCAAACGGGGAGCATCACGGATTCCAGTATCAGTCCCGCCTCTCCGCAGCTACGCTCGATGCCGATCGATGCCGAGAACGTCGCCGTACCCTGGAAGACCACATGTTGGATGCCCACCGACGAGGAAAAAATCCGGAGGACGGCAGCGCGCGCGCCACGTGCCATACTCGGTATGATACTGAGCGAGTGGCGCGAGGAATCCCCATGCATCGAGAGTATTCGTTGGTCCCCCAACCCGTGCCGCGCGTGGAAACACGCTACCGGCGCATTGCCACCGATTTGCCGGTCCCGGAGTCGCTTCCCACGCTCGAAACGCTCTGGCAGTTCGAACCCCGCGCCATGCGGGGCCAGCCTCCGGTGGTGTGGGATCGCGCCGAGGGCTTTCAGGTTTACGATGCCTGGGGCAACTGCTGGATCGATTGGTCGAGCGGCGTGCTGATCGCCAATGCCGGCCACGGGCGGCGCGAGATCGCAGAGGCCATCGCGCACCAGGCGTCCGCGCCTCTGCTGACCACCTTCGCCTTCGCCAACCAGCCACGCGCACAGTTGGTCGAGAGGCTGGCCGGTGTATTGCCGGAGCCGCTGAAGAAGATACTCCTGTTCACGACCGGGTCGGAAGCCATCGAGTGCGCCATAAAGATGGCCCGGACTTTCGGGGTCCGCTCGGGCGGTCGCGCCAAGCACGTGGTGGTTTCGTATGACAAGGCTTTCCACGGCCGCACGCTGGGCGCGCAGCAGGCCGGCGGCATCCCGGAACTGAAAGAGTGGATCGTCAACCCCGACCCCGGCTTTGTGCAGGTCCCCTTCCCCGATGGCTACCGCACGCCCGATACCTCGTTCGCCTTCTTCGAGCGCTCGTTGGCCGAGCGCCGCATCGAGCCGCAAAACGTGGCGGCCGTGGTGATGGAAACCTTCCAGGGTGGCAGCGCGGCCTTCGCCCCGGCGTCGTACATGCAAGCGCTGCGGCAGTGGTGCGCGGGCCACAAGGCTTTGCTGGTGCTGGATGAAATCCAGGCGGGCTTCGGCCGCACCGGAAAGCTGTGGGGCTTCGAGCACCTGGGAATCGTTCCGGACCTGGCGGTCTTTGGCAAAGGCATTTCCAGCTCGCTCCCCGTGGCGGCCGTGGCCGGGCGTCCCGACGTCCTGGATCTCTATCCGCCGCTCAGCCTGAGCTCCAGCCACGCCGGCAATCCGGTGTGCTGCGCCGCCGCGCTGGCTTCCCTGAACCTGATCCTCGAAGAGAAGCTGGCCGACCGCGCGGCCCATCTGGGCGGACTGCTCCACCGCAAGCTCAGCGCGCTGGCCTCGCGCTTCCCGCAGATCGGCTGCGTAGCGGGCAAAGGTCTGGTGGCCGGCCTCGCCTGCGTGCGCCCCGGCAGCACCGAGCCGGATGGCGACCTGGCCTTCGAGGTGGTTCGCCGCTCCATGGAAAAGGGCCTGCTGATGTTCAGCCCCGTGGGCCTGGGAGGGGCCACGGTGAAAATCTGCCCGCCGCTGGTGATTTCCGAGGAGGCCATCGAGGAAGGCGTGGAAGTGCTGCGCGAAGCTTTCGCCGAATCCACCGGGAAGCAGGGCGCGGTAGCCTGAGAGGCCCGCGCGGATTCCGATGCAAGCGAACGCGGCTGGCCCATTAGGTCCGCAAGTCCTGGTGGCCGGGGCGGGCATGATCGTCCGCGATCAGATTCTGCCGGCGCTCTATCAGCTTCAACGCCTGGGGCGCGTGGGCGAAATCGCCGTCTGCGCGTCGAAAAGCGCCAGCATGGATGCGCTGGCTTGCGACGAAACGCTCCTCGCGGTTTTCCCCGGTCAGAGCTTCCGCCGCGAAGCGAGCTACAGCGAAGCCCTCGAGCGCCTGGCTGTTCGCAACCTGGTGGCCGTGGCCGTGCCGGACCACCTGCATCACGAGTTCATCATGCAGGCGCTCGGCCGCGAGCAGCACGTTCTCTCGGTGAAGCCCCTGGCGCTCGAACACCGCCACGCCGTGGAGATCGCCGACGAAGCCCGCCGCCGCAGCCTCCTGGTGGGCATCGATTATCACAAGCGCTTCGACGACCGCAGCCTCATGGCGCGCCGGGCCTATCGCGAAGGCCGTTTCGGCGAATTCCGACTGGGCGCCGCGCGCCTGATCGAAAAGTGGTACTACCGCCGCTCGAATTTCCAGAACTGGATGACCGCCGAAAATTCCGATGCCTTCACCTACATCGGCTGCCATTATGTCGACTTAGTTCACTTCATCACCGGGCTCCTACCCTCCGGCGTGAGCGTTTACGGCATCCTCGATCGCTTCCCCAACGGCCGTGAAGGCTACCTCTGGACGGATGCGCGCGTCCTCTGGGAAAACGGCGCGTGTCTCAACGTGCAGAACGGCCTGGGCCTGCCGGACGCCGCTCCGGGCGCCAACACGCAAGGGCTGATACTCTATTTCCAGGGTGGTGGCGCGGGCGCCTGGCTGGATCACTCCGATCAATACCGCGGGCTACGGCACTGTTACGCCACGCAGTCATCCGGTCCCGGCGCCACGCTCTACGCCGAGCCCAATCCCGACTACCTCCAGTATGTGGATCTGGGCGGCCCGGGACTGGTTCCGGTGGGCTATGGATATCGTTCGATAGCGCACATCGTGGAAGCCGCCGCGGCTGTCAATGCGGGCAGATTGGCGCCCGAGAGCGCCGACGCCGCTGGCTTGATGGCCACTCCCGCCAACAGCGCCTTTAACGAACGCGTCATCGAAGCCGCGCGAGCCTCCCTGCGGGCCGGCGGGCGCGAGATAAACCTACTGTAATCCGAAAAGGGTTGCGGCATCGCGCGGCGATGCGGCATAGTGGGAATTGCTTGGGCTGGCGGGCTAATCTGAGTTTCCGATGGCGGACTTCCTGTATTTCACGGAGCTGGTGGGAATGCCGGTGCTCGACCTCAAGGGCCGCCGCATCGGACGTGTGAAGGATGCCGCCATTGTCCCCGTGGTGAACGATTCGCGCGTCGATCGCGTCATCATTGGAGGCGCCTACGCGTCGTTCACGGTCCGCTACGACCAGATCCGCTCGATCGGTCTCGCCGCCATCGAGCTCAGCGACGAACAGCTCACCCCCTACCACGACGACGAGTACCTGCTGCGCATCGGCCGCGACCTTCTCGATCAGCAGATCATCGACGTTAACGGCCGCAAGGTGGTGCGCGTCACCGACCTGACCTTCGAGATTCGCAGCGACGGCGACCGCGACACCCTCAGCATCGTCGAGGTGGATGTGGGTATCCGCAGCATCGTCCGCCGCCTCTTCCAGGGCGTCCTTCCGGCGCGCTGGGTACGAGCCTTGCAGCAATCCATCCCAGCGAAGTCCATTCGCTGGGAATTCTGCAACGTGGTCGAACCCGATCCCCAGCGCCGCCTGCGGCTCAATATCTCGTATCAGAAACTGGAGGACATGCACCCGGCCGATCTGGCGGACATCGTGGAAGAGTTGAGCCCCGCGGAACGCGAAGCCATTTTCGAGACCATCGACAACGAAGTGGCGGCCGACGCGCTCTCGGAGATCGATCCCAAAATGCAGGCCAGCATCCTGGAGGCCCTCGAGCCGGAGAAGGCCGCCGACATCGTGGAAGAGATGGCGCCCGACGAAGCCGCCGACGCGCTGTCCGAATTGGAAGAGGAGGCCTCCGGCGAAATTCTCGACGAGATGGATTCGGAACCCAAGACCGAAGTGCGCGAGCTGTTGGAATTCGACGAAGATACGGCCGGCGGCATGATGAACACCGAATACGTGGCCCTGCACGACCGGGCTTCGATAATGGATGCGCTGGCCGCCCTCAAGGGCAACGAAGAGCTGCTGGAAAGCCTCAACACGCTGTTTCTGGTGGACCAGGAAGGGAAGCTGGCGGCCTCCATCCCGCTGGCCCGCCTGTTCATCGCCCGGCCCGGCGCCCAGCTCCAGGATCTCGCCTCCGAGCCGCTCATCCAGGCCACCGTGGACGAGCGTCAGGACCGCATCACCGAGCTGTTCGATAAGTACAACCTGCTGACCCTTCCCGTGGTGGATGAAGAAGGCAAGCTGGCCGGGGTCATCACGGCCGACGATATCATCTCCGTGCTGAGGCAGAGATAGTGGGGAAGTTATTCAGCCGTTTCCGCTACCATATCCTTGTATTTCTGGCGGTCATCGGGCCGGGTTTCATCACCGCCAACGTCGATAACGATTCCGGCGGTATCTTCACTTACTCGGCGGCCGGCGCGCGTTTCGGCTATCTTCCCCTGTGGACGCTTCTTCCGATTACTCTGGTCCTCATCATCACGCAGGAAATGTGTTCGCGCATGGGCGCGGTCACGGGCAAGGGACTCTCCGACCTGATCCGCGAGGAGTTCGGCCTGCGCATGACGTTTCTCATCATGACGCTGCTGGTGCTCGCCAACATGACCAACGTGATGGCGGAATTCGCGGGAGTGGCCGGCTCGCTCGAGTTATTTCATGTCAGCCGCTACATATCCGTTCCGATCGCCGCCGTGGCGGTCTGGTTCCTGGTGGTGAAGGGCAATTATAAGAGCGTCGAGAAGATCTTTCTTCTGGGATGCTTCATTTACGTGACGTATATCATCTCCGGTTTCCTGGTAAGGCCGGATTGGAAGGAAGCCGCCATTTACAGCGTCACGCCTAAGTTGATGCTGGAGCCGGATTATATCTACATGCTGATCGGCATGGTGGGCACCACCATTGCTCCCTGGATGCAGTTCTACTTACAGGCTGCCATCGTCGAGAAGGGCATTTCCGTGAAGGATTATGCCGCCTCGCGGCTGGAGGTGATCGTCGGCTGCATCATGACGGACGTGGTGGCGTTCTTCATTATCGTGGCCTGCGCGGGGGCCATTTACAGCGTGCACCCGCGCGATATTCAGGATGCCGGGGAAGCGGCGCTGGGCCTCAAGCCATTCGGCAAGTATGCCTTTCTGCTCTTCAGCGCGGGGCTGTTGAACGCCTCCGTGTTTGCCGCCTGCATCCTGCCGCTTTCCACGGCCTATTCGGTGTGCGAAGGCCTCGGCTTCGAAGCCGGCGTGAACAAGCGCATGAGCGAGGCGCCGATCTTCTATTTGCTTTACACGCTGCTGATCGTAGTGGGAGCCGGGGTTATCCTGATCCCCGGTTTCCCTCTGGTGCGCATGATTTTGCTTTCCCAGGTGCTGAATGGCGCGCTGCTGCCCTTCGTCCTGATCTTCATGCTCCTGCTCATCAACCGTACCGAGTTGATGGGCGAGTGGGCCAATCCGCGCTGGTTTAACGTGGCTGCGTGGGCCACGGTGGTGATCATGATCGGCCTGACGCTGGCGCTGGTGGGCCTCTCCGTGCGCGGGCTGCACTGACCAGCACTGGCGGTTTCGAGGGGAGGGGTTATGTCCTTAGAATGGGGGCTTGGCCTCCTTCAATTCGACGTACGCCACCCGAGGAAAGGAATCGCAATGAGCAAGACGACACGACTCAATGCAACACTGCTTCTCTTTGTGGCGGCCGGACCTCTCGTCGGAGGCGCCGTGCCAGCTCCTCCAGACATCGCCGCGGAGGAAGCTCGCTTCTTGGATCAAGCCGCCAGGAATATCGAACTGCACCGGAAGAGCGATGCGGTCATCGAGCTTCGCACCAGTGATGGCCACCCCATTCCCGGCATCGAGGTGAGAATCGATCAGCAAACGCAGGACTTCCTTTTCGGCAACCTGGTGTTCGACCTGACAGACGGCCGTCCAGTGGACCAGCGCGAACGAGCACAGTGGGAGAAGGAGTTTCTGGACGTCTTCAACCTGGCCGTTTTCCCGTTCTACTGGAACTCCTATGAGCGGGAGCCCGGCAAGCCCCGATGGAAAGACTTCGAGCCGGTCATCGCGTGGTGCCACGCCAATGGCGTCACCGTAAAGGGCCACCCGCTGTCGTGGGGATCCACACTGCCGCCGTGGCTGGACAAGTTCCCGGAGAACACCCTCGACAGCCTTCTGGCTGCCAGGATCCTCACCAACACTTCCGGATTCGCCGGGCAGGTGAACATATGGGACGTTGTCAATGAACCCATCCACCAGATGCCCTTTGGGATGCCCCAAACAAAGCCGTATACGCTTTCCCAGGCCGCGGACGCCATCGAGCGGGCTTTGCGTTGGGCCCATACGGGCGACCCCAACGCGACTCTCCTGGTCAACGAGTACGATGTCGTCTCCAATCTCTGGCTCGACGACATGAAACCGCCGCGCATCACGAAACTCTACCAGTCCCATCATCCCGTGGGTGCAACTTTGCCCCGGGAGACATTCGTCCGCTTGCTCCAGGAGGTGGACCGGCGGGATGTCCCCAAGTACGATATAGGGTTGCAGACCCACGAACCGGAGTTCGATTGGTTCAGGGCACAGGATTTCTGGGATACGATTGACGCCGTGTCCAAGTTGGGTCACCGGGTTCACATCACGGAGCTGATCTTTCCATCCAACGGTAATCCCATCACGGGCGGGGCTCGAACGGGCATCTGGACACGGGAGACGCAAGCCGAATACGCCGAGCGAATGTACCGGCTGGCGTTCGGCCACCCGGCCGTCGAGTCGATCAACTATTGGGGGTTCTCGGACCGGGGAATCTGGCGGGACGAAGGAGGATGGCTGGATAAGGATTACAAGCCCAAGCCGATCTACGACCGCCTGAAGCGCCTCATCAAGGAACAGTGGATGACACGGAACCTGTCTCTGAAGACCGACGACGCGGGTGTGGTGCGGTTCAGGGGGTTCTACGGAAAGTACCGTGTCGCGGTTCGGATGGCCGGCGGCGTCGAACAGCCCTTTGAAGTACATCTGAGCCAGGGAGACACCGGGCGCTTCTCGTTGCGCGTTCCAAAGGAATAGAGCGGGAATTCCTTGTCGTTAACAAGTCAAGTTGTCCGGTTTTGATAATTAGTGATCTGTCCGC